>VSNO01000029.1 GCA_009774375.1 Lachnospiraceae bacterium
CAAAAAAAAGGCTGGCCGCCCCGATCACCAGCGTCCACGCGAACAGATCCGGCGTGTCCAGATACACCTTGGCCTGCTGCAGGCGCTCGCCGATCGAACCTCTCGGGATGCCGATGACCTCCGCGGCCGCCCCGGCTTTCCAGCTCATCCCAAGCGCCACACTGCACGCCGGGTAAAAAAAGGGCATGACCTGCGGCACGTAAATGTACCGCACCACGCGCAGTCCCGGAATCCGAAACACCTGTGCCATCTCCAGAAGCTGCCTGTCCACACTCCGGATACCATCCAGCACACTTGTGTAGATGATCGGCAGCACCATCAGAAACGAGATCAATACAGAGAGGTTTGCCGACGAAAACCAGATCAGCGCAAGGATGATAAACGACGCGACCGGCACAGACTTGACGGTCAGCATGACAGGCATCAGAAGCTCCCGGATCCTGCTATAACGGGACGCCACAGCTGCCAGCAGCACGCCCGACACTGCCGCCAGGAAAAAACCCGACGCGATGCGCGATAGCGTGAAGCAGACTGCCCGCCAGAATGCCGCCGTCAGCGCGAGCTCGCCAAGCCTGCACAAAACCCGGAACGGCGACACCAGCAGAATATCGCTGTCCAGCCGCATGCTCGCCAGCTGCCACACGGCGATCCAGAACAGCACTGCCCACAGACGGATTTCATGCTTTTCTTTCCGTTTCAACGATCGGTTTCCCCTGCGCGGGGCTGTGCATAAAAGTCATCTGCCGGCAGCGAACCGCCCACGGATTTCGGGTTCTGCTCCAGAAGAACTGCCAGATATCCCGAAAGCTTCTGCTTCATCTCGTCGCCCGTGATGAACACGATATTGCAGGCCGGAACCGCCTTGACGGCAACCGCCGCCGGAACGATGTCGTACTTCTCGATCAGCGCCGCCGCGTCCTCCACATTTTCATTGACAAATGCCACAGACTCAGCATAGTGTTCCATAAACGCCTCGACCGCCGCCGGATTGGCGTCCACGAACTCTTTTCGCGCCACGACCACCCCTGTCAGCAGGGCGGAATCCGTGCCGATCCTGTCCCACTCCTGCGTGAGATCCAGCGCGACCCGGATCTTGTCGCTCTTGGTCTGCGCCGTGGTCACGAATGGCTGCGGCAGCATTGCGATCGCATTTTCCTCCGCCATCAGCGCTGACAGACACTCCGCGTGCTCGCTCTTCCACTCGATCGTCAGATCTTTTTCAGGATCGATGCCATTCTGCGCAAGAATATAATTCAGGGCATACTCGGGCGTCGCGCCCTTTCCGCTGGCATAGATCGTCTTTCCTCTCAGGTCGCTGATATTCGATACCGTGTCGCCGCTTTCCACGATGTAGATCACGCCCAGCGTGTTGACCGCGAGCACCTCCACTTTGCCCTCCGTATTGTTGTAAAGCACAGATGCAAGGTTCGCGGGCACCGCGGCGATATCCACCTGCCCCTGCACCAGCCTGGGCGTCACCTCGTCCGCCGCGGCGGCGATCTCAAAATGATAATTGTTGTCCGCAAGCTCACCGGAATCCGCCCTGTCCATGAACGCCACCATTCCCATAGCGGTAGGTCCTTTCAGCGCGGTGACATTGACCGTCACCGGTCCCGCGTCAGGCTGCGCCTGCTTCGCTGTGCCGCAGCCTGTCATCAGCGCTGCCCCCAGCATCATCGAAATCCAAAAAGCTATCAATCTTTTCATAACAGTCTCCCTCACATTTGCTTCACATATTTCCTGTAAAACTCCTCGACGCGCAGCGGCTTGTCAAAATAATACCCCTGAAGCAGCTCCGCGCCCGCCGCGTTCACGATTCCCATGATCGTCGTATTCTCGACGCCTTCCGCGCAGACGATGATCCCCACATTGTTGCAGAAAGAGATGATGAACTCGATCAGCTTCCGCTCCTTTTCTGTGCCGACCACCGATCTGATCATCGTGTGATCCAGCTTGACAATATCTGTCGGGATATCCTTGAGCACCGCAAGCGACGCGTAGCCGGTGCCAAAGTCATCGAGCGCGATGCCGATCCCCCGGTCCTTGAACTTCTGCAGCCGCCCGGTCAGCTCGTCGATGCGCCCGATCCTGCAGCTCTCCGTCAGCTCCAGCACGAGGCGCTCCGGCGCGATGCCGTACTCCTCGAGCTTACCCGTCGTGTAATCGACCAGATCGTCATCGTGCAGCTGCATGTAGGAGACGTTGACATGAACTTTCTCGATCGGATTGTTCCCCTGATCCTCCCACTCCCTGAGATCCCGCAGCACCTGGTCGATGATCCACTTTCCCACCGGGATGATGTACGCCGTATCCTCCAGGATCGGAACGAATTCCATCGGTCCGATCCCCGGAAACCGCTCGTCCTCCCAGCGAAGGAGCGTCTCACAGCCTGTTCCCCGCCCGGTTCTGGAATCGATGATCGGCTGCAGCACGATCAAAAATCCCCTGAAATTGTCATTGACGCTCTCGCGCATGGCGTCCCGCAGGCTCAGCAGCCTGGTCTTTTTCAGGCGCATCTCCTCCGTGTAGAAGGACACCCCCATGATGCCCTTATTCCTGGCATTTTCCAGCGCCACGAGCATGCTGCTCATGATCTGGTCGATGTATTTGCCGTTCTGCGGAAACAGCACTGCGCCCGCCCGGAAATCCAGATGCACATATCCCTGCTCTACATTGAGCGTGAGGAACGCCTGTCGGAGCTTCTCGATCTCCCTGCCCACCTCCTCACAGCTTCCGCCCTCGATCAAAAGCGCGAAGTCAGAACCGTCCATGCGGTAGATGCGCGTCCCCCGTGACCTGACCGACAGCATTTTGTGGGCGATCGCATAGAGCGTCTTGTCGCCGTATGAATACCCGTGCTCGTCGTTGATCCGCTTAAAATTTTTCAGTCCGATCATGACCGCCGCACCGCTTTTGCTGTCGTAGAGCAGATCCTCCACGTCCTTGCGGAACTCCTGGAGCGTCCACAGCCCCGTCACCGGATCGATCTTGTTGCGAACGCCCATGTTCGTGACAAACCCGGCAAAAAAATCCATCCTGCCCTCATCGTCATAGGTCATGTACCCCTTGCAGTTGACCCACACATACTCACCCTCGGCATTGAGCATCCGGTACTCCACGTCGTGGTATGCGCTGACATGATTTGCCATATCCTCAAAGTCCTTGAGGTACGCCCTCTTGTCGTCCGGGTGGATCCGCTTCAGCCACTCTATATCAGCCGGATAGAGGATCTCACTCCCCAGGCCGAAGTACTCCACCGCCCCCTTCGACCACCGCGCCGTATTGTCTTTCATGTTGCTGGCAAAGAAAAATGTCCTGTTTGACGACTGCGCCAGCACGTCAAACAGCTTCGAATCATACTCGTTCATCATACTGTCCATTTCCATGGCCTCTTCCTCTTTGAAA
Source organism: Lachnospiraceae bacterium (assembly GCA_009774375.1). Classification (GTDB taxonomy): domain Bacteria; phylum Bacillota; class Clostridia; order Lachnospirales; family Lachnospiraceae; genus COE1. The sequence goes on from VSNO01000029.1 coordinate 3,406, forward strand.
ATGCAGGGCGCTTCCGAAAATGCCGGACGCTCCCCACAAGGTAACGGTTACTGTTCACTCTGTTCCAGTAACACGCAAAAAGCCAGATCCTGTCCGATCAGCAACAGATAACGTCCTGTTCACATTGCCCACTGCACAGAATCGTTACACTTCTTATTTAATACATTAATACATGTATACAGCGATACTTTTTTTATTATACTGTATATCTGACTGAAACTCAATCAAGTAAATGGAAATTTCCAGTTTTTTTGCGCCGTATTGTTACCAGGAACTGACGCCTGAGCCTGTGTCGGTCCGAAACGCACATTGCCTGGCGCCCCCGACCCGCGCAGTGTATTCAGATAATCAATATGCGGGTCAAACACATAGACTGTCCCGTCGGGAGCATCCATCTGACACCACACATGCGGCGTATAACCTCCCTTTGTCGTGCTGGTCGCCCCGACCACCAGATACATCGGCACACCCAGTTTCCATGCCATCGTCGCAAAAGCAGCACTGTACGTATCACAGACACCGATTCCTGTAAACAGTGCCGCGCTGCAGGCGGCGCAGGCGGGGTGGACATCCGCCCCGGGCGTCAGCTCATACATTATCGGGGACCTTGTGACAAGCGTCTATTCTCTTGATCGGGGGCTTTCTTTTCTACAATCCAAGGATGCAGCGAAGTTACTGATCTTCCAACTTTTTTTCAAAATGCTGATAATCCTTGCTGCTGTTCCATGCCCCGCCCCATGTAAATCCGTGTTCCATAAAAATCCTGTAGCACAGGTCATTTTTGTCGATCTTATGCGGAAAATCCGCACTGCGGTCCGCATATGGCAAGGCGTTATCCGGCGAGACCAGCTCCCTGCCGTCCTTTGTACGCACATAGGGATTGTACAGGGGATTGATGTCGATGGCAAGGCCGTACGAGTGGTTGGAGAGCTTCGAGCTCCCCGGAACCGGCCTGTAGTTAAAGCAGGACGTGTTGTTGTCCGCCATCGATACCTCATCGTCCGCGCCGTATTCGTCTATGAGACGGATCTTCTCGATCGGGTACTGGCTCAGGTACAGCTCATAGAAAATCTCCACCAGATCCTGCGCGACCGCCTGGTTGCAGATCAGCTCGCCCTCCTGTATCTGCCCCTCAAAATCATAGTGGAGGACATGGACATATGACAGATCCTCATAGGAGATCTGCAGCGGCTCCTCCGTATCCGGATAGGAACACCCGGTGATACGCGCTTTGAGCTCCTCCGTCAATGCCGTATGATAAAAACGGTCTGCCGCATCCGGGACAAAACCGGTTTCGGTTTCAAGGTCAGTGTCCGTTTTCTCTGTTGCCCCTGCTTCCGCTCCAATGCTTTCTGCGCTGTCCGCTTCTGTTCCTGTCTCTGTTATCTCAGGATCCTCAGGGTTCTCAAGATCCTTATGATTCTCAAGATCCTCAGGATTCTCAGGATTTTCCGGATCCTCCGCGTCACTCCCAATATCACCACTGCTGTCCTGTGTCCTTACGGTATCCTCTGCGCGGTCAGTGAGCCGCGCATCCTCCCGCCCCCGACACCCTGTCCAGATACCTGTCATCATAAGTAGCAACAGTATCACTTTCATTTTTCTCTTCATCATCATTCTCCAATCTTTCATCAACAGATCCCCACGCCCTGCAGCGGCAGCACGACGACAAACGCCATCCCTTCCGCCTCGCACTCCGCAAAGATCTCTCCGTCCATCCTGTGCATGATCTCGCGGCAGATATAGAGCCCCAGACCGTTTCCCTGCTGCCCCCTCGTGTTCCCGCCACGGAAGAAACTGTCAAACAGGTGCACAAAATCCTTTTCCGCGACAGGTTCTCCCGTGTTGAACACGCGCACCAGCTGGCAGTAATCTTCCTCATAGAATGTGATCTGTATCCTGCGCCCGTCCCCGTACTTGAATGCATTTTCAAACAAATTCTCAAAGACCTCCATCAGACGGTTGAGATCCCCCTGAAAAATGCGGTTCTGATACGTTCCGATCGTCAGTGCGCACTTGCGCAGCACACATTTTTCCCCGTAGACCGTTTCCACCCACTGCATCAGCTCTTTCAGATAAAACTCACCCTTCACGACCTCGATCCGGACGATATCCTCCCTGGACGCTTTCACGATCTCACCGACAAATTCCTCGATCTGCCCTGCCTTCTCCCCGATCTGGCGGTACGCGTTTTGCTGTTCGTCTCCGGTCTGATAGATGCCGTCCTCCAGCGCCTTCGCGTAGAGGCTGATCATGCTCAGCGGCGTCTTGATGTCGTGTGACAGGGAGAGCAGGAGCAGTTTTTTCTCCCGCTGAAGATCCAGCTCCCGCCTGCGGCTTGTGCGCAGGGCGTCTTTTAGTTCGCTCAGCCCCCACAGGAATTTTCCAAAATACTGGCTCCTGTCCGCCTTGACATCGCCCTGCAGGTTTCCTTTGGACAGCTCATAAGCCAGATCCTGCATTCTGTGAAAGGGCTGGATCAGATGGCGTCCGAGATAAAACAGTACTCCCAGCAAAAACAGCTCCATCACGAGCAGTGCGCCCTGTGTCAGCAGCAGATACTGCCTGCCCGGATCGGCTCCGCGATAGTCAAATCTGAGATAGCCCGCGATCACTTCTCCGCCGGATCCCGGCTCCCGGTCCCCCGCACGCGATGTGTCTGCCCTTATGCCGCGATCTTCGTATTGATACAGCGGATAGACGGCGCTCTGCAGCCCGTTCGCACCGCTGTAAAAATTCATTGCCGCCTCCCTGTCTGTCCCGGAAACAGGAAGATACACAACTGCCTCGACAGACGGATATGCGCGCAGGTCAAGCCTATCCAGCATTTCTGACACATCTGTCACTTTTTCAGTTCCTGTCATGCCCGCTTCGATCTCCCCCATGATCCGGTTGATCTCCACTTTGTAAGATTGTCCCCTCCCATCCTGCCGCGTCTGTATCACGCCCGCCGCGAAGACAGCCAGGACTGCGTAGATCACGAGAGACAGTATCACCAGTTTGTTAAAGTTCCTCATAACAGTCCCCCATACAAATTTTGTCTACACGGGTCTGCTGACATGTTTCCTCCGAGTGCCCGTGTACACTGAAAAATGCCCCTGACAACATCAAGGGCATTTTTCCGCCGCGCTACCTCTCCACATACTCGATCACACAAGTGTGCTCCCTTGCCTTTTTCTCGTAGCTGATCCCCACGAGCACGATATCCCCGTAATAATCCTTCAGCGAATCGGGATACCGCTTTTCCCTGATCTGGGCGATCGCCGTGTCGGCGCTCTGGTTCCATTTCAGTTCCACGACGATCACCGGTCTCTGCGGACATTGCGGCAGCGGCAGATAGACCAGATCTGCAAATCCTTTCCCGCAAGGAAACTCGCGGACCGGCCTCTGATAATACGCAAACGAGGCGAGCAGCGCGATCATGACCGTACAGCTCAGCGAGTTTTCATCATTGTATTCAATGCTGGAGATAAAATCGTCGTGCACCTTCTGCACCAGCCCTGCAACCCGCTCCTGATCTCCCTCCAGCACCGCCGCCAGCGCTTCTTTAGAATATTTCAAAAAGGATGACAGAGGATCATTCACCGGAATCCGGTTACCGGAGAGCATCTGAATGACAGCCTCCTTTAAGCCGTCAAAATCATGCTCGATCAGACTGCGTATGTCCTCGTAAGTTCCTGTCTCCGTCCAATACTGCCGGAACCTTCCGCTCTCCACCGCCCGCACCACGGACAGCGGATTGTACACTTCCACCCCGCCCAGATCATACCCGTCATACCAACGCTTCATCTCGTCCACTGACACACCGTATCTTTCGCAGAGCTCCCGCACTTCCGCCTCCACGAATCCAATGTCTCCGCCCAGATCCCTCGCATCGATCATCGTATATTCGTCAAAATTGTTCACCGCGGACTGCCCCTTTGCCCGAACCATCGGAAGGATCCCTGTCAGATATGCCATTCGGACATAATCCTGTGCCTCAGCGTTCTTGAACATCATGCGCAGAAACTCGATATAATCCAAACGCTCCCTGCTGTTTCCGGCAAGTTCCCGGATCGGATAATCCCACTCGTCAAATATGATCACAAATTCACTGCCGGTCGCCGCATGAACTACAGACAACGCTGTCGAGACGGACATCGAATCATTGACCAGATCCGGATACTCCTTTTGGAGCTCGCCCAGAATGTTTCGTCTGATATACTGGCCGGGATTCATATCATTATCCGCCGCCTGCACAAACTGCGCCTGGATATCCATAAAAATCGTATCGTATTTGTTGAGATTCTCTAAAAACACCGCATCCTTCACGCATCTGAGCGGCTCAAACAAGCTTCTCGAATCCGCGCCCCTGCTGAAATACGCCACGAGCATATGCGCTGTGATCGACTTCCCAAATCGGCGCGGCCGGCTGCAGCAAAGGAATTTCTCATCGTCATCCTTTTCCAGCAGCCTGTTGATCATTCCTGTCTTGTCCACGAAATATTTCGTTGTCGAAAATTTCGCATATCTCTGATTGTCCCTGTTTAAGAATCGTCCCACGCCCTGACCTCCCTGTTTATCAGATCCTCATCGCCTTCATTTCCGCCCGGACAGGCTTATCTATCAATACAGATATTATACCCTATTCCCATTTATTGTGCAACGCTCTAAATTTCCTCATAACAGTACCCCACTCCCCACACCGTCCTGATGCGCACCGGTTTTCTGGGATCCTCCTCGATCTTGTTGCGCAGCATCTTGATGTGGACCGTCAGTGTCTGGTTCTCGCTGAAACTGTCCGCACCCCATATCTGATCAAACAGATAGTCTTTGTCCAGCGTCTTTCCCGGATTTTCAGCCAGCAGCAGAAGCAGTTCGTACTCTTTTACATTTAGCTCTACAGGCACCTTGTCCCTGTAAACCCGGCGTGCAGATCTGTCGATCATAAGACTGCCGGAATACAACACGTCTTTCTCCACCGATGCCCTGTATGCGCGCGCAAAGAGAGAACCGATCTTTGCGACCAGCAGATCGGGATCGACCGGTTTCTCCATGTAATCGTCCGCACCCAGCCGGAATCCGTTGAGCTGGTCCTCCTTTCCGACGCGGGCGCTGATGATCAGAACCGGCACGCTGCCGTTCCTGCGCACTTCCCTGCACACCGCAAACCCGTCCATACCGGGCAATGTGATATCCAGAAGCAGCATTTTCGCCGTATCCTTATGCAGAAAGTCAAGCGCCTCCTCCCCCGAGACCGCCCACTGCACAGTATACCCCGCCTTTTCCATATAGATCCGCAAAAGCCCCGCCAGCTCAGCCTCGTCCTCCACCAACAAAATGTCAGTCATCATTCCCCACCTCCCAGGCAATCTCACTCAGCGGAAGAATGCCTGCCCTTCGGCATTCTTCCAAACGAAACTTAGATCCTTAGAAGTACTAAGGATCTAAGTTTCGTTTTCACCACCCAAGCCGCATCAGCCAGTTGTTCAGCTCCCGCTCACGCGCCCGCTCGCCATCTTCCGCATATTTTCCCAGATCCATCTCATCGCGGATATTGCCATCTTCTATATAGAAGACACGCTCACACCGCGACGCCACCTTCACATCATGCGTCACCATCATGATCGTCGTCCCTTCCTCGTTGAGCCTGTTCAGCTCCTTCATGACTTCCCTGGAATTCTGCTTGTTCAGGGCGCCTGTCGGCTCGTCGGCAAAGATGATCTTCGGGTTGTTGATCATGCTCCGCGCGATGCAGGCTCTCTGGAGCTGTCCGCCGGAGACCTCGCTGATATCGTTGTCCGCCACCTCGCTGATCCCGAGCTTTGTCATCAGCACCTTCGCGCGCTCGTTGATCTCCCTGCGCTGCTCCTTTCCCGACGCCGACTGGTATGCCGGTAATACAATATTATCATAGATGGAGAGATTTTTCAGCATATACATCTGCTGAAACACAAATCCCATCCGCCGGAGGCGCAGATCGCTCACCTGATTCGCGGACAGCCCGGTCATCTCCTCCCCGAAGAATCGAACCGTCCCCGCCGTCGCCGTGTCCATACCGCTGACCGTGTAGAGCAGCGTCGTTTTTCCCGAGCCGGACGGTCCCATGATACCGACCATCTCCCCCTCCTCGATCTCCAGATTTACATTTCTGAGGACATTGTTCTGCCTCCTGTTCACAATATACGTTTTACACAGATCCGTTACTTTCAATGCATTCATATCCACAATTCTCCTTATTATCCACCAAAACCCTCTGTTTTCACTCCGCGATCTTCATATCACTGGCGTTGATCCTCCGCACACTCCCCGTCGCAAAGTACGTCGCAGCCACAATTCCCACAAGCAGCACCGCAGGATATAACAGATATGCCTTCAGCGGCTCCACCTGGATCCGAAGCTCCGCACCCATAATGGCAAAAATATTTCTCAGCACAAAACGGTCACACAGCATGGACAGCGGCACCGCAAAGACCATCGACAGCAAAACCACCCACACCATGCGCATCACCAGCCACATGCGGATATCATGCCTCCGCCACCCGATGCTCTGGAGCATGGCAAGCTGCCCTTTTTCCCGCACGATGAACAGCTTCATCATCAGCAGGGAGATCAGCATGATGAGCAGGCACAGCATCACCGTCATCGGAAGCTGCATGGCGCTCATGGTATCCTTGGTCGTGCCGATGTTGGCGTCGATCGCATCCTGTGCCGTCACCCACTCGTACTGCGGAAACTGTTGTTTCATCCGATCTGCAAGCTCCTGCTGGGAAAGCGCTGTCTCCATCATCACCGTCGCTTTCCAGTAGCCCGACAGGAGCTCCCCGCTCATATCGATCGCAGGATTCAGCCGGGCGCTCTCCCCCAGCTGCATATAGTCACTGTAATACCCGGTAATGATAAACCGCCGTTCTCTTCCGCCCACACTGGCAGTCACCGTGTCGCCGATCTCCAGGCGGTTCGCCTCCATGATCTTTCTGGAGAAAGCGATCTCATTCTCCAGCCGGGGCGCTTCTCCTGCACTGTATTCACAATAACCGCCGTTCTCCCCGATCGGATAATTGGTCAGCGGCTTGATCACCTTTTCCTCATCGTTCACCGTGTAATTTATAAAGCATAGCGCCCCCACGCTCAGTGATGCCTCGTATCCCTGTTCGGCAAGCTCCCGCTCTATCCGGCGCAGGGCGTTCTCCAGATCGGCTGTATTGTGGTACGGCGCCTCCCCCTCCGCCTCGAGTCTGTCCATATAGACCGCCGCGTCAGGATTCAGGCTGAACTTCGACGCCATCTCATCGCTCTCCATCGTCGTCAGCGTGTTGAGCGGAACCGTGATCAGCACAAAGCTGATACAGAATGTGAAAAAAAGTACAAGATACCGCTTCATGTTGCAGAGAATGTCATTTAATCCGAGAAAGGAGACCGTCCCCATATGTTTTCTCTTATACAGGCTGAGTCCCCTGCGCCTTTGATAGCGCTCGCCGCTGCCGCCGCTGCGTATCGCCTCGATCGCCGAGATCTTTTTTAATCTTCCTGTAAATGCGGTACACATCGCCGTCACGAACACGATCACTGCCGCACTGCACACAATATTGATCCCAACCGCACCAGCGCTGTCGCCCAGCACCATATTCCTGCTGACACTCGCCGCCATGCCTTTTCCCACCGGCATGCTCAGCAGAAACCCGATCACAGCTCCTGCCGCAACGAGCGCAAAATACTTGACAAGGTAGATCCTGCGTATGGCGCGATCATGCATCCCGATCGCTTTCATCACACCGATCTCCCGGTAATTTTCCTCCATGGTAAAGCTCAGGGAAAACCGCAGGATCATGAGCGATATCAGGATCAGGCAGAGCCCGATCACGATCAGCAGCGCCGCGACGATCATGTCGAACACATACAGCATCGAGTAAATGCTCCGGTCATAGATATTGACCAGCAGGGTAAAGCCCTGTTGTCTGACGGCCGCCAGCGTTTTTTCCGGATCTGCCGTGTTGAATCCGTACACCGCGATCTTCGTGTTCGCACAGTCCGATACCATCTCCTCATAATCCTCCCTGCAGAACAGAAAACGCCCCATTCCGCTCATCTCGTTTCCGAACATGATATCCCTGGTCTCTACCGCGATCCGGTATCGATATGTCCTGCCCGACACCTGAAACTGCAGGTCGTCCCCGACACGAAGCCCGTTGCGCTCCATCAGCCCCGGCGAAACCGCCACCTCACCCGCCCTCAGCACAAGGTCGTTTCCGTCACTGTCCAGCGGCCTTGCATATCTGCCGCCGACCGCCCCCAGATACAGGCGCGCGCCGTTTGCCTCAAAAGAACCGCTAATGTCGTCTGCCGTGATCTCACACAACTGCTCCCCGGCGTACTCCGTCACCTCACTGCGGCCATCCAGCCAGCGCTCAAATGCTTCCCTCTCATCTTCGCCGCCAAACACCGCGGTGACATCGCTGACATTCGCACGCTCCATGTAAGTCTCCAACCCATTCATCACCAGACAGATATTGCTGACGCTGCTGGCGAGGAAGATCGTGGACAGCATGATGAACAGCAGCAGAATGACGTTGACGCTCTTTTGCTTTCTCAGATCCTTTTTCAGTATCTCAAACCACATGACTCCCATTCCTTTCCTGATCGATCATTCCTGATCTCCACTCCGTAAAACAGAGTTTTCACCCCTGTTTTAACTGACTTTGTGCATTGACTGTAGTCATTATAACTGGATAATTCTTAAAAAGTCCTTAAATGGAATAAAAATTTTGTTTACTTATCGAGAGTACTCAAAGCGGCACAAAAAAGCACCCTTTCAGGTACTTTTTCTATCAGGTCACAGCCTGCGCTTTATAAGCCCGCAATCATTGACAGCTTGCGTATCTGTCCCCCTGTGGCATTCCGTTCAAATTTCCATCCACCGGACAGGTCGATCTCCAAAAGGGAAATGTTTCTGTAACGATCCTAAAATACCCCAGCCATCTTCCCGATCCAGTAAATAATCCCAAGCCCCCAGCTCGTGACGATCCCGTACAGGATTACCGGTCCTGCGATCGTGAAGATCTTGCACCCGATCCCGTACACCTGTCCCTCCGTCTTGTACTCGATCGCCGATGCCACCACCGAGTTTGCAAAACCCGTAATCGGCACGAGCGCGCCCGCACCGCCCCACTTTACCAGCTTTCCATATAAATTAAAGCCCGTCAGCAGCGCGCTGATCAGTATCAGCAGCATGGAACACCACGCTGCCGCAGTCTCCTTCTCGATCCCAAACTGGCTGGTCGCCATGTTGACGATAAACTGTCCCAGACAGCAGATAACGCCGCCCATGACAAACGCCTTCGCCATCTGCAGGGGCAGATTGGTCTTGGGCGAGTTCTGCCGCACATACTCCTGATACGCTTCTTTTTTCTGTTCTGATGCCATCGATCCTATCCTCCTATTTCAAACAGTCAAATCCCTTCAAAAAATCCATTGATAAAATAATACAGCGAGCCTGCGATCTTTCCGACTGCCACCGCCAGCACCGCAATGCTCACGCCCATCTTTAACCGGACCCTTCTCGCAAAGATCGGTATGCCGTCGAGCACCTCCGCGAGTGCGATGGACAGACAGCCGACAAAGATACCTGCAAAAATGCCGACAAAGCTCAAAAGCACAGTCCATATCATACCGGGACCGCTCCCGAGCGATCCACTGACCGGAAACACGCTGAGCACATCCGCCAGCAGCGCGCCAAAGATCAGGCACTCCTCGTAAAAGATCTCACACCTCGCGGTATCTGTCCTCCCTGCAAACCGTGGAACCAGACCGACCACAAAAAGCACTGTAAAGACACCCGCCGAGACCATGATCCCCGAACTGATGCCGATTATCCACAATAATATGATTTCCCAGACCACCAAAAAAATAACCATGCCTTTCTGAAACGGACTTTTCCGGCCGCTTCATCATTCATGGTTATTATCTGCGGATATTTTATTTTGTATTCAAAAAATTTTTATCCCTTCAGGCCGCTGGTAGCGATCCCTTCCACGAAGTACTTCTGTGCTGCGAAGAACAGCAGGATGACCGGAAGCACTGCCAGAAATGACATCGCCATCACCTGCCCCCACTGGACGACCGACTCCGCGTCCAGGGACATGCGCAGTGCCAGCGAGATCGGATACTTCTTCACGGAATTGATGAAGATCAGCGAATTGAAATAATCATTGTATGTCCACAGGAACTGGAACACCCCCGCCGAGAACAGCGCCGGCTTCATCAGCGGCAGCAGGATCTGCACAAACGTCCGGAACGTCCCGCAGCCATCCACATGTGCCGACTCATCGAGCTCCTTGGGCAGTCCGCGGAAAAACTGGATCAGCATATAGGTGAAAAAGGGATTGCACGCAAGCGCCGCCTGCGCATAAAAAGGAACATAGCTGTTCACCCACCCAAACTTGTTGTACAGCGTATAGCGCGGAATGATAATGACCGCATTCGGCAGCATCAGCGTGGCGATCAGCAGTCCAAACAGCAGCTTTTTACACGGAAAATGAAATCTTGCAAACCCATACGCCACCAGCGCGGCCGAGGCGACTGTCAGGATCGTCGTCGGGACCACCATGATAAACGTGTTGAGGAAAAACTGCGTGTAGGTAAATTTTCCGGTTCCTTTCCAGCCCGCGATATAATATTTCAGATCAAACGACTTTGGAAACAGTTTGATCGAGCTGTAAATTTCCTCGTTGGATTTAAATGTCGCAAAAAACATCCAGAAAATAGGATATAACAGGATCACGCCAATGATCACGATCACCAGATAATCTATGAACTTTTTCAACTTTGTGTTTTTCATCTTCTTCATAAGACACTGTCCTTTCCCAAATCAAACAATCATTCTTAAAAATCACCCTGATCCTCGTAGTAGACCCATGCGGAGGATGAACGGAACAGCACTAAGGACACGACCAGTATGATCGTAAACACCACCCACGAAATACTGCTGGCATACCCCATCTTAAAATACGAAAATCCTTCCTTGTACAGTTTCATCCCCAGCACGTACGTAGACTTCATCGGACCGCCGTCGGTGATGACAAACGCTGAAGTAAAATTCTGCAGCGCCTGGATGATCTGCATGATCAGATTAAAGAAAATGATCGAAGTGATCTGCGGGATCGTGATCGTAAAGAAAATGCGGATCTTACCGGCGCCGTCGATCTCGGCCGCCTCATACAGGGATCTCGGCACCTGCTTTAACGCCGCCAGAAACATGACCATTGACGAGCCAAACTGCCAGATCTCCAGGGAACAGATCGTCTTTAACGCATACTTCGTGTCTCCGAGAAAGGATATGGTTGGCAGCGACATCGCCTGCAAAAACGAATTTACCAGGCCATTTTCCAGAAACATCAGCTTCCACAGGATCGCGATCGCAACACTGCCTCCAAACAGGGATGGTATGTAGTACAGCGTCCTGATCAGATTGATGCCCTTGATATCCCGGTTCAAGAACACTGCCACTGCCAGCGCCATGATCAGCTTCCCCGGAACTGTGTAGAGCGTATAGACGATCGTGACCTTCAGGGAATTCCAGAATTCCGTATCCTGCGTGAACAGCTTTATATAATTTTTGAGTCCGACCCACTCGGGAACCGCCCCGATGGTATACTCATTAAAAGAATAAAACAGCGACATCAGAAAAGGATACAGCTGCAGGATGGCAAACCCGATCAGCCACGGAGCGATATAGATGAACGCCTGATAATCCCTTTTCGTATATCCTGATTTTTTTACAGCACTCTTTGCAGATCTCATATCTCAGTTCTCTCCTCTCTCGACGAAATATGGTAACACAAAGGGGTGCAGAAACTGCACCCCTCCAGACATCTATGGCACTGTCATCCTCACTCTACCAGACCTGATAAAAGTTTTAACGTCTCCTCCGCAGCTGTGGCCGGATCCTTTGCGCCATACCCGATGCTCTCCACTGCATCAAACAGGATCTCTTTTGCTTCATTGGTGGAAGAGATCTTGTCGTTTGGTGTTCCGCCCATCGCTGCCGCAATGTTGGCTCCTTCCATCGTCCACTCTGTCAGGAGACCTGCATCAGAGCATATCTGCCTTGCCTTTTCTGTGGGCGGAACGCTTCTGGTCGTTCCCAGGGTTTCCATCGCTGTCTCATTGTTGAAGAAATAGTCCATGAACTCCGCCGCTTCGTTCGGGTGTTCACTTGTCTTCGTGATCGCAAACACCTGCGGCGTATTGGAGGCCCATCCCGCCTCAGAGGCGCTGCCAAGCTTCGGGATCTGTCCTGCATAGTATTCCACGTCCGCATTTGCCGCTGTCATGACATCCATCGTGGAGATATAGGTAAAAGTAGCCACGTATTTTCCCTCGATCCAGTTCGTGTCATTCTGCAGATCATCTCCACTGTAAGACGCCTGATAAGATGCCGGCGGAATCACGCCTTCATCAAACAGTGCTTTCACGTAAGCGTACACTTCCTCCAGCTGGTCCTGGGTGATACGGATCTGCTTTGCATCGGCGTCGATGAGCGTGCCGCCGGCCAATTGTTTTGCGTAATTAAACACGATCAGATTGGCGATGTACTCTTTGTTCATACTCAGCAGATACAGCTCCGGATCATACTCTTTTACTTTCTTTCCCATCTCCAGCAGATCCTTCCACTCATACGGCTGCGTGAAATCAAGCCCGATCTGGTCAGCCAGGGTCTTGTTCACCAAAAGTCCCGCACCCGATATCCCGCTCGGAAGTCCTAACTGCTTCCCATCATATCTGCCGTTGATCTCGAGCGAGATGTAAGCCTCGTCAAAATTCCCCATATCTACTCCAAGCTCCGCATAATCAAGGAAATAATCCCCGGATGCCACATACGTAGGAAAGACTTCCGGATCCACCTGTACGATATCCGCGGCTGTACCGGACGCCAGGGAAGTCGCCAGCTTGTCATGATATCCATCGCTTCCGCCGTACTCCGCCTCGATCGTGATATTGGGATGCAGTTTTTCAAACTGATCGATCACAGCCAGCGTCGCCTCCGCCCGCTCGTCACCGCCCCACCACGCAAATCGGAGTGTGATCTGGTCCCCGTCAGAAGACGCCTTTGCCGGGGCTCCTGAGCTGTTGTCGGCACTGCTGCCCGACGTGTCCCCCACAGCCTGGTCCTGTACAGTGTCATCCCCCGAACCGCCGCAGCCTGCAAGGAGAACGGTTGTCATCGACAAGGATAAGATAAGCGTCAGTATTTTTTTCTTCATAGAAAAAACCTCCCTTTTCTTTAAATTTATTAAATTTATTTTAACTTAATAAACTTAATATGAAAAGGAAGGCCCCTTTACAAATTTCTTCTCTTTTTCACTTCTTTGTGCAACATGCACTCTTTTTTTTACATATTTATTCTTTTTTTGTGCTTTTCTCATTTATGGGAAGGCTGAATTCCACGACGCATCCTTCATTTTTCCTGCTCCTCACATGGATCGCAGACTCCTCCCCATAATAGATCTTCAGGCGGCTGTTCACATTGGACATCCCGATGTGCCGCACGTTGATCCGCTCAATGCTCTCCTGAAACGACCGGATCTCCTCCTCCGTCATGCCGACTCCGTTGTCCGTCACCCGAAAGATCACCCTGCCATCCTTCTTAAATATGTTCACCTGGATATATCCCTTCTCGTTGGAAAGGCGTACTCCGTGCACGATGCTGTTCTCCACCAGAGGCTGGATCATCAGGCGGAACACCGGAAATTCCCACAGATCCTCGTCTATTTCATAGTAGACGATAAAACAATCCCCAAAGCGAAGCCTCTGTATCGCCACATATTTCTTCAGATACTCGATCTCCTGCCGCAGGGTGATCGTCTCCATGGGACTACTCAGCGCATACTGCAGGATCTCTGACAGATCCTCCAGCATCCGGATCGCAGCCTCCGCACTGTTTCCGAGCTTGCGCATCTCAAATTCCACATTCTGCAGCACATTAAACAGAAAATGGGGGTTGATCTGAAGCTGCAGAGCCGTCAGCTCCGCGATCTCCTGCTCCTGCTGCTTCTGCTTCAGACTGTTGTTCAGCTGCATGTTGTGCAGAAACAGATAGATGATGTTGTTCAGCACGACGTCATACTCATTCTTCTCCTCCCGCTCCGGCTCCGTCGGGTACGTTCCAAGCTCCGCATCCCGAAACACGTTGACCATGTGATCGATCCTGTCAAAGGACTCTTTCGCCGTCCTGTATGCCAGATACATCATCACGACCATACTGATGCCAAGTACCAGAAAAAAGAAACTGGCGATCCCCCTGATATTGTCCCATATCACATCCTGGGAGATCAGGGAGACGATCTGCAGCCGATAGCTGTTATCACTGCTCATGTTCACCATGTACAGTTTCTTCCCGATCCGGATCCATCTGCTCTCATTTCCGGCAAACATATCCGGCGGGAGGTCTTCAAGCGCACTTTCCTGCTGCGTATCCCATCGAAACAGATACTCGCCCTCACCGTTGTAAAAAAGAACAGCCTCCCGGTTGCTGTACAATGTCTGGGTAAGCAGATTCTGATATTTCTCAATGTCGATATTCATGACGACGATTCCATCTAACAGCAGCATTCTCTGGAAAACATGGAAGAGTTGTTCGTCAGCTGGTCATTCTGGAATATGACATTGCTGACCACAAAATCCAGGCTGGTATTGACGTTGGTGAGCGTATTCTGCGCACGCCCCTTCAGGTCTTTCTGCATCTGGAACACCAGCACCAGTATGCATGCCACGAACAATAATAAAAGCGGAATCATCATGAGCTTACAGTAGTCAAAAAAATTCCGCAGAAAATATTTCTTTTTCATCCATTGATCCCTTTGTGGCTCCTGTACTCCTTCGGTGTCATTCCAAGATATGCCTTAAAAGCCCTGGAAAAATTCTTCGGGTTATCGTACCCCACATAATACGCCACGTCATAACTTTTAAACTGGATATTATCCAGCAGTTCGCATGCTTTTTTCATGCGGACCTCCGTCAGGTACTCCATAAATCCCTTCCCCGACTTTTCCTTAAAGATCCTGGACAGGTATCCCGAGCTCATTCCCACCAGTGCCGCCGCCTCATTCTGTGAGGCATCCTGATAATGCTGTTCGATATAATTTTTTACCTCCCTGACGATCTGATCATAATACGCCACCGGCGCTTCCGCACTCACATGATTTTCCTCGTCAAGTTCTTCCCTGATCTTGCTGAAACACTCACTCAGCTCCTGAAACCTGATGGGTTTCAAAAGATAATCTTCCACCTTGTAGCGGATCGCAGACCGAAAATATTCGTAGTTCTGATAACTGCTGATAAAAACAATGCGGACCGGCATACCGGAGATCCGTTCGCACAACTCAATCCCTGAAAGATCCGGCATCTCGATATCGCTGACCACCACATCGACATGATGGCTCTCAATATACTGCAGCGCCCTTCTTCCACTCTGAAAATAAGCTGCGACAGAAAAACCCATCTGCTCCCATGGAAACAGATGCGCGATCCCCTCAGCGATCCGCTCTTCATCATCAATGATGATAATCTCGTACATAACTGCCCTTTCCTGACATACAAACCATAGAACCACACAGATAACTTTACATTCAATATACCAAATTTCCACTAAATCGTCAAATTAATTCTAAATACGACAGAAAACGACAAATTATTACAAGCTTCACTCCACATCCTTCTCCAGTTTCTGCCTGTCCGCCATCTCCACGAGCGCCTGGTTGACGTCGCGTTCATAATTTCTCATCTCCACCTCAAGCGGCGTCGGATCCGAAGTCAGCCGCTTGCCGCCGATATGATTGTAGAATACGATGATCCCTGCCGCGAGCCCGATCGAATATGAGATCTCCAGCGCCGTGTATCCGTCCGACTCCACGCCTGTCACCAGCTCGTAGATCCTGCTGAGCACATCCGCCAGCCCGACATCATTGTGAAATGCCATGATCGTGAACGCAGAGCCAAAGAAACAGATCAGCGACACGAACGCGATCTTGATATACGCGCCCGGCCCATATTTCTGTTCCGGCTTGTCGTGCTGCAGCGATGCCTTTTCGATGATGATGTCCGTCTCACCGATACTCTCGACCGTGATCCCCGGACAGAGCTTTGTGATCTGTTCTATTATTTTCAGGACGCTGACCACCACACGCGGCTGTCCGTCCTGCCGGAAACGGTGTACCTTGAGCACTTCCGCTTTTGCCCTGATCGTCTCGTCCTCGCAGTAGACACTCGCCACGTCAGAGAGCTCGACGTCCTCCTTTGCCAGCGCTACGTTCTGTTTTGCCATGAGATACAATACTACATTTGCCACAAAAATAACCATGCCTTTCCGAAATCTTTTCATCAGATTTCTTCCGATACATGGTTATTATCTGTCATTATTCATTTTTTATACGAACGCTGCGATCATCGGTCGTATCTGCATTTATTATTTGACCACGACACTCTGCCATGAGTCAGAGGGCACCAGCGCGATGTATGTCTTGCCGGTATTGAGCACGAGCGGCTCGCCTGTCAGTCTCAGATAGATCGTCGGTGAATTTTCCGCCGCCTTGATCCAGATCACCGGAATCATCTTCCCGTCCGTGATATAGTACGCCGTGCGGCCGGAATCGATCGCATTGTAGATCATATATCCGTTCTTGTCCAGCTGTGAAAAGGTCGTATCCTGTATCAGCAGATTCTTAAATGTCAGCTGCGCGTTGTTGTGCAGCGGATCTTTGTGAGCCTTTCCATATTCATAGTAATCATATGTATTTGTCGCCGCATTGTAGATCAGCTTCGACTGATTGTGCGGGAACGGCAAATCGATCTCTGTGCAGGGTACTGCTTCCGGATAGATCGACAGATCGATCTCCACATCCGAGAATGTAAAATGCGGTCCGGGATAATACGCATTGTACTCCTTGGTAAAACCAGCTTTCTGGATCCTGCTCGCGATCTCGCCTGTGCAGACATACTCCGTATATTCCCTTCTCTTGCCATTGTTGATGCGCTTAAAGCCGCCGCTCAGATTGTTCGAATACGGCTTCGCAGCCCAGTCGTTGATGTAGAACGGTCCTCCGTCATGGCACAGGATCGCATTCCACTCCGCCGCGAGCATAAAGTTGGTAGGTCTCACGCTCCGGATGCTCCCAAACTGTGTGATCTTCCCCCAGTCCTTGACGATCGCCATCAGACGCGTGATGCGCCCGTTTGCAGTGCTGTTCATCATCTCGTACACGACATCCGCCTCTGTCAGTCCATAGTGCGGGAGCGCCGCCTTCTCATTGTCGACCATGATCGCCACAGGACGCTGATTCTGCAGGCTGATATCGATCCACTCATTCGTCAGCTCGCTGCGGTACAGGTTTCCCTGCGGTGTCGTCAGCTGTGCGGACTGCTGCAGCTGTACATCAGCATTTGTCATATCAAGCAGTGTCACCGGCAGCACATTCTCCTGTGCCGCATAGTCCATATGGACCTCGGTCACGGACTCATTTCCCTTTTCCTCCACGATCTGGCTGCCCGGCAGGACAGACATCACCGTGACCGCTGCCAGTATCGCAGCACCTGCCATCATACACTTTTGTTTTCTGTTTCTCATAAAATCTTTCCTCCTGATCTTATTGATTCAATTCTGTTTCAGCTCTGTCAACAACAAACAAGTTTCGCTTTAATATAACATATCTGGCAGGAAAATGCAATTTTTTCCCTGATTTATTTCTTTCAGGGCATTCACACCCCATCTGCCGGAATCACCTTCACCCAGTCCAGCCTGCCATCGTGTCCGGCTCCATGGATATGCCTCCCGTCGGTACGAAAGCGCTCTATATAGTCCCACACTTCCTGGCTGATCCGCTCACCGGGACAGATCACTGGGATCCCGGGCGGATACGGCGCAATCATCTGACCCGCGATCTGCCCCGCCGCCTCCTGCCAGCGGATCGTTTTCATCTCAGAAAAATAAGCCTGACGCGGTGTCATGACCTGCCGGGGGATTTCCGGAAATGCCGGATACCCGTCTCTTTCAGGCGGCCTTTGCAAAGCCGGCCGGCGGACGCATTTCCCGCTGATATCCTTACATGCCGCGACAAGTCTGTCCATGTCCCGCATCTCATTGGCATACGTCACAACAGCAAGCACATTCTCACAGTCCGAGAGTTCCACATGGACCGCATACTCCTCCAGAAGCATTTTTTCCAGCATATAGCCTGTCAGCCCGATCCCGCGGGCGGAGATCACCAGTCTCGTCCTGTCTGTCCGATCCCCTTCCATACAGCAAAACCCCGCTATTTTCCCGATCCTCTCCCGCGCATACTCCGCAAGCCGCAGCGCCTTCTCCATCATCTGCCTGCCGTTTGCGGCAAGCTCATACCGGGCACAGTCGAGCGATATCATCAACAGATAACTCGGACTCGTGCTCTGCACCAGCTGCAGATCCTGAGCGATCCGGTTCAGCGCCGCCTCCCCCACACCGTGGTGTCTGATGTGCAGTACCGCGCTCTGTGTCAGCGCCCCTGTGACCTTGTGCATGCTCTGCACACAGACATCCGCACCCGCCTCGAGCGCGCCCATCGGAAGCCTGTCATGAAAGTACACATGTCCCCCATGTGCCTCGTCGACCAGCAAAAGCGCATCGTGCGCGTGGCAGATCTCCGCGATCGCCTCCAGATCCGAACAGATGCCATAATAGCTCGGACTCACCAGGAACAATGCCCTGCAGTCCGGATGCTCCTCAAATCCCTTCCGGACCGCATCCGGCGTGACCGCCCCCTGCACCGCCCAGTCAGCGATCATCTCCGGCATCACATACACCGGCTCCGCGCCGGACAGGATCAGACCCATCAGAGCAGACTTGTGCGCGTTCCTGGCGACCATGATCTTTCCGCCCTCAAATGCCGCGCTGAGGATCATCGCCTCATTCCCACAGGTACTCCCGTTCACCAGGAAAAAACTCCGATCCGCACCGTAAAGCGCGCTGAGCAGTCCCTGCGCCTCGCGGATCGCCCCCTCCGGGCTGTGCAGGTCATCCGTGAGCGGCGTCTCCGTCACATCATACGCAAAGATCCCTGTCCCGACCCTGTCCGTCCAGCGCGGACAGATACCCTTATCCAGTCTGTGCCCGGGCACCTTAAAATACGCGGGATCCGTCTCGATCAGATCGGTCACTGCCTGCAGCAGCGGTGTCTGTTCCTGATTCATTCCGTCTCCTTTCTGCAATGCCAGACTCTCCATACTTCCCTGCCAGAAAAAATCCCTGTTAACATTTGCTGTGGTTTATGCTATAGTGGTTATATCCCAGAGAACATTCAAAGGAGGTAGAACCCCATGTCTTATCTATATGAAGTCCACCTGCACACGACGGCCGCCAGCGCATGCGCCAAAAGCGCAGGTTCCGAATATATATCCTTTTACAAAAACCTCGGCTACGACGGCATCATCGTGACAGACCACTTTTTTAACGGCAACTGCTGCGTCCCTAAGAACCTTCCTTGGGAGGAGCGCGTGGACATCTTCTGCAGCGGCTACGAGGACGCCAGAGCAGAGGGAGACCGACAGGGACTCAAAGTGTTTTTCGCGTGGGAATGCCGGTTTGACGGCGACGAATATCTGGTCTACGGACTTGACAAAAAGTGGCTCAAAGACCACCCTGACATGCTGGGATGGGATCATATCACCCACTACGAGCGGGTTAGGGCAGACGGCGGGCTCGTCGTGCAGGCGCACCCGTTCCGCGAGCGGGGCTATCTGTCCGAGGTCTACGTCCACCCTCACCAGTGCGACGCCTTTGAGGTGGCAAACTCCGGAAATCCGCATGAACAGAACCGCCTGGCGTACCGCTACGCCCTGGAACACCACATCACCATGACCGCAGGTTCCGATATCCACCATGTCGGCAGGACCGACAACGGGTTCCTCTACGGCATGGAATTTGACGAGCCGCTCAACTCCGCCAGCGACTACGTCCGGCGCATCAAAAGCGGAAGCGGATTCTCACTCCGCGTCCCGCCGGAACACCTTGCGTGGGAGGAAGGCACTACAAACCATCTTCCCGTATATATCTTCGACCGGGACAATACACCTGTCCCCGCGCACAGCGTCGAGGATATCTTTGCGATATTTTAACCCTTCAGCCGTCCCCAGGTCGTCCTCGAGAACAGGATCAGGATCGGAAAGATCTCAAGCCTGCCTGCAAGCATATCTCCGATCAGCACCAGCTTTGACAGCCAGCTGAAATCCCCGAAATTGCAGGTAGGCCCTACCGCTTCCAGCCCCGGACCGATGTTGTTGAAGCAGGAAAGCACCGCCGTCAGGCTGGTCATGACCGAAACCCGGTCCAGCGAGACCACGATAAAGCTGAGAAACAGTATGATGACATAGGCGGACAGATACGCGTTCGTGTTCTCCAGCACCTTCTCATCGACCATGTTATCATTGATCCTGACCACCTGCACCTTCTGGGGCGATATCGCGCGGCGCAGATTCCTGCGGAGCCCTTTGACGATGATCAGTACCCGCGCGCACTTAAAACCGCCCCCGGTACTGCCCGCACTCGCGCCGATCACCATCAGTCCCAATATGATCGCCTTGGAAAAGGTCGGCCACAGATCAAAATCTGTCGTGGCGTACCCCGTCGTCGTCACGATGCTTGCCACCTGAAATGATGCGTGGCGCACCGTCTCCTCCAATGTGCCGTAAAATCCCTTCAGGTTCAGGGTGATCAGCACAATGCTTCCGATCACGATCCCCAGATAAAACCGCAGCTCCTCATCTTTGAACACACTGCGGAAATGGCGGAGAAGGAGCATATAATAGCAGCTGAAATTGACGCCGAACAGCAGCATGAACACTGTACAGACATTCTGAATATACGGGCTGTAGCCTGCGATACTGTCATTTTTGATGCCAAATCCTCCCGTACCCGCTGTGCCAAACGCCGTACAGACCGCCTCAAACAGCGACATGCCTCCCAGCAGCAGAAATACAATGTTCACGATCGTGAGCAGGATATAGATCAGATACAGGATCTCCGCTGTCTTCTTCATCCTGGGGACAAGCTTTCCCACCTGCGGTCCCGGGCTCTCTGCCCGCAGAAGGTGCATGGTAAAGCCCTTGTTGCTCTCACCGGAAGCCCCCACTGCCAGCACAAATACCAGCACACCCATGCCGCCCAGCCAGTGCGTGAAGCTCCGCCAGTACAGGATACTCATCGAGAGCCCTTCGATCTCCGACAGGATCGAAGATCCCGTTGTCGTAAATCCCGATACTGTCTCAAACAGCGCATCCAGATAAGACGGTATCTCCCTTGATATATAAAACGACAGACTGCCCAGCAGACTCATCACGATCCAGCTGATGCCGACACAGACAAGCCCTTCTTTCGCCTTAAAGCTCCTCCTGCTGCCCCTGCACAGCACCAGCAGCAGCGATGATATGAACAGTGTGATGCAGATACTTGCCGCGAATCCCATACACGCCATTTCTTCCTGTCTGACCAGGCTGATCACGACCGACGGGATCATGAAAACCGCCTCAACCAACAGAATATGTCCTATAAATCTGCCCATCATTTTGTAATTCATAATCGCCCTGTTCCCATCCCTCAATCATTCAAATATGTCATCCAGCCTGTAGAGTACCCTGTCAGCACCCGTGACGACGATCACTGTATCTCCCTGCGCAAAACTGGAATCACCGTTTGGAATCTCAAGCTGTGCGCCATGCATGATGCATGCCACCAGCACATTCTTCTTCAGCCTCAGCTTTTTGAGCGGTTCCCCGCAGTGAAGCGTGTTCCTGTCCACCATAAACTCTACCGCCTCAGCCTGTCCGTCTGCGATCATGTACACAGTGAGCGCCGCTCCTGTCTGATTTTGCATGGCACGCACATACTGCACGATGTTATTGCAGCTCAGCTCCTTGGGACTGATGATGCTTCCCAGCGGAAGCACATCCAGTATCGTATTGTTTTCCAGCCTGCCGAGCTTCGTGATGATCTGCGGAACCTTACAGCTGCTTCCATACAGAGAGATGATAATGTTCATCTCATCCACCCCGGTCAGCGTCACCAGCGCATCACAGTCCGAAATCCCCTCATTGTCAAGCAGAAACTCCTTCGTGGCATCGCCGTGGATCACGGTTGCTTTGGGAATCATGTTCGCCAGCTGGACACACTTCTCATAGTCCCGCTCCACGATCTG
The DNA here is from genome assembly GCA_009774375.1 of Lachnospiraceae bacterium. Classification (GTDB taxonomy): domain Bacteria; phylum Bacillota; class Clostridia; order Lachnospirales; family Lachnospiraceae; genus COE1. Next base: position 25,602 of record VSNO01000029.1, read on the forward strand.
TACCCCGATGCCGTTTTTCAGCAGCATCTGCGCCAGATAGTAGCTCACGCGCCCTCCCCCGCACAGGATCACGCGCTTTGCCTTGTGTGTGATGATCCCCAGGTTCCTGAGAAGCGTCGTCAGTACATTTGTCGGCGCTGTCACAAAGATCCGGTCTCCCTCCATCAGCACGAAATCGCCGCCAGGCATGACCGCCTTTCCATTTCTGATGACTGTACAGACCAGGATCTTGCACTTGACAATATTATACAGATCATTCAGGGCGATGTTGCACAGCTTGTGTCCCGCATCCACGCGCAGTTCCACGATCTCCACCCTGCCCTTTGCAAACGTATCGCGCTTGAGAAAACCCGGATATTTCAACAGCCTCTCGATCTCCACTGCCGCCTGCCTCTCCGGATTGATCATCATGGAGAGCGCAAAGAGATTCCGCATCTTAAAGATCTGATCATTATATTCCGGGTTCCTGATACGGGCGATCGTATGGATATCGGGATTCATCCCATGTGCTGTCATACAGCAGAGCAGGTTGACCTCATCCGCGTTTGTCACCGCGATGAGCAGATCCGTCTCCCGGATCCCCGCCCGTTCCAATGTCTCCATGGATGCACAGTTTCCCTGTACGGACATCACATCATATCTGGACTCAGTCGATTCCAGCACCTCCGGGTCCGCATCGATCAAAGTCAGATCGTACCCTTCCGCCGACAGCTGCTTTGTCAGCATCGCACCTACCTTGCCGTCCCCTGCAATTATTATCCTCACGTCATCCTGTCCTCCTCTTAGCCCGCGCCGCCGTTCTGTTCGCAGCGGCGCTCATTGCTTTCATGTACAATTATATCACCTATCCGAAAAAAGGCAATATGATAGGGCGGTGAAATGACATTCTCACCCGCCCGCGCATGCCAAAAATAGCGTATGCCATAGCACACGCTATTTTTAACTTACTTTGAACTTGCAGTCTTCCCTTTTCCGCCTGCTTACGCCTCTGTCTCTCCGACATCCCCGGTCTCTTCCGGATGCAGCTTCGCCTTGATCGCCTTGATCAGCTCCTCGATCGAAGATGCCTCGATCTTCTCCGTCTCCTGCTTTTTCTGTACGACCTTCTCCTGCCGCTCTTTCTCAGCTTTCTTCTTCTCGGCACGCTTCTCCTCGATGCGCTCCTGCTCGGTCTTCTTGTCGACCCTGCTGCTCTCTTCCATATCTTTCAGAAGCTTGACGGCATAGGACACGTTTCCGTCCTTATCCATCGTGATGCTGAAGCCCTTCACCTTCTCCGCATCCTCGCCAAGCTCTTCTTTTACCGTGTCAAACTTATCGCCTGCACCGCTGATGATCGCCTCATACTCTTCCCTCGCTGCCGGATCTGTCGCCATCTTCTCCAGAAGCTCCGGGTTGATCAGAACACTGTACGTTTTGTCGGTCAGCCCTGCATAGTAATCCTGCTCCTCATCGGAAGACCAATGTGCCACCGCAAACTCCATATCCCCATATTTTTCCCTGAGCTCTGCCAGCAGATTCTTCGCCGCATCGCTGAGCTCGATGCCTTCCTGCACACCGTTTGCATCAAGCGGCTTGTACTCGGAGGACTCGGTGCGCTTCGGTCTGCCATACCCCGCCTTCACATCGCGCGTCTCGCCTGTATACTCGTATGTATCCTTGTCCGCGTTTGTCTGTCTGCTGTCCGCCGTAGATCTTCTGTTCTGTGCCCTTCTATTTGCACCTGTGACATTTCCTGCAAAAGCTGCCTCATCCTTGTTTGTCTGATTTGCAAAAAGTCCTGTATTGTTCAAAAGTGAACTGTAGTTGATTCCATTCATGTTCATACCAACCTTTCTATCATTCTAATTGAGCAGGGAGTCCCTTCCCCGCATTACCTGTTATTCTTAATATCGGCATTCTTCACTCCAAACTTTATAGCTTCCGCCCGCCAGACACACATTTTTTGGCATGATCCTACACCGCTGCCACCTGCCTCATCCGCAGCAGCACTTTTTTCTCCAGACGGCTCACCTGCACCTGGCTCATCCCCAGATCTCCCGCCACCTGCATCTGTGTCCTGTTCTCAAAATACCGCAGGCGGATCAGCTTTCTCTCCCTCTCGTCAAGCTCCCCCAGAAGCTTTTCCAGAAGCAGCCTGTCGACGATCTCCTCGCTCTCCCCGTCCCTGCCCAGCATATCTACCAGCAGGACCTCGCTTCCGTCAGATCCATGCACGGTCCTGTAGATCGATTCCACCTCACAGCCTGCATCGAGCGCCGTGATGACCTCATCCATGGTGAGTCCCGACTCCCTTTCAAGCTCTGACAGCGTCGGCTCCCTGCCCATGCTCTGCCAGAATCCTTCCCGGATCCTCCCCAGCTGCCTCGCGTTTTCCTTGATGCTCCTGCTCACCCTGATCATCCCGTCATCCCGCAGGAACCGGCGGATCTCCCCCATGATCACCGGCACTGCATAGGTAGAAAAGCACACGCCGTAATCCGGATCAAACTTCTCGATGGCCTTCACCAGCCCCATCGCACCGATCTGGAACAGGTCCTCCGTCTCGATCCCCCCCATACCGCTTCTGCCCGCAAAGCGTTTCACCACATGGTACACAAGCCCTGTATGTTTCTCAAATAACTGTTCCTTTGCCTCCTTTTCTCCACGCTGTGCCCTGATAAAAAGTTCCCTCTCCTCCATAGATCACACCCTGCCGCTTCTGTTCCAGACTGCCGCCTGCAGGATCGGCACAGACTCCTCCTGTCCGGCGCCAAAACGTTTCCACATATGTACGCAGGTCCCTTCGCCGACGCTGCTCTCCACCTCGATCCGGTCCATAAAAGCCTCCATAAAGGAAAACCCCATACCGGACCGCTCATTTGCCGCACCGGTGGTGAAGAGCGGCTGCATCGCCTGTTCCACGTCGGCGATCCCGACTCCCCTGTCCGAAATGTCGACTGCCAGCTCCTTTTCTCCCGAGAGGCGCGCGCGCATGACAACACGTCCTCCTCCCTCGCCGTAGCCATGTATCACGGCGTTGGTCACAGCCTCTGACACCGCCGTCTTCACATCCTCGATCTCGTCGACTGTCGGGTCGATCCTTGACAAAAATGCAGCGATCACCACTCTGGCAAGCCCCTCGTTCTCCGATATGGCATCAAACTCCATGCAGATCTCATTCTCTATCCCCTGCGTCATCTCTTTTTTTATGCACTCCTTTTCCATAAACGATCACACTCCCTCTGTAACTATAAATTTCTATGTAAGAATTTCTATGCAAGATTTTCTATGATAGCCGACATTCCCGATGCTTTCAGCAGTCTGCTGATCCGCTCGCTCGCATTGACTGCATACACTTTTCCCCCAAAACAGGAGATCTTCCGATACCTGCCGATAATGATCCCAAGTCCGGAACTGTCCATAAAAGTCGTGTCCTCAAAATCAAACACGATATTCTTCACCTTATCGTCCAGTATCAGCCGGTCCGCGCATTCCCTGATCGCAGACGCACCGTGATGGTCTACCTCCTCCGGCATCCGGATACACAGGTAATTGTCGATGATCGCATACTCTTCCATCTTTTTTTCCATACAAACCCCTCCTGATCAAACAAAAAGAGGACGTGCCCTTCCGGCATGTCCTCTTTCGTATATTTGATATGATCTTACTCACCTTTGATCTCTTTTATGTAATTCTGCGATTTCCTCGCCTTCTCTGTATTTGGAAACAGCTCCACCACCTGCTCATAGATCTCCACTGCCCTGTCCAAGTTTCCGATCCGGTTGTAAGAATTCCCGAGATTATACAGAGCCTCCCCGTTTGTCGCGTCATATGAGTAGGCCCGCTCAAGATTTTTGATCGCAGTGTCATAATCCTCCGCCTTATATGCCGTATACCCCACGTCGTAACACTTCCTTGCCACGGTCTTTCCCACACTGCCTTTTAATTCATCATAGAGCGCCTTAAAGCTCTCTGTAGCCTCGTTCTGCATGTATTCCCCGTCGATCTTCTCCAGGGCATCTGCAACAGCCATCTCATCGCCTGTTCCGTTCATGTGCATCAGCACCGCCTCGATCAGCTCGGTGTTTGCCTGTATCTGTACTTTATCCGCCTGCGCCGCGCTCAGGCTGCTTGTCAGCGAATTCTTCTCCTGTGTCAGTTCATTGATCTGCACGGTCAACTCATTCACCTGTACGTTCTTAGCGTCAAGCTGTTCACTGACTGCCTTGTATCTCTCGTTGACCTCGTCCTGGGCCTGCTGTATCCTTGCCGGCAATACCAGAAACCATGCGATCCCCACACCGATCCCCACACCGATCAGCATATTCACCAGTGTCTGCAGCCATGACCTGTCCTTTTTTCCCAGAGGCTGTATCACAGTATCGTTGCCGCTCTGGTATACGATCGCCTCCTTCTTTTTCCGCATCCGCTCCTCCTCGGAGGGCATCATCTCGTTCACTTCCCGGAGATACCGGAGCGTCATCGTATTGTTCGCATCGATCCCAAGAGCCCTGTCAAGTTCCTTCTTCGCCTTCTCCCACTCCTGGCTCTTCATATACACAAGCGCCAGCAGCTGTCTTGCCTGCACAAATCTCGAATTCATCGAGATGACCTTTTTGAGCTGTATCACAGCCAGGTCAAGACTGTCCTGCTGGCAGTACGTCAGCGCCATATTATATTTTTTGATCGTCTGGTTGTATGCCTCGAGCCTTCCCGGGTTGTCATGCAGCATATTGATATAGTCATTGGCGATATTTTTCTCGCTTCTGGTATTCCTGCTGATGATCCACTGGCTCAGTGCCGCCACGACCTCGCCCCGCTCAAAATACACAAGCCCCAGCAGGTTCCTCGCGTCAATATGGCACCGGTCGAGCTTCAAGCACTGCCGCAGACTCAGTATTGCCCCCGACAGATCCCTGACCTTCGCCTTATCCAGAGCGTCGTTATAAAAACGGTTGGCCGCGTACATGATCCTTTTATATAACCCAACGTCAGCCCCACAGCTCGTGCAGAAATTCTTCTCTGACAACAGGCATCCACAATTAAAGCAATACATATAAAGCTCCCCTACTCCTCTTCCTTTGATTCCTTCACGAGATTCACCAGCACATCCGCAAGGTCTGTCACATCCTGGTTCATTACCGTATCCTCCACATCCTCCACCTCCAGGCTGGGATGAAACTTCTTCAATTCTTCCTCGAAATCTATCATCATAATCCTCCACTTGCTTCTACAATACCTGCCAGGTACAGTGATCCGACTATATATACCCTTCCGCCGTCTCTTTTTTGGACTGCCAGGCCATAGGCAACCGCTTCCTCGATCTTCTCACAGACATATATCCTTTGTGCATGCCCGCCGGCATATCTCTCAAATATCATTCCAAGCTCTTCCAGGTCCGCTCCCCTCTCCCCCGGAATATGCGTGATCACAAAATCCGTAACCATGGAAAGCCCGCAGAGCAGTTCTATCATCTTATCATACTGCTTATCTTTCATGACAGAAAAAATAAGCACACACTTCTCCGGCAGCATGTTCAGGGACTGCACAAACGCCGCGATCCCGTCCTCATTGTGCGCTCCATCGATGAACACCCCGGGCCGGACCTCCTCCATACGGCACGCCCAGCGCATCTTCCCGATCCCTGCCTTTATGGATCCCACAGTCAGCTTTCCGAAACCGCATGTCCTTTTTAACACCTCGCAGGTGCGGACCGCAACCGCCGCATTCTCCGCCTGATAGGCCGCCATCGTATTCACCGTAATTCTACCATAATCATAATAACGACTGACAACGGAAAAATCAATGAATTTTTTCTGAATTTCATTTATTTTGTAGTCATTTTCCGACACGGCGTGCCATTTACAGCCAGATTCCTCCGCTATTTGACAGATCACATCAGACGCCGCCCTTTTTCTGTCCGAAAAGACAACAGGCCCCCCGCG
>VSNO01000003.1 GCA_009774375.1 Lachnospiraceae bacterium
TAGTTACAGTATGTCTTCATAGATATAACCGTAATGGGAATACTATGTTAGGATCAGCAGAAAGATCACTGACGCATCCTGATATGCGAACGAAGCGAAGGAACTGAACAGTTCCTACATGATAAATGACTTGATTTTACAAATATGATTCAAAGAAAGGGGCACACAGCCATGCAATACACAGATATTGGGATCGATCTTGGTACCGCGAGTATATTAGTTTATATCAGAGGGAAGGGCGTTGTGCTGAAGGAGCCTTCCGTCGTTGCTTTTGACAGGGATACACAGAAGATAAAAGCCATCGGTGAGGATGCGCGGTTGATGCTCGGAAGAACTCCGGGAAATATCGTGGCAGTCAGGCCGCTCCGGCAGGGAGTCATCTCTGATTATAAAGTGACGGAGCAGATGATGAAACACTTTATCCAGAAAGCGCTGGGCAGGAAGACCTTCAGGAAACCGATCATCGCGGTATGCGTACCGAGCGGTGTTACGGAGGTGGAGAAGAAGGCGGTTGAGGATGCTACGTACCAGGCAGGCGCGAGGGATGTCAAGATCATTGAGGAGCCGATCGCTGCAGCGATCGGTGCGGGGATCGACATCTCAAAACCCTGTGGGAACATGATCGTGGATATCGGGGGCGGTACTTCCGATATTGCGGTGATCTCGCTCGGCGGTACGGTAGTCAGTGCATCGATCAAGGTTGCAGGCGATGACTTTGATGAAGCCATTGTCAGATATATGAGAAAGAAACACAATCTTTTGATCGGTGAGAGAACAGCAGAAGACATTAAGATTAAAATAGGTTCAGCATTTAAGAGGGCGGAGGTCGACTATCTGGATGTGAGGGGGCGCAACCTTGTCACAGGTCTTCCCAAGACGATCCGGGTTTCCTCCGAGGAGACGGAGGAGGCGCTGCGGGAGACGACCTCCCAGATCATCGATACGATCCACAGCGTTCTCGAGAAGACACCGCCTGAGCTGGCGGCGGATATCGCGGACAGGGGGATCGTGCTCACAGGAGGCGGAAGTCTGCTCTGCGGGCTGGAGGATCTGATCGAGTCCCGCACGGGCATCAACACGATGACTGCTGAGGATCCCATGACTGCGGTTGCGATCGGCACGGGCAAGTATGTGGAATTTCTCGCGGGCAGCAGGGACGAGTGACCGGCAGACATCGTTTCTCTCTACAAATATAATTGCAGTGCCTGTGCTGAGCCGGAGTTTTGTAACAGATTAGGAGGAACTTATGCTTAGAGGTCTATACACATCATACACTGGTATGTTGAATGAGCAGTACAGAATGGATATCATGTCGAACAATCTGGCAAACGCGGATACGACTGGTTTTAAGAAGGAAGGTTCTACGAGTCAGGCGTACTCGGAAGTGATGGCGGTGAAGATCAAGGATCTGACAGAGAATCCCAACACACCCAGAAGGCTGGGGAACATGAGCCTCGGCGTGAAGATCGGGGAGACGTACACGGACTTCTCGCAGGGTTCGCTCAGGGATACGGGAAATACGTATGATATCGCACTTGGCGGAAGCGGATTTTTCAACATTGAGTTTACCAGCAAATCCGGGGAGACCTCTACGAAATATACGAGGGACGGCGGTTTTACCATCACGAAGGAGGGCTATCTGGTGACGAAGGATGGCGATTATGTCCTCGGTGAGAATGGCAGGATCCAGCTCTCGACAACGGCAGGCACCACAGTCTTTGACCGCAATGGGGATATCTATCAGGATGACAGACTCGTGGCGAGCCTCAAAATATCAGATTTTGAAGATACCAATTATCTGACTCATTACGGCGAGACGATGTGGGATGTCAAGGAAGGTGCAGTGGAGACAGAAGCGGAGGATCCGGATGTCCGTCAGGGATATCTCGAGATGTCAAACGCGAACGTCGTCAAGGAGATGGTAAACATGATAACGATATCAAGGCAGTACGAGTCAAACCAGAAGATGCTGACGACTTTTGATGAGACGCTTGAGAAGACAATGTCACTGAGCAAAGTTTGATAAGGGGGAACGATAGATGGTACGGTCATTGTGGACAGGCGCGACAGGTATGATCGCGCAGCAGTTAAATGTAGACAATATTGCCAACAACCTTGCCAATGTAAATACGACAGGTTACAAGTCGGAGGTTATGGAATTCAAATCACTTTTATATCAGACGATACAGACAAGGACCACCACCGCAAACGGTGCGAACAAGCCGATCGGTGCGGAGGTAGGCCTGGGTGTCAGAAATTCTTCGATCACTTCCATTTTTACAGACGGAAACCTGCTCGAAACTCCCGGGTCAGCGAATTTTGCGCTGAACGGACGCGGCTTTTTCGGCATCAGGGGTGCGGATGGCAATACATACTATACACGCAATGGTAATTTTGTGTTCGCGGTCGGACCGCAGGGCATCACGCTGGAGACGACAGACGGTCTTCCAGTGCTGGATTCTGAAGGGGAGCCGATCATTCTCGAGGATGACGACATCGTCACCAGCAAGATCACGGTCGGACGGAATGACGGGATGCTGTATTATCCCGATGAAAGCGGCGTACCGCAGAGCCTGGACGTTCAGATCGGGCTCTGGCAGTTCAACAATCCGGCAGGGTTGAGCAAAGAGGGAGACAGCCTGTTCTCGGAGACGGCGGCGAGCGGCGAGGCGATGAATGAGGCTGAGAATGATAATCTGCCCAGGACGAAAATGATTCAGGGCTATCTGGAAGGCTCCAACGTGCAGATCGCGGATGAGATGGTCAACCTGATCGTGGCACAGAGAGCCTATGAGATGAATTCCAAGGTTATCACTACTTCGGATGAGATGCTTCAGCAGGCAAACCAGTTGAAACGCTGATAGGAGGTAGTTAGGTATGAATATCGGTGGAGTGGGTTCGGCATATGCAGACTATATGACAAGCCAGGCTTCCGGCAGCAAGGCTGAGACGCTGCAGAATAAGCTGGAGAACGGCAGTGCGGCGGCGGATGAGGCAGAGCTCAGGGAGGCGTGCAAGGAGTTTGAGTCCTATTTTGTGGAGCAGGTCTTTAACGCGATGATGAAGACCACAAAAGTTTTCTCGGATGAGGAAAACGGCTATGCGACAAAAATGGTAGATTATTTTAAGGATTTTGCAGTGCAGGAGCTGTGCGACAATGTGACGGACGGCGATGGGCTGGGGCTGGCAAATATCCTGTATGAGCAGATGAAGCGCAACTACGGCATAGGGGTGGTACAGCCGGAGGAACTTTCTGGGGATTGAATCATTACATAGGGTGCATTGGCGGCGCGCGAGCAGGGGAAAGGATTTTCCCCTGCTTTTGACAGTTTATGGAGGAACAGGCGTCTTGGAGAAACTGAAGGGTTATGTAGAGCACATTATTTTCAAAAACACCGAGAACGGCTACGGGGTGATCAGTCTCAAGGCCGGGGAGATGGAGATCACCTGTACAGGAATCTTCACCAACCTTGATGAGGGTGAGAGCATCGAGGCGGAGGGAACTTATGTAGAGCATGCTGTTTACGGAAAGCAGTTCAGGGTGGACCGCTTTGATGTGGTCGCCCCGGAGGACAGGGAGGCGGTGGAGCGCTATCTTGGCTCCGGTGCGATCAAGGGAGTCGGCGCAGCGCTCGCTGCCCGCATCGTGCGGCATTTCGGGGATGATACCTTCCGGATCATAGAGGAGGAGCCGGACAGGCTTGCTGAGATCAAGGGGATCAGTGAGCGCAAGGCGAGAGAGATCGCGGAGCAGGTGGAGGAGAAGAAGGATGCGAGGGATGCCATGCTTTTCCTGCAGAAATATGGCATCTCAAATACGCTGGCGCTCAGGATCTATAAACAGTACGGCATGGGGCTCTATAAGATCATGCAGGAAAATCCGTATAAACTGGCGGAGGATGTGTCCGGTATCGGATTTCGTATCGCGGATGAGATCGCGTCGCGCATCGGGATCCATACGGACTCGGATTACAGGATCAGAAGCGGGATCCTGTACACACTGCTGCAGGCGGGAACAGAGGGGCATGTCTTTCTGCCGGAAGGGATCCTGCTGGATAAGGCTGCTGACATGCTGGGGCTGAAGCCGGAACAGATCGAGCCGCAGATTGCCAATCTTGCGATCGACAAAAAGCTCGTGCTCAAGGAAAAAGTGCTGGAGGACGGGCAGAAGACCGTGTGCGTCTACAGTATGGGCGCCTACTATGCAGAGCTGAACTGCGCCAGAATGCTGTATGAGCTTCAGCAGGCGTTCGACGGGGCGGAGCGTTTTACCAGAGTGGAACTGGAACAGCTGGAGAGGAAGATCGGGAAACTGGAGGAGAGCAGCTGCATGGAACTGGATGCCCTGCAGCGCAAAGCTGTGACGGAGGCGGTTCAGAATGGTATTTTTATCCTTTCCGGCGGTCCCGGAACCGGCAAGACGACGACGATCAATATGATCATCCGCTATTTTGAGCAGGAGGGCATGGATATCTTTCTGGCAGCGCCCACCGGAAGAGCGGCCAAACGCATGACGGAGGCAACCGGATTCGAGGCGAAGACGATCCACCGGCTGCTGGAGCTGAACGGCGATATGTCGGATGACAGACAGGCGTCGGCTGTGCATTTTGAGAAGAATGAACTCAATCCACTGGAGGCGGATGTCATTATCATCGATGAGATGTCGATGGTGGATATCCATCTGTTCCAGTCGCTGCTAAAGGCGATCGCGCCGGGGACGAGACTCGTGATGGTAGGCGACAGAAATCAGCTTCCTTCCGTCGGTCCGGGACAGGTGCTGAAGGACCTGATGGAGAGCGGGTGCATTGCCACGGTCGTGCTGTCAAAGATATTCCGGCAGGCGGGGGAGAGCGATATCGTAGTCAACGCACATTATATTAATGAAGGGAAAGCGATCAAACTGGACAACAAGAGCAGGGATTTCTTTTTCCTGGAACGCGATAATGTCAATGTGATCTACAAGCATATGATCCTGCTGATCACGGAAAAGCTGCCCGGATATGTAAAATCAGGAGCCTATGATATCCAGGTGCTCACGCCGATGCGCAAGGGAGCGCTCGGGGTGGAGACATTAAACGGGATCCTCCAGCAGTATCTCAATCCGCCGTCATCGGAAAAGCTGGAGCTGGCGCATGGCGACGGGGTGTTCCGCCTGGGCGACAAGGTGATGCAGATCCGGAATAATTATCAGCTTGAATGGGAGATCGTCAGCAAATATGGCATTGCAGTGGACAGCGGACAGGGCGTGTTCAACGGGGACGTGGGCATCATAAAGGAGATCAACGAGACGGCAAAGACGGTTGTCGTGGAGTATGACGACCTGCGCAGGGTCACCTATCCGATCACCGGGCTTGACGAGATCGAGCTGGCCTATGCAGTCACGATACACAAGTCGCAGGGAAGCGAATATCCTGCAGTGATCATGCCGCTCCTAGCGGGTCCGAAAATGCTGTTCAACAGGAATCTGCTCTACACGGGAGTGACACGGGCGAAAAGCTGTGTGACGATACTGGGAAGCAGGGAGACTGTCAATCAGATGATCGCAAACGAGAATGAACAGAAACGATACACAGGTTTGAAGGAAAGAATATGCGAGATCATGAATCAGGATGTGGAATAAAGGATGCGCTGGTGAATATGGTGTTTCCGCGCCGGTGTCCGGTGTGCGATGGACTTGTGCCGATGGGAGAGGGACTGATATGCACACGGTGCAGGACAAAACCACAGTATATCACGGAACCGCGGTGCAGACGGTGCGGAAAGCAGCTTGTGGGGGAGCCGGGGCAGTCCGGCACGGGAGAATTCTGCCATGACTGTATGCGGAGGAAACATGTGTATGACTATGGTTATGCCCTCTATGACTACCAGAGTATGAAAAAGAGCATCTACCGGTTCAAGTATGGGAAGAGGTGCGAATACGCAGCGTTCTACGCAAGGGATATCTGCGACAGGCTGTCAGAGGAGATCCGCATGATGGAGGCGGACGCCATTCTGCCGGTCCCGGTCCACGCATCGAGAAGAAGGAGCAGGGGATACAACCAGGCAGAGCTTGTCGCGGCGGAGCTGTCAAGGCTTACAGGGATCAAAATGTATGACAGACTGGTAAAAAGGGTCCGGAAAACAACACCGCAGAAAGAACTTACCATACAAGAAAGACAAAATAATTTGAAAAAGGCTTTTAATATTACCGCAAATGTTGTAAAATTAAATAAAACAATTCTTGTCGATGACATATACACGACAGGGAGTACATTGGATGCCGTTGCCCTGGAGCTAAAGCGGCATGGGGTAAAGTCTGTTTATTTCATAGCACTCTGCATCGGCGAAGGGATGTAGGAATAAAATGATCAATGGAGGGATTTTCAATGAATGTAAGGAACTGTAGAAAATGTGGGAAGCTGTTTAATTACATGTCCGGGATGCCGATCTGTCCGGCATGCAAGGATAAGCTTGAGGAAAAGTTTCAGGCGGTAAAGAAGTATATCCGCGAGAACCGTCTGGCGGACATCAAGCAGGTTGCTGAGGACTGTGAGGTTGAGGTGGGGCAGATCCAGCAGTGGATCCGTGAGGAGCGTCTTGAGTTTACGGAGGACTCTCCGGTAAAGATTCCCTGCGAGAACTGTGGAGCGTCGATCCGGTCTGGAAAATACTGCGAGAAGTGCAAGCGTGAGATGACGAACAATCTCTCCAGCGTGATGGATAAGCCAAAGGCTGTGCTGGTGGAGCCGAAGAAGCCGCAGTCCACTGGAAATAAGATGCGCTTCCTCGACAGACAGTAGCTTCCGGCTGATGTGACTGCACAAATGTGATTGCATAAGGAAGAGAGTTATGTTGAATGAAGAGAGAATAAGGCTGATGACCAGGATGGCCTGTTACGAGGCCGATGAGGGAAGAAAGAACGTCGCGATCGGGAATTATTTCCGTGGCGATTATATCGGTCTGCAGGTCATCAAATCGATCATCGGCGCAACGATTGCGTATGTTATTTTATTTGCAATGTTTATCTTCTACGATTTTGAAGTTTTTATGGCAGACATCTACAAGATGGATCTGTTTGGTTTTGCAAAGTCAGTGATTATTTATTATCTGATCTTTACGGGAGCATATGCATTGATCTCATATGGAGTGTATACCTATCGGTATACAAGGGCAAGAAAAAGCCTGAAAACATATTACAATAACCTCAAAAAACTTGCTTATATGTATGAGCGGGAGACCAAAAAGTAGTTTTTGGGATGGGTAAATAAGGTTGGAGAGGAAATAATTATGACAAACCTTTTGGTTTTTAGGGAACAGTTGAGGAAGTTTTACAGCAAGTATGAGCTGTATCTCACACCAGTTTTTAAATTTTTGCTGGCGCTCGTGACGCTGATCATGATCAACAGCAGTATCGGTTACATGAGTGAGCTGAAAAAAGCGGTGGTCGTGTTGGTGCTGGCGCTTATGTGCTCGTTTCTGCCGATGAATTTCATCGTGTTTGTGGCAGCGGCTGTGACGCTCGGACACCTGTACAAATTCTCGGCGGAATGTGCGCTGGTGGCGCTGGTCGTGTTCCTGCTGCTGTTCATCCTCTATTTTCGGTTCGCGTCAAAGGACACGATCGCCGTGCTGCTGACACCGCTCTGCTTTATGCTGAAGATACCCTATGTAATGCCCATCGCGATGGGACTCGTGGGAACACCGTTTTCGGCAGTGTCGGTGGCGAGCGGGACGGTTGTGTATTATACAGTGAGTTATATGATCGGCAACGCGTCGATGCTGGGGACTTTTGAGGATGACGGCGCGCTGGAGAAATTCCGGTATGTCATTGACGGGATGCTCGGAAATAAGGCGATGTATGTGACGCTGGCAGCTTTTACCGCCACGCTGATCGTCGTGTATTTTATCAGGAGGCTCAGCGTCGATTACTCCTGGATGATTGCCATGATCACAGGGGCGCTTCTCGATGTGCTGGTCATGCTCTTCGGGGATCTGATGTACAATACAAATCTCTCGATCGCCGGTCTGATCGTCGGAAGCGTAGTGTCGGTGGCGCTCGCAAAGATACTGGAGTTTTTTGTGTTCAATGTGGACTACTCGCGGACGGAGTATGTGCAGTTTGAGGACGACGAATATTATTATTATGTGAAGGCTGTTCCCAAGAATACAGTGACAGCGCCGCAGAAGCGGGTGAAGACGATCAGGGTTCCGGAAAAGGCAGTCAGAGAGCAGAAGAGGGATAGATAAAAAGGATGGATCAAAATGGATATGATTCTTGAACGTCTTGGTTCCTATATGGAGACGTTATCATTGCGCAGTTTTAACATCAGATGGCAGGATATAGTGGAGGTTATCATTATATCCTTTTTGCTGTATCAGATCATGGCATGGATCAAACATACCAAGGTGTGGCTTCTCATGAAGGGGATCGTCATTATCATAGCGTTTATCCTGCTGGCGGTAGTCTTTCAGATGCACACGATCATATGGATCGTGGAACATGTGCTGAGCATAGCGGTCACGGCGATGATCGTCATCCTGCAGCCGGAGCTGCGCCACGCGCTTGAGGAGCTTGGACGCAAGAGCTTCGTCACGAACCTGATCACGTTTGAGAAGGCGACGGATGAGCGCTTTTCAGACAAGACGGTGAACGACCTGGTGAAGGCGAGCTTTGAGATGGGCAAGGTGAAGACCGGCGCGCTCATGGTGATCGAGCAGAATGTGCTGCTCACAGAATACGAGAGAACAGGTATTGAGGTGGACGGACTGATCTCCAGCCAGCTGCTCATCAATATCTTTGAACATAATACGCCGCTTCATGATGGTGCAGTGGTCATACGCGGGAACAGGGTGGTCTCGGCGACCTGTTATCTGCCGCTGTCCGACAATATGGAGATCAGCAAGGAGCTGGGCACAAGGCACCGGGCGGGCGTGGGAATATCGGAAGTGACAGATGCGCTCACGATCATTGTGTCGGAGGAGACAGGGCACGTCAGTGTCACATATGAGGGAAAGCTGTACCGCAATCTGGACGCCAACGGGCTGCGGGAGAAGATCAGCATGATTCAGAATAAGGAAGTGGAGGATAATAAGAAGCGCAGGCTCTGGAAAGGTAGGGCTAAAGATGAAAAATAGTATATTGAAGAAAGTGGTCAGGCTGATCACAAACAATTTTGGCCTGAAGATCCTGGCAGTGATCGTGTCCTGCGGTCTGTGGATCGTGGTGGATAACAGCAACGATCCGCTTGTCACGGATACCTATTACAATATCCCGGTCGAGATCATCAATGCGGATCTGGTGACAAATGAGGGGAAGGTCTATGACGTGCTGGATGGGACAGATGTGGTCAACGTCACGGTGAAAGGAAAGAAGACTGTGCTGCAGTATGTCTCAAAGGAGGATATCAGGGCAGTTGCGGATATGTCGGAGCTCACACTCATGAATACGATCGGGATCAAGGTGTCGAGTGCGCGCAGCAATTCTGAGCTTGATTTCAAGACCAATATAGACAGCGTGAAGCTGTCGATCGAGAACAAGAGGAGTGTTCAGAAGCCGATCAACGTGACGACATCCGGGGAACCGGCGCAGGGTTATGTGGTCGGAGAGGTGAAGCCGAGCCAGAACGTTGTCAGATTCTCAGGACCGGAGTCACTGATCGAGGAGATAGACCATGTGGACGCAGTGATCAGTGTCGACGATTATTCTTCGGATATCAATACAAGCGCTGAGTTGAAACTCTACGATGCAGAGAATAATGAGATCAAGAACAGTTCGATCAAGATGAACATAACGACGGTGAATGTCGCCGTGACGATCCTGGGGACAAAGATCGTTCCGCTGAGCTTTGTTGTTCCGGATCAGCCGGCAAACGGGTATGTGGTCAATGGCGAGCCGTTCAGCATGCCCGAGACTGTGACGATCGCGGGCAGGAACAGTGTCCTGGATGGCATTTCAAAGATCGTCATATCAGATCCGGCGCTCAGTGTCGAGGACCGGACAGAAAGTATGACTGCAGTGATCAATGTCAGGAAGTATCTGCCAACAGGAGTACAGTTTGCGGACAGCAGTTTTGGCGGCAATGTGAGCGTTACGGTGGGGATCGAGCAGCTCGTGACAAGGGAACTGCGGATACCGGCGACATCAGGACATTTTGCAGCGGGTTTTGGGGCTGGCAGCAATCCGGATGATCTGAAGCTGACTTTGAGGGAACTGGAAAACCAGGAGTACTATACGATCCGCATATCAGGAACAAAGGCGGCAGTGGATGCGGTGAATGCCGAGGATGTGATCGGCGTGATAGATATGAATGCGCTGCTTGAAAAACTTGGGCTTACGGAGTGGGTTCCGGGAATCTATCAGGGAGAGATTACATTTAATGACGTTCTGGATTATGTGACACTGGAACAGCCGTATCAGATGACGATCGTACTCGAGGCGATAGAAGAAGAGGCTGATGGCAATAATAATGAATAAATAAATTTTGGAGGATTGTAAGAGATGGCGAGATTATTTGGAACAGATGGTGTGCGGGGGGTGGCAAACGATGAACTGACACCGATGCTTGCCATGCAGTTAGGTCAGGCCGGGGCGTATGTCCTGTCGAAGGAGAACGCGCATAAGCCGACGATCATGGTGGGATGTGACACGCGCATTTCCGGGGATATGCTGGCAAATGCCCTGATGGCAGGAGCCTGCTCTGTGGGGGCAAATGTGGTGTACGTGGGTGTGATCCCTACGCCGGCGATCGCTTATCTGACCAAAAAATACAGAGTGGACGCGGGTGTTGTGATATCGGCTTCGCACAATCCGGTTGAGTTCAACGGGATCAAGTTCTTTGACGGAAACGGATTTAAGCTGCCGGATTCCATGGAGGATGAGATCGAGGCCCTGATCAGAAGCGGCATGAAGGATATCCAGTTTCCGACGGGACCGAGCGTGGGAAAGATCAAGTATCGCACGGATGCGCGGGAGGAGTATATCAATCATTCCGTGCAGGCTGTTCCGGTCGATCTGAGCGGCATGAAGATCGTGGTCGACTGTGCGGAGGGCGCTTCCTTCTACACATCTGTGGAGACGCTCAAGGAGCTTGGCGCGAATATCGTGGCGATCCACAACAATCCTGACGGGACGAACATCAATGCAAACTGCGGTTCTACCCACATGGGTGAACTGCAGGCGCGCGTGGTGTATGAGAAGGCGGACGTGGGGCTGGCGTTTGACGGTGACGCGGACAGACTGCTCGCGGTGGACGAAAACGGCAATCAGGTTGACGGTGATGTGATCATGGCGATCATCGGTGACCATATGAAATCAAAGGGCACTCTGAAGGACAATACGATCGTTGCAACCGTGATGAGCAACTTGGGATTTTTCCTCATGGGCAAGGAGAACGGGATCAATATCGAGCAGACAAAGGTCGGAGACCGGTATGTGCTGGAGCGGATGATCGAGATCGGGGCAAATCTTGGCGGAGAGCAGTCAGGACACATTATCTTCCTTGATGAGAATACGACGGGTGACGGTCTGCTCAGCGCATTGCATTTACTGCAGGTGATGGTAGAGACAGGAAAATCCCTGTCAGAGCTTGCGACGATCATGACAGTGCTCCCACAGGCGCTTGTCGGGGCGAAGGTTCCCAATCACAAGAAGAACAGTTATATGGAATATGCGGAGATCGCGGAGGCGGTCGAGCGGGTGAGCGCGAAATTTGCAGATGAGGGCAGAGTGTTGATCAGACCTTCGGGTACAGAGCCGCTGGTTCGGGTAATGATTGAGGGAAAGGATCAGCGGATGATCGAGAAAGAGGCGAGGGAGCTTGCCGAACTGATACAGAACGTAATGCTGTGATGCACGCGAGCGCAAGGTGAGAGACCATAATGGAGGTGTGAGAAATGGTTAGTCAGAAGGTAGTTATCAAGAACCCGACAGGGCTGCATTTGCGTCCGGCAGGAATTTTATGTAAGGAAGCGATGCAGTTTAACTCGCTGATAACCTTTACATTCCGCGGAAATACGGCAAATGCCAAGAGTGTGCTGAGTGTGCTGGGCGCATGCATCAAATGTGGCGATGAGATAGAGGTTTTTTGTGAAGGTTCAGATGAGAATGAGGCTCTGTCTACTATGATCAGTGTCATAGCAGGTGGCCTGGGAGAGTAAGGAAGGGAATTCGTCCGAAGCAGCTTCGGGCTAGAGCGTGTTTGAAAAATGCTTTCCGTCAGACACGCTCTAATTTCATGTTAGGGGATTTCCGGCGTACCTGCGGTGAATAGAGTTCGGCTATATGAGAAAAGCTAACAATATCAGGAAAGGAAATGAAAAGATGAGTGTGGTAAAAAAGATAATCGTCACGGGCTGCAATGGACAGCTCGGGCGCGCGATCAACAAAACATATCAGGGCAGCACAGAGTATGAGTGCGTGAATACGGATGTCGGTGAGCTCGATATCACGAAGGTCGACGCCGTGGACCGATTTGTGGCGGAAGTGAAGCCGTATGCCATCATCAACTGTGCCGCGCACACGAATGTAAACGGGTGTGAGACGGATGTGGACAACGCATATAAGATCAATGCGGTCGGACCAAGAAACCTGGCCATCGCGGCGGCGAGGTATCACGCAAAGCTGATGCACGTATCCACGGATTATGTGTTTGACGGACAGGCACGCACGCCGTATACCGAGTTTGACACGCCGGGTCCGAAGACGGTCTATGGCAGGACGAAGCTTGCGGGTGAGGATTTTGTGAAGGAATTTGCCAGGGAGTATTTTATCGTCCGCACGGCGTGGCTCTACGGCGACGGAAAGAATTTCGTGAGGACGATGCTCGCCCTGTCGGAGAAGCATGACAAAGTGACCGTGATCGGGGATCAGTTTGGCTCGCCGACGAGCGCGGACGAGCTTGCCAGTGCGATCGCATATCTGCTTCCGACGGACAATTTCGGGGTGTTTCACGGAACCTGCGAGGGGATCACGAACTGGGCTGATTTCACGAGGGAAATCTACCGGCTCGCAGGGAAATCCACGGCGGTCGAGACGGTGACGACAGAGCAGTATGACAGGAATGTGACAGGCGTGGTGGCGCCGAGGCCGAAATACTCCGTGCTTGAAAACTATATGCTGAAGCTCACGACGGATTTTATGTTTGCGGATTGGGAAAAGGCCATCGCAGAATATATAAAGGACTTGTCATTCTGACAAAGTATGGGTATACTAAGAATGGAATAATGTGGAAGACAAGTTGGACATGAAATAATGAAAGGAAACAGGTATGATATGAACAATATAGCATTGATCACTGGGATCACGGGACAGGACGGCTCCTATCTGGCAGAGTTTCTGCTCGCAAAGGGATATGAGGTGCACGGACTGATCAGGCGGCACAGTATCTCGAACACGATGCGTATCGACCATCTGATCAGATCAGATTATTACAAGGTGAAATTTTTTCTTCATTTTGCAGATACGACGGATTCGTCCAATCTGATGCGCATCATCGGCGAGATCAGACCGACGGAGGTCTATAATCTCGCGGCACAGTCCCATGTGGGCGTCTCATTTGAAGTTCCGGAGTACACGGCGGATGCGACAGGCGTCAGCACGTTAAAGCTGCTGGAGGCGATCCGGGTGAACGGGGGCAACTGCAGATACTATCAGGCATCGACCTCCGAGCTTTTCGGGGGGCTTCCGGAGACGGCGCCGCAGAGTGAGACGACGCCGTTTTATCCCAAGAGCCCGTATGGCGTGGCAAAGCTGTACTCTTACTGGATCACGGTGAATTACAGGGAGTCCTACAACATGTTCGCATGCAACGGCATCCTGTTCAACCACGAGTCGCCCAGGCGCGGTGAGAATTTCGTGACGAGAAAGATCACGCTCGCCATCGCGAATATGACCGCCGGAAAGCAGGACAAGCTTTCGCTCGGAAACATGAATGCCAAGAGAGACTGGGGATTTGCGGGCGATTATGTCGAAGGGATGTGGCTGATGCTCCAGCAGAATGCCCCCGGGGACTATGTGCTCGCGACCAACGAGACGCATACCGTGCGCCAGTTTGTGGAGGCGGCGTTTGGAGAGCTTGGCATCGCTATCCGCTGGGAGGGCGAGGGCGTCCATGAGAAGGGTTATGATGCCGCCAGCGGAAAGCTGCTTGTCGATGTCAATCCGGAGTTCTACCGTCCGGCAGAGGTTGAATTCCTCTGGGGAAATGCGGCGAAGGCGGAGAAGGAGCTTGGATGGAAGCGAAAAGTGGATTTCAGGGGGCTGGTGTCCATGATGATGGACGCGGATATGAAGGCAGTCACGGGAATGTCATGCGCACAGTACAGGAACAGCAGGGACGGAGGAAGCAATGAATAAGTCAGACAAAATCTATGTGGCGGGGCACAGGGGGCTTGTGGGCTCTGCCATTGTGAGAAATCTAGAAGAAAAAGGATACACCAATGTGATCGGAAGAACACACAGGGAACTTGACCTGACAAGCCAGCAGGCCGTGAGGGAATTTTTTGAGACAGAGAGGCCGGATGTGGTCGTCCTCGCGGCCGCGAAGGTCGGCGGGATCAACGCCAACAACACGGCGCCTGCGGAATTTGCCTACGAGAATATGCAGATCCAGTGCAATGTGATCCAGTGCAGTCATGTGTATCATGTCAGGAAGCTGCTGTTTCTCGGAAGCACCTGCATCTATCCGAGGATGGCGCCGCAGCCGATCCCGGAGGATGCACTGCTCACGGGACCGCTGGAGGAGACGAACGAGGCGTACGCGATCGCTAAGATCTCCGGGCTGGAGATGTGCAAATTCTACAAGAGACAGTACGGTGATGACTTTATCAGTTGTATGCCGACAAACCTCTACGGGCCTTATGACAATTATGATCTGTCAGGCTCCCACGTCATGCCTGCGATGATCCGCAAATTCCACGATGCAAAGATGAACAATGTCCCAAGTGTGGAGCTGTGGGGAACAGGCACGCCGCTGCGCGAGTTCCTGTACGTGGATGACATGGCGGATGCCTGCGTATTCCTGCTGGAGCATTACGACGGGGAACAGCATGTGAACATCGGGACCGGCAAGGAAGTGACGATCAGGGAGCTGGCTGATACCGTTCGGCGGGTAGTAGGTTATCAGGGCGAGATCGTGTGGAACCCGGATATGCCCGACGGCACGCCGCGGAAGCTGACAGACGTGACAAAGCTGCACAACCTCGGGTGGACCCACAAGGTAGAACTTGAGGAGGGTGTGCAGCTGGCGTACGACTGGTTCCGGGAGAATGTGAAGGACGCTCGGCTATAATGAGGATGGGGGAGTGATCAGGGACCGTGCACGGATATTTTTGATATGCGGGACGGCTGAATTAGGGTGTGATAAAGTAAATATGGATGGTGAATGTTCGAGGGTAAACATCTATAAACGAACTACATACCATATGGTCAGATGCGGATTTCAGGCGAGGCAGAAGGGCTATCGTTACCTGCGGGAAGCGGTATGGATAGCCTATCAGGAGCCCGAAGTCCTGACTTCGGTCACGAAACGCTTGTATCCTGAAGTGGCGAAGCGTTTCAGTACTACAGACAAACAGGTGGAACGTGCGATACGAAATGCGATCGAAACCGCATGGAGCAATGGAGAACCAGAGACATTGAAAGAGTTTTTTAAAGAAATCTATGGCGACGGAACGATCAGACCGACCAATACAGAGGTTATCGAAAAAATGGTCGGTTTTTTAAGAATATAGAGGATTCCAAAGATTCGGTTGGAGGAAGAGGCAGTTGAAGGCTTATACGAAGATTTTGAGCATCATTGTACCCTGCTATAATGAGGAGGAGAGCGTACCGCATTTCTATGCAGAGGCAGTGAAGCAGGAAACATTTTTTCATGAGAAGGATGTGGAGTTTGAGTTTATATTTGTGGATGACGGCTCGAGGGATGGCACGGTGGCAGCTGTAAAGGCGCTTCGGGAAAAGGACGAGCGCGTACATCTGGTATCGTTTTCAAGAAATTTTGGGAAGGAAGCTGCCATCATTGCGGGGCTGGAGAAGTCAGCAGGAGATTTTACGGTATTGATGGATGCGGATCTGCAGGATCCGCCGGCGATCCTGCCGGAGATGTACAGCTACATTGAGCAGGGGTATGACTCGGTGGCGACGAGACGCGTGGACAGAAAGGGAGAGCCTCCGATCCGGTCTTTTTTTGCGAGACGGTTTTATGGCCTGATGCGCAGGATCTCCAAGACGGAGATCGTGGACGGCGCGAGGGACTACAGGCTGATGACAAGGCAGGTGACGGATGCGATCCTGGCAATGAAAGAGTACAACCGTTTTTCCAAGGGAATCTTTGGATGGGTGGGGTATACTACGAAATGGATCGAATATGAAAATGTAAAGCGGGTGGCAGGCGAGACGAAGTGGTCTTTCTGGAAACTTTTTCTGTATTCGCTGGACGGGATCATGGCATTTTCAACGGCGCCGCTGTCGATCGCGTCCGTGTTTGGGATCTTGTTCTGCTTTGTGGCTTTTGTGTTTATGATCTTTATCTTTGTCAGGGCGCTGATCTACGGCGATCCGGTGGCGGGGTGGCCGTCCATGATGTGTATCATCTCGCTGATCGGCGGCGTGCAGCTGCTGTGCCTTGGCATCATGGGACAGTATATGAGCAAGATGTATATGGAAGTGAAGGACAGACCCAAATACCTTGTCAGGGAAGAGTTTTGAGTATGACGGATATGAAGGAAAAAAGAAGCGGACTGGTGAGTATCATTGTGCCGGTTTACAATGCGGCGCAGTTTATCACAGAGACGATCAGCCGCGTGCAGCAACAGACCTATGATGACTGGGAGCTTCTGCTGGTGGACGACTGTTCGACCGACATGAGCAGGGAGCTGATCTGTCAGAAAAGCACGGAGGATCCGCGCATAAGGCTTATCATGCCAAAGGCGGATAAGAATGGCGGCGCCGCGAGGGCGAGAAACCGCGGTGTCGGGGAGGCGCGAGGACAGTATATCTGCTTTCTGGACGCAGATGATATCTGGCTGCCGGATAAGCTCCAGTGTGAGCTGGAATTTATTCAGGATATACAGCGAGAGAAAGCGCCTGATGCCGGATTTGTGTTTATGGGGTATGAGTTTGCGGACGGATCAGGAAACGGACTTGGAAAAGTCGTGCACGTGCCAGAGCAGATCACTTACCGGCAGGCATTGAAGAATACGACCATTTTTACGTCGACAGTGATGATCGACCGGAATAAGATACCGGATGAGGACATCTGTATGCCCTGTATCGCCAGTGAGGATACAGCGACGTGGTGGCGTCTTCTGAAAAAATATGGCGCGGCATATGGCATGGATACAAACCTGGTCCGCTACAGGAGAAGTGCGGATACATTATCGTCAAATAAACTGACTGCAGTCAGGAGGATATGGAATCTGTACCGCAGACAGGAGCGTCTGTCAGTCATAAGGAGTGCGTACTGTATGTGCTTTTGGGCATTCAGGGCGGTTTTGCGGAGGGTGTAGTTTGGAGGCTGGACAGTGGGACGGATAGAGGCGGCGAAAAGGACAATTATATTACAGATGTCATTGATCGGGCTTGTTTTTCAGACGATATTGTATGTCTATGTCTGGTATAAAGTGTACAATGACATTATGCAGAGCGGCATGTGGAGAAGCTTTCACAGAAAGGGCTTCTGGCTTCTGGCAGCCGTCTATTTCATATTGCTGTTATTTTTTACGGCGACTTATGGCGGACTCAAGGTGGGGTATCTGAAACCGATGGATGTGTTCTTCTCCCAGGTGATCTCACTGCTGTGTGCCAATGTCGTATCTTATTTTCAGATCTCACTGCTGTCGCTGGGGCTTGTCACGCCCTCTCCGCTGTTTCTGATGATGCTCGGGCAGATCGTGGTGTCGGCAGTCTGGACTTTTATCAGCCATAAGCTGTACCAGCGCTTTTTTCCGCCAAAACAACTGTTATTTATCAGCGGCGGCAGACCGGCAGAGGATATTCTGAAGAAGTTTGAGACGCGCAGGGACAAATATAATATCATTAAGTGTATGGCGGAGAGCGATGGACTCGGGGCGCTGGAGCAGGAGATCCTGTCCTCTTACGACGGCGTGGTGCTGTGGGACATGGACACGGCGCTCCGCAATAAGCTGCTGAAATTTTGTTACAGCAGGGGGATCCGGGTATATATGATGCCCAAGATCCCGGATATCATGATAAAGGGGGCGGATCAGCTGCATCTCTTTGACACGCCGATCCTGCTCACAAGGGAGTACGCGATGACAATCGAGCAGCGCGTCGTGAAACGGCTGATCGACGTTGTGTGCGCACTGATCCTGATCGTCGTGGCATCGCCGTTTATGATCGTGACGGCTGTCGCGATCAAGCTGTATGACGGCGGGCCTGTGCTGTACAGGCAGGTGCGGTGTACGCGGGATATGAGGGAGTTCCGGATCCTGAAATTCCGGAGCATGCGCACGGATGCCGAGAAGGATGGCGTCGCAAGGCTTGCCGCCAAGAACGACAGCCGCATCACACCGATCGGAAGATTTATCAGGAAAGTGCGGATCGATGAACTTCCACAGCTCTTTAACATATTGAGTGGCGAGATGTCCTTCATCGGACCGCGTCCGGAGCGTCCTGAGATCATCAGGCAGTATCAGGAGGACATGCCGGAATTTACATTTCGAACGAAAGTGAAAGCGGGGCTCGCAGGATACGCGCAGGTGTATGGGAAATATAACACAACGCCGTATGACAAACTCAAGCTGGATCTGTTTTACATTGAAAATTACAGTGTGTGGATGGATCTGAAGCTGATGCTTCTGACACTCAAGATCCTGTTTCAGGCGGAGAGCACGGAGGGGATTGACGCGAGCCAGACGACGGCGATGAAACAGTGTGGAGTGGAGAAAGAGGAAGAAAAAGGTTGACGGAGGAGAAGGGTTTGATGCAGCAGGGAATTGACAGCAGGGCGATGTTTGCGGTTCTTGTGACGAGGCTGCCCAGGCTGCTGATCTTGGCAGTGGCCGGTGCCGTGTTGGGCAGCGGTCTTAATCTGGTCGTCATGCTATCAAAAGCGAAGGATATCTGCTATGTGGCGGAGACGGAGTACTATATCGAGTTTGCCGAGGGACGCTATGAGATGAGGGATTACTACAATGCCTTTACCTGGAATGAATATGTGCTCGGATCCGATCTGGTTCTGGGGAGAGCGATGGCGTTTCTGGACGGCGGATACGACAGAAACCAGGTGAAAGAGATGCTGAGTGCCGAGATGCTGTCGGATGTCCGCTATCTGACGATCTACGTGAGAGGGCGGGAGCCTGCGCGTGTGGAGGAAGTCAGAAATGCAGTCCAGAAAGCCATGGAAGAGCTCGGGGCGGCCATGGATGAATTCGACAGGATCTATCAGATAGACGATCTGGGGATCGTGCAGGAGGAGATCTCTTATTTCGGGTGGCGTCCGGCCTTTCTGGGTGCGGCCATTGCCGTGTGCACCGGAGTCTTTGTGATCCTGTTCTGTTTTTGCATGGGATCGGTCTTTTACACGAAGGGCGATATCTCCGTGCGGCTTGGGATCCTTGCGTGCGGGATGACGTTTCGGGAGGGGCGCGGCAGAAAACGGGACGGCATCATCGAGCAGAGACAGGCACGGATGCTGGCGGAGAACCTGGAGATGCTGACGGAAAGATATCCGCGGATCCTGCTGATGGATGCGTGCGGCGGTCAGCAGGCGGCAGCGTTTCTGGAGGACATCCGCAGCCGGGAGCCTGCCGGCGGTTCCTGTTTTCAGCTATACAGTACAGATGTAGCGGCAGATGCGGCGGCAGATGCAGCTGCAGTCGTGGCGGTGATCCCGTTCGGAAAGCCGTACAGGGAAAAAATAACAGATGAGATCGATCATGTCCGGATGCATGGTGGGAAGGTCGTGGCGGCAGTCCTTGCGCAGGCGGACAGGAATTGGATGAGAATATATTATGCAGGAATATAGCAGACAGGAAGGATGTGACAGGCGGGATGAAACTGCAGGTACTGGTCTCCGCAGTGGATCAGGATGTGTCAACAATGGCGGAGCGCATGCATCTGGAAAGCGATGCGATCATTGTAAACCAGACAGACCACTTTGGATACAGCGAATACACGCACAACGGCAGACGGATCCAATGTTATGAGTTCATGGAGAAAGGTGTCGGACTCAGCAGGAACAATGCGCTGATGCGCGCGGAGGGGGATATCGTACTGTTCGCTGACGAGGATATCGTGTACGACAAGGGATATGAGAAGCGGGTACTGGAGGCTTTTGACAGACACCCTGAAGCAGATTTTCTGCTGTTCAATCTGCGTGTGGGGGAGGCGCGCGCCACTTACTACACAAAGGAGTACCACAGGGTCCATATATGGAATGCAGGGCGTTATCCCACATACTCGTTTGCGGTGAGGCGCGCCAGGCTGCATGCGGCACATATCACATTTTCCCTTCTCTTTGGGGGCGGGGCAAAGTACAGCAACGGGGAGGACAGCCTGTTTTTGAAGGACTGTCTCAAATATGGGCTTGTGGTCTATGCAGTACCGGTCGAGATCGGGGCGGAGCAGGAGCGGGAGTCGACATGGTTTCAGGGATATACGGATAAGTTTTTTATCGACAGGGGTGTGCTGTACCATTTCCTGTATGGCGGGATGGCGTATCTGATGGCAATGCGCTTTATCATGGCGCACGGAAAGGTGATGTGCACCACGATCCCCAGAAAGAATGCACTGGAACTGATGAAAAAAGGGATCAGGTCGGTAGAGGGGTTATGACGAGAGGCGTTTCTGTTTTATTTTATCTGTCCATAGCGGCGCTGACCTGCGGGATGGCGTATTCAGTTCATCCATGTCAGGCTGGTGAGCCGGTGTGGGACTGTGGGCGCAGGACCAGGAGGAGCTTTCAGAACAGGCTGCTCGCTGCGGGCATTTTCTGTATCCTTTTCTGGGTGTCGGCGCTCCGCTTTGATATTGGAAACGACTACGGGCAGTACACGCAGACTGCCCACGAGGCTTATGTGGGCGGATATGTCGTGACAGAATGGGGGTTTAACCAGCTGGTGCGCCTTTTGTACTGGATCGTGGGCGGAGAGTGCTATGAGCTGGTGTTTGCCGTGTTCGCTTTTGCGACTTTGGCAATCTTCCTGAAGGCGTTTGCGAGGCAGAGCGTCAGCTTCGGACAGACCTTTTTTCTGTTCATGACGCTGGGGCTGTATTTTCAGACCTTTAATACAGTGCGGTATTATTTCGCCCTCTCGGTCGCGCTGTTTTCCATGAAATATGTGCTGGAGAAGGACTATCTGAAATTTGTGTTCTGGATCGTCCTGGCGGCGCTGTTTCACAAGTCGGTCCTGTTAGTCCTGCCGGTGTACTGGATCGCTGCCTTCTCGTGGAAGCGGTGGCAGATAGCGGCAGGACTCGCAGTCAGCGCTGCCTGTTTCCTGGGGAAAGGACTGGTTCTGAAGCTTGCGCTGGTACTCTACCCGTCATACAGGAATACAATATACCTGGAGGAGACTGGCGGCAGTCCGATCAGTATATTGAGGACCCTGGCAGTGCTTGTGCTGTATGTGTGGTTCATCCGCACGCAGCAGGGCCGCCTGTCCAGGGAGGAGCTGAGGGCGCAGGAATGGTATCCGGAGCTGCGGTTTTACGCCCAGCTGAACCTGCTGGCGCTTGTGACAGGGACATTTTTCTATTTTCTTCCGGTCGTGACGCGCATTTCTTATTATTTTGGTGTCTCGCAGCTCTTTATGGTCCCGCTGATCGTACAGAATATAAAGGAGGAAAAAGTCCGCAGAAAAACAGTTGCTATTATATTTGCGGCGTGTGTGCTGTACTTTGTGGTCTTTCTGCTGCAGGCACACGAGGATGGCGTGAGGATTCTTCCTTACAGGAGCTGGCTCTTTGAGACGGAGCGGTATACGTATTAGTAAACAGTGCAGGGAGGTGACGCAGGCATATGGAACAGAACAGAATGTACAGTATTATCGTGGTCTGCCTGAACGCGGGACAGCGGCTGCAGGATACGGTGGAAAGCATTCTTGGTCAGCGCTATGAGAATTTTGAGGTGGTAGTGAAGGATGGCGGTTCGTCGGACGGATCCATCGAAATGCTTGGGAATATTTTTCAGGATGAGCGAATCCGTGTGTATACCCAAAAAGATAATGGGATCTACGACGCGATGAATCAGGCGGTGAAAATGGCAAAGGGAACATACTTTCTCTTCATGAACACCGGGGACAGCTTCTATGATGAGGAGGTCCTGGATAAAATAACATGCGAGATACACAGACTGGAAAGAGCTGGCAGGAAAGCGGATATCATTTATGGGAACATGTATCACAAGGCGCTGGATACCGTGATCTATGCGGCGCCGGAGATCAATGATTTCACGTGTTATAGAAATGTTCCCTGCCATCAGACCTGCTTCTACCGCCGCACACTGTTCGACGGGAGAGGCTACAACACAGAGTACAATGTGCGGGCAGATTACGAGCATTTTCTGTGGTGTTATTATGAGAGAGGGGCAGAGATCCGTTATGTGCCGGTCGTGGTGGCTTCGTACGAAGGAGGAGGGTATTCGGAGACGAAGGAGAACCGGAAACGCTCCAAAAGCCAGCACAGGGAGATCACGGTGCACTACATGGGAAGGAAGAAGGCTGACAGGTACCGTCTGGCCATGCTGTTGACCCTGGCGCCGCTTCGCAGCGCGATCGCGGACAGCAAATACTTATCAGTGGTCTACAATGGCATGAAGACAGCTGTATATAAGGTGAAGGATCGGGCAAGGCGTGTATAGGCGTATGACTGGCCGGCAGGATGGAGGGATTGAATATGAGGGTTTTGTGGTTGTGTAATATCATGCTCCCGTTTATCGCAAAGAGTCTGGGGCAGAAGATCGTGATCAAGGAGGGCTGGCTTTCCGGTCTTGCCAGCAAGCTGATGGCAGATCAGGAGAGAAATGACGTGACACTTGCCATCTGCTTTCCGGAATCGGAGAGCCGCATGTTTGTAAAAGGCGATACCGCGCTGTTTGTGAAGGACAGGGCACAGGGGATCGACTACTACATTTTTCGGGAGGACACGGTTCATCCGGAGCATTACGACGCCGGCATGGAGGAGAGCCTCGGCGCGGTGATCCAGGATTTCGAACCGGATATCATCCACATTTTTGGGACAGAATATCCCCATACACTCGCCTGTGTGAAAGCATTCCACCGTCCGGCGCGGACACTGATCGGGATCCAGGGGCTGTGCAGCGCGATCGCTGAGGTGTATATGGCAGATCTGCCCTACTCGGTGCAGCGCAAAAAGACATTCCGCGATATACTGAAGAAGGACGGGTTGTTTGACCAGCAGGCGAAGTTTGTGAAGCGCGGTACATACGAGAAGGAGGCGCTCTCGATGGCCGGGCATGTCACAGGGCGGACTGATTTTGACAGGGAGATGACGAAGGTGCTCGCGCCCGATGCGAAATACCATTTCATGAACGAGACGCTGCGGACGGAGTTCTACAGTGACGAGTGGAAGATCGACCAGGTTGAGCGGTATTCTATATTTTTGAGCCAGGGAAATTATCCCATTAAGGGACTGCACTATGTACTCGATATACTGCCGGAGCTTGTGGAGGAATTTGAGGAGACGGTCGTCTACGTGGCAGGGGATGTCATCACGGCAAACGACAGTATCAGGGACAAGATCAAACTGTCAGGGTACGGCAGGTTCCTGCTGAATCAGATCAGACGGAGCAGGATGCAGGATCATGTCCGGTTTGTGGGGAAGCTGCAGGCGGATCAGATGTGCGCGCGCTTTCTGAAAACACATGTATTTTTATGCCCCTCTGCCATTGAAAATTCCCCGAATTCTGTCGGCGAGGCGATGCTTCTGGGCGTTCCGGTCGTGGCGGCGAATGTGGGCGGCGTGCACAATCTGGTCAATGACGGGAAGGATGGATTCCTGTATCCCAAGGATAAGCCCAAAAGGATGAAGGATTCGATCCTGCGCATCTTTGAGGACGACAAGCTTGCGATGTCGCTGTCTTCCAATGCGAGGGCGCACGCGCTCAGGACACATGATCCGGATACGAATTACAGGAGGCTTTTGGACATTTATCATGAGATTAACCATTGTATCTAACTATATCAACCATCACCAGATACCGATGTCGGATGAACTGTACAGGAAGCTCGGCGGGGATTTTGCCTTCGTACAGACTTCCAGGATGGAGGAGGACAGGGTAAAGATGGGATGGGGGAGCGAGGTCTCGGCGATCCCTTATCTGAAGCTCTACTACGAGGAGGAAGAGTGCTGTGCCCGGCTGATCATGGACAGTGATATCGTCGTGTTTGGCGGGGTCGAGGACGAGCGCTATATCAGGCCGAGGCTGCGGGCGGGCAGGATCGTGATCCGCGCCAGCGAGCGCCTGTACCGGGAGGGACAGTGGAGATCGATCTCCCCGCGCGGCAGGAGAAAAAAGTATGAGGATCACACGCAGTATGCGAGGTCGCCGGTATATCTGCTGTGCCACGGTGCCTATGTCGCGTCTGATTTTGAGATCGTACACGCGTATCCCGGCAAAAAGTATATGTGGGGCTATTTTCCGGCTGTTAACACATATGACCTCGACACCCTGTTTTTTCGAAAACTGCACTATGATCAGAACGGCAGGCCAGAAGTCAGGATCCTGTGGGCAGGGCGTTTTCTGAAGCTAAAGCACCCGGAGTACGCCATCAGGGCAGCAAGGTATCTGGAACAGCAGCAAGTGTCCTTCCATCTGAACATGGTAGGCGGCGGAGAGCTGGAGGAACAGCTGAGAGGGCTGGTCCGGAAATGGCATCTGGAGCAGAAGGTCACCTTCCACGGATTTCAGCCGCCGCAGAATGTGCGCCGTTTTATGGAGGAGTCGGATATCTTCCTGTTTACCAGCAATCATCTCGAGGGCTGGGGGGCAGTGCTGAACGAGTCCATGAACAGCGCCTGCGCGGTCGTGGCGGGAAGCGGGATCGGCGCAGTGCCTTTTCTGATCCGGCATGGGCAGAACGGGCTGGTATTCAGGAACGAGTGTTACAGAGAATTTGAGAGACAGGTGTTATTGCTGTGCAGGGATGGGGATCTGCGAAAGTCGCTTGGCATCAATGCTTACCGGACAATGACTGAAGAATGGAATCCCAGGGTAGCGGCGGACAGGCTGTACCGGTTCTGCGAGGGACTGCTGAACGGGAAAGCGAGACCGGAGAAGGAGGGGCCGCTGAGCCGGGCGCCGCTGATCGCGCCGCGGGATGGGTATGCGTATACGAGGCGGGAAAGCGGGGGACAGTGATCGTTCCCATGGCTTTGGGAACCTGGATCTGGAGACTTTAATCCGCCGATCTCGAAAGTCTTCCGTGAGATCGGTCTGGCTGATGAGCTTGGCTCCGGCATGCGCAATACGTACAAATATACGAGGCTGTATTCCGGGGCAGAGCCGGAGTTTGTGGAGGGAGATGTGTTTCGCACGGTCATTCCGCTGAGCGAGGCGGCAACCGCGACTGTTGGACCGGCTTTCGGTAAGACTGGGGGGGTTCATGACCAGGTCACCACCCAAGTCACCACCCAAGTCATAGCAGAACGAATGACTGCGCTTATTAAATTCTGTGTTGAACCGAGAAGCAAGAAGGAAATGATGGATTATCTGGGGCTTGCGAATGTTAATCATTTTCGAAAGAAATATCTAATACCGTTGTTAGATGCGGGGAAGATCAGGATGACGATACCGGATAAGCCAAACAGCCGAAATCAGAAATATGTAAAAGTATGATGATCTGAGCAACACATTGCCGAAGAAGATTCAGTGTGAAAAATCTGTAATAAAGAAGTGAAAAAAATGAAAACAGGAAAAGGAAAGAAAAACAAGACAAAGTCCAGGATCTACGTCTGCCACACTTTTTATCATGTATATGTGGCGGTGCTTAAGGAGATGAAGCTGGCAAGGAATACGCCTGCTGGAGATTACAGAAAGGCAGATATCGCTCTGAGCGCCATTTCCACCAATTTTGAGAATCTCGGGGACAGGCTTGCAGAGACGGGGATCTTTCATGAGGTCATCGCGCTTGACGAGAAGCGGGAGGACTTTTTCCCGGAGCTGGCAAAGTACAGGAAAAATTACAGCAATATCGTGAGGCACATGGTGAACCGCATGATCTTTACGAAAAAGCTCGCAAAGTGCGAGATTCCGTACATGAGGGTGATCGATTTCGCGGCGTATGAGGACATCTATGTGTTCTGCGACAGCGATCCGATCGGGTATTATCTGAACTACAGGCATCTCTATTATCATGCGGTGGAGGACGGGCTTGACTGCCTCAAGAATCTCGACGATGCCTATGTCGCCAATCACGGGCACTTTAAGCTGAAAACGCTGTTCTCGCGTCTGAATCTGATCTTTATCATGAACGGCTGGGGAAAGTACTGTATCGACATGGAGATCAATGACCGGAGTGTGGTGCCGACCGACTGTCCGCGCTTTGTCGAGGAGCCGAGAAAGCCGTTGGAGCGGGCGCTGACATCAGAACAGAAGCGGCTGATGATCCGGGCGTTTATCGAGGACGCGGACGGGCTGATCCGCCAGCTGGCGCCGTCATATGAGGGCGAGGAGTTTGCGTGTTTTCTGACGGAACCGCACCCGGTTGACGTGGAGGCGAGGAAGCGGGTCTGTCTCGATGTGATCGAGCGGTATTGCGGCGGCTACCGTGTCCTGATCAAGCCACACCCGCGGGATACGATCGATTACGAGGCGCTGTGTCCCGACGCGGTCGTGCTCCGCGGCCGCTTCCCCGTCGAGGTGCTCAATTTCTTTGAGGGGCTCCGCATCAAACGCGCGGTGTCGATCGTGACAACGGCGATGAACAATATGGACTTTGTGGAGGAGAAGATCAATCTCGGTGCCTCCTTCTGGGATGCCTATGAGGATCCGGAGAAGCACGCATATAACAAAAAGGCGGGACTTGCGCTCGCCGACAAATAATTTTGAAGACGAGAGGGTGACAGGTATGCAGTTTTCATGGCTGGAGGGTGTCAACAAAAAATGGAAAGAGATCCTGGTGATCGGCAGGACGATCGAGCGCGATGGGAAAAGGTATCACATAGTCGGCATGACGAGGGAGGAAGCGGCGAATATCTATATCATAGAGCCCTATGAGGAGCGGAAGATCCGCGATGCGAAAAAGCGTTGCACGCAGCGAATGATCCTGAAGGAGCAGGAGATCGGAGGCGACAGCTACATGCAGTGTCCCGAATTTCAGATCGGCAGCAAAAAAATGTGTACCAATCACGGGAGCGGCGGTGCCTTAAGGCCTGATAATTATGAGGAGATTAAGCTGTTTCTGGATATGATGGACGCAGGCTGGCAGATCCCGGAGTGGCTGAAGGAGGAGGACTGGGACAGGCTGCAGCTGGTCACCCTGACATTCGCTGACGCAAAGCGTCTTCCCAGATATTCCCCGGATATGCCGATCACGATCCTTCACAGGCCGGATCCGAGGAAGCATCTGCTGGCAAGGGCAAAAGCGGTCACGTTAGAGATCGGCAAGCCCCAGTCCTTCCGGTTTACGGCGCATGACGGTGAAAAAGTGCAGTGCCATATCAACCGTGTCACGCTGATCGATATGTGGGAGGAAGCCAGGAAACAGTTTGGCGATGCAAAATACAGGGAACACTTTACTGAGGAACAGCTGCAGGACATGGAGACCAGTTATCTGGAAGCGCTCCGGCAGAACTGCCCCGAGGGCATGTGCTATATCGGCATCGAATACGAGTGCAGCAGGGATATCAGCCTGCATTTTTATACGAAGGCGTTTCTGGAATCCTATCCGGAAAGCCGCAGCGGGAGCGCTTCTTTTCTCCTGCTGAGTGTGAAACCGGATCAGGAGACAGGGAGTCACGGCCTCCCACTGAAGGGATACGGCATGAGCTTTCCCGTACCGGCGGATACCACGACAGTGCCGGCAGAACTGCTTTTCTATATGGAAAGAGCAGAGGTATGGGAAGAGCGCGTATGATCGTGTTGTGTTTATTGAAAATATGACATATACTATTTTCGAGAGCGATATCTGCAGAAGACATAAGGAGCCTTAAAGAAGGGATGGAGTACGTGTGCTTAAAATATTAAAAAAGATCAATATATTGATGGACCGAAAACAGAAGGGCGCCATGGCGCGCCTGTTTGTGATGATGGTGGTCTCGGCGGGACTTGAGACGGGGGCGGTGATGATGGTCATGACTGTGGTGCAGCTGATCCTCGATCCGGTCACATTGGAGCAGGGGGAAAAATATCAGCTGATATGCAGCACCCTGCACATACAGAGTACAGTGCAGTTTTCTGTTCTTGCGATACTTTTTCTGATCGCGCTGTACATCGCCAAGAACCTGTTTCAGTTTTTCCTGCAGAGAAATCTGTACCGGTTTGTGTACAGCAACCAGTTTCGGACAGCGTCGAGCCTGATGAAAAATTTTGTCAGGCGTGAATATGAATATTATCTCAATGCGGAAACATCTGTTATCCAACGAAGCATCACGGCGGATGTCAGCAATATGTACGCGCTGATCATGTCTGTCCTGCAGATCGCGTCGGAGGCGATCGTCGCCGTGTTCCTCGTGGCGGCGCTCTTCGTGCAGGATCCTGTCATGACAGTCGTGATCGCGGTGCTTCTGGTCGTGACGCTGGTGGTCATCAAGAATATCATCAAGCCGGTCATGAACCGCACCGGCAAAGAGAACCAGGACTACGGCGCGTCCATGTTCGCGTGGATCTCACAGACCGTGCAGGGGATCAAGGAGATCAAGGTCGCGGGGCGCGAGCAGTATTTTATAGGAGAGTACTGCAAGGTCGGCGAGGGCTATGTGAAGGCGATGGAGCGTTTCAGCCTGTTCAATAACACCCCGAAGCTTCTGATCGAGACAGTGTGCATGGCGGGACTGCTCGGTTACATTCTGGTGCTGATCGTGACAGGCGCGAATGTGTCCGGAATGGTCTCGCTGTTTGCGGCATTTGGGATCGCGGCCATGCGCCTTCTGCCTGCGGCGAGCCGCATCAACAACCAGCTGACGAGCATGGCGTTCAATGAGCCGTTTTTCTTCAATGTGAGCGATAATCTCGTCGAGGAGACGGATGAGGCGCACACCGATATTTCCTACGCAGTCGTCGCGAAGGAGAAGCTTCCGGTCACGAGGGAGGTGAGGCTGTCGGATATCACATATCACTATCCCGGCTCGGACAAGCTGATCTTTGACCACGCGACGGTCTCCTTCCCTATCGGCAGATCGATCGGCGTCGTGGGGACGAGCGGCGCCGGCAAGACGACGATCATTGATATCCTGCTGGGGCTGTTAAAACTGCAGGGCGGCAGTGTGCTTGCGGATGACGTGGATATACAGGACCACTACAGGGAGTGGCTTGCCAATGTGGGCTATATTCCGCAGATGATCTTTCTGCTGGATGCAGATATCCGGAAGAATGTCGCCTTTGGCGTTCCGGAGGAGGAGATCGATGACGGGAAGCTCTGGTATGCCCTGCAGGAAGCGCAGCTGGATGAATTTGTCAGGGCGCTGCCGGACGGGGTGAACACAGGGATCGGGGAGCGCGGCATCCGGCTTTCCGGCGGACAGCGGCAGCGGATCGGTATTGCGAGGGCACTTTACAACGATCCTGAGGTGCTGATTCTCGACGAGGCGACATCAGCGCTGGACAACGATACGGAGGCGGCGATCATGGAGTCCATAAACAGACTGCACGGTAAAAAAACGCTCGTTATCATCGCGCACAGGTTACAGACGATCGAAAAATGTGATATGGTATTCAGAGTGGAGTCCGGTAAGATCGAGAGGGACAGATAAACAACAAATGCAAAAAGCGGCGGAGGGGAAGTGGCGGTTATGAAGCTTAGTATAATCGTACCTGTATATAATATGGCGTCGGACAATAAACTGCGGTATTGTCTCGATTCCCTGATCAATCAGACGATCGCGGATTACGAGGTCATAGCAGTCGACGATGCCTCGACGGACGAGTCGTTTGAGATCCTCAGGGAGTATGAATCCAGATATCCGTGGAAGTTCAAGGCGGTGCAGTCCTATGAGAATGTCAAACAGGGCGGTGCGCGCAACAAGGGACTGGACATCGCGCGCGGCACCTGGGTCGGCTTTGTCGATTCAGACGACTGGGCGGCGCCGGACATGTATGAAAAGATGATCAGGAAAGCAGAAAAGACCGGAGCGGACGTTGTCGGGTGTGACTATTGTATGGTGGACACGCACACGATGAATGTCGGCAGACTGATGCCGAACAATACGATGGACCAGACAGGTGTGCTCGACCATGAACGGTACAAAAAGCTTGTCATGAATCCGGGAAGCATGGTGATCAAAGTGTATCTCAAGGCAGTGATCGACGATTACCACCTGCGCTTTCCCGAGAGGACCTTCTATGAGGACAACTGCGCCTCTCCGATCTGGATGCTGCATTTTACGCACTTTGAGAAGGTCGAGGAGCCGCTGTATTACTATTATCAGCATGATACCTCCACGGTGCACGCGATCAGCGTCGAGAAGTGTGAGGCGAGGCTTGCGATGGGAAAGAAGCTGATCGAGGAGGCGCGCCGGTACGGCATATACAAGTCTTACAGGCAGGAGTTTGAGTTTGCCTTTTCGAAGCTCTATTATATGAACACCCTTTTTACCTATATGCTCGGGGTCCGGAAGCCGAAGTTAAAGTTTCTGAAGCAGATCGCGGACGGGATCAGACAGGAGTTTCCCGATTTTCAGGAGAATTTTTATTATCAGAATGCTTTTGATGAGGAACAGAAGAAGCTCGCGGCGATGCATATGCAGTCGCCGCTCAGATTCAAGATCTATTTTCAGCTGCTCTGTTTTTACCGCAGATGGCTGCGCCGCGGCGCAAAAAATGGAGAGGTATAGGATATGCAGTTTACTTCTTTTGATTTTCTGGTCTTTTTTCCAGTGGTAGTGCTGTTGTTTTATCTGATGCCCAGGCGGCTGCGCCAGCTGTGGCTCTTGCTGGCAAGCTACTATTTCTATATGGGGTGGAATGCAAAATACGCGCTGCTGATACTGGCTTCTACGATCATTACATACCTGTGTGCGGTATTGATGGACCGTGTCGGGATACAGGATGGGAGTAGGAGAACATGCAGATGGATCCTTGCGGCAGGGATCGTGAGTAATCTTGCGATCCTTGTGTTTTTCAAATATTTCTATTTCCTGCACGACACTTTTGCCGCGCTCTTTTCCGTGTTCGGCGTACAGATCAGGGCGCCGCGGCTCGAGATCCTCCTGCCTGTAGGGATCTCGTTCTACACGTTCCAGGCGCTGGGGTATGTGATCGACGTGTACAGGGGAACCGTGAAGGCGGAAAAAAATTTCGTGCGTTATGCATTGTTTGTGTCGTTCTTTCCACAGCTTGTTGCCGGGCCGATCGAGCGGAGCGGGAATCTGCTGGGGCAGCTTGAGAAGATCTCGGACAAAAAACTTTCCGAGGGTCCATGGAGCTTTGAGAAGGCGACGAGAGGCATGCTGCTGATCCTGTGGGGATTTTTCATGAAGATGGTCATCGCAGACAGGGCCGCAGTGCTCGTCAACCAGGTGTTTGGCATTTATTATATGTTCAGCGGCGTGGCGCTCACGCTGGCGATCGTGCTGTTCGCCGTTCAGATCTACTGTGATTTTGCGAGCTATTCGGTGATCGCGATGGGGGCGGCGAAGGTGCTCGGGATCGATCTGATGACCAACTTTGAGGCGCCGTTTTTCTCGAGGAGCATCGGCGAGTTCTGGCGGCGCTGGCATGTATCGCTGAGTTCGTGGTTCCGCGATTATCTCTACATCCCGCTCGGCGGGGGGAGATGCTCGAAACCCAGGAAATATCTTAACAATATGGTGACGTTCGTCGTGAGCGGACTCTGGCATGGCGCGAGCTGGAACTATGTGGTGTGGGGGGCGATACAGGGGCTGTATATCGTGATCGGGGATCTGACAAGACCGCTGAAGGCAAAGTGTACCAGCTTTTTTCATGTGCGCGTGAAGACGTTTGGCTACCAGTTTTTTCAGGGGCTGTGTACTTTTTTTCTGTTCGTGCTGTCTCTGGTGTTCTTCAGGGCTGATACGGTGAAGGATGCCGTCTATTATATCCAGCGGATGTTCACGACGTTCGACGTGTGGTCCCTGTTTGACGAGTCGGTCTATTATCTGGGACTCGACAAGAAGGAGATGGGGATCCTGTGGGCCGGTATCCTGCTGCTGATCCTTGTCGACGCCTGCTATGCGAGGAAAAGGGTGCTGTTCGACACCGTGGTGAAGAGCCAGTGCCTCGCAGTGCAGTATGTGATCGTGGCGGTGCTGCTCGTGATGGTGATCGTGTTTGGCGTGTACGGAGAGGGGTACGACGCCAGCCAGTTTATTTATTTCCAGTTTTAGGAGGTCGGAATGACAAGAAGGACAGTATTTTCGCGGATCATATCCATAGCGGTCTTTATCCTGGCGATCGGTCTGGTGCTGTCTGTCACGGGGCAGATCATCCGCGCGAAGTTCATAGGGGATTCCACGACGATCGTGGATGGTTTCTACGCGGAGAAGCGAAATGACATTGACCTGGTCGTGATCGGCAGCAGCAACAGTTTCTGCACGGTCGACCCGATCGTCCTGTATGAGGAGTACGGTATCGCGGCGTATGACTTTGGGAGTTCATCACAGCCGATGAACCTCTCGGTGCTCTATCTCAGGGAGGCGCTCAAAACCCAGCAGCCAAAGGTGGTCGCGCTGGAGATCAACATGATGACGAGCGACAGTGTCAGCAGCCGCGGCGAGGCGGGGCTCCGCTGGGGGTTTACGAACATACCGCTCTCGGTGGACAAGCTCAGGTGCATATACCAGTCCCTGGGGGAAGTGAATGCGGAATATTTTACTTATGTATTTCCGGTCTTCCGCTACCACAACCGCTGGAAGGAGCTTTCAAAGACAGATTACACATATTTTTACAAGGATAAGACAAACTATACAAAAGGGTATCTGGAGACGCAGGCTGTCTCGGAGACAGCGGTCAACCTGACGGACTACGGGTTTGAGGGAGAGGCGTGGATCGAGGAGGAGAATGTCGCCTGCCTGGATGAGATGGTGCAGCTGTGCAGGCAGAAAAATGTAGAACTGCTGTTATTTAAATCGCCGAAGGAGAACTGGCACCGCTATGAGACTGAGGCTGTGAGAGCGCTCGCCGGTGAGCGCGGGCTGCAGTTTGTAGATTTCAATGAGCTGTACAGCGACGGGAAGATCGAGCTTGACATGGCAGCCGATTTCAGGGATTCGCAGCACCTCAACGATTCGGGGGCGCAAAAAGTCACCAGGTATCTCGGCGGCTATATCAGGGAAAATTATGAACTGCCGGACAGGAGGGACGATGCGGAACCCAACGCGTGGGATGAAGCGTGTGCCTACAGGCACCGAAAGGGCTGGCAGGAGTACATGGGGGCGCAGACGGCGCGGGAATGTATCGAGCTGCTGCAGGATGACAAGGACTATGTGCTGGTCGTGACGGATGCGCAGAACAAGGGCGGTGTGCGGCAGTGGGTGTATCAGGACTGCAGTGTCGCGCTCGATCTGATATGGCAGGACGATGGCATCCGGCACATGAAGATCGGGGAGAGTGAGCTTGTGCTGTCAAAGCTCGGCGCGCTGCATCAGATCCTGATCGACGGTGTGGAGCAATACCAGGCGGGTACCCGTTGGAGTATCATCGTGTACGACAAGATCCTGGGCAGTGTCACGGCGAATCTGACATTTCAGTAACAGTTCGGCCAGGACTTTGCACTATGCTGCAAAGTCCGTAAGAATGTGTAGTGGTTGAGATGCATCAAGCCATCGCAAAGCGATTATGCATGCTTGATGCTCGTAACAGGAAACCAAAGGCTGAACTGTTACACATTTCAGGAATAACTATTGTAATGTTTTGACGGACAGGGGAAAATGTGGTAGAATTGGGAAGAATTAGAAATAATGCAGATAGATTTGGAGGAGTATGATGATATTAGATGATAAAACGATACTGATCACAGGCGGTACAGGTTCTTTTGGAAGGTGCTTTGCCAGGCATGCCCTGACACATTACAACCCGAAGAAGATCATTATCTATTCGAGGGACGAGTTCAAGCAGTGGGTGATGGCGAACGATTTTGCAGAGTACAAGGACAGGCTGCGCTTTTTCATCGGCGATGTGCGCGACTATGAGCGCATGAAGCGCGCGTTTGAGGGGGTGGACTATGTGATCCACGCGGCGGCGCTGAAGCAGGTGCCGGCGTGCGAGTACAATCCCAACGAGGCGATCAAGACCAATGTGAACGGTGCGCAGAATGTCATCGACGCCGCGCTGAACACGGGGGTTCAGAAGGTGGTGGCGCTGTCCACGGACAAGGCGGTCAATCCGGTGAACCTGTACGGGGGCACGAAGCTTGTGTCAGACAAACTGTTCATCGCGGCGAACGCGTACTGCGGCACGAAGGATCTGAACTTCTCTATCGTGCGGTACGGAAATGTGGCGGGCAGCCGCGGTTCGATCATTCCGCTTTTTCAGAAGCTGATCTACGAGGGTGTCAGGGAGCTTCCGATCACGGATTACCGCATGACACGCTTCTGGATCAGTCTGACGCAGGGGGTGGAGCTTGTGGTCAAGGCGCTTGAGGAGGCAAAGGGCGGCGAGACCTTTATCAGCAGGATCCCTTCCTTCAAGATCACGGATCTGGCGGAGGCGATGGCGCCGGGCATGAGGACGGTCGAGGTCGGCATCCGCCCCGGCGAGAAGCTTCACGAGGTGATGATCACGGCGGAGGACTCCATCACGACCTATGAATATGACAAGAATTATATCATCTATCCGCAGATGTTCTGGCAGGAGTCAAAGCGCCCGAATCCGAGCGGCAGGAAGGTGGAGGACGGCTTCTACTACTCGTCGGGAAACAACCGTGAGTGGCTCACGGTGGATCAGATCAAAGAGCTTCTGAAGACGGACCTGCATGAGTAGGCGGCGGGAACAGAAAGGAAATGGGTGTCAGGATGGAGAAACCAGCGATTGCCGGAGGGACTCCGGTCAGGGATACAAAACTGTATTATGGTCATCAGTATGTCGACAAGGCGGATGTGAAGGCTGTGGAGGAGGTGCTCACCAGCGACTATCTCACCTGCGGGCCGAAAGTTGCGGCGCTCGAAGAAAAGCTCTGTGAGATCACGGGGGCAAAATATGCGGTCGCTGTCAGCAACGGCACGGCGGCGCTCCATATAGCGGCGATGGCGGCAGGCGTGGGCGAGGGGGATGAGCTGATCACAACGCCGATCACCTTTGCGGCGTCCGCAAACTGTGCGCTCTACTGTGGGGGCAGGCCGGTCTTTGCGGATATCGATCCGGATACCTACAATATCGATCCGGCGAGTGTGCGGCAGAAGATCACAGACCGCACCAGGGCGGTCGTCGCTGTGGACTATACAGGGCAGGCCGCGAAGCTGGATGAGCTGCTTGGGATGTGTCATGAAAAAGGGATCGTGCTGATCGAGGACAGCGCGCATTCCATTGGAACAAAGTACAAAGGAAAGCCGGTTGGCAGTATTTCGGACATGACGACATTCAGCTTCCATCCCGTGAAGACCGTGACGGGAGGAGAGGGCGGTGCAGTCCTCACAAACCGCGGGGACCTGTACGAAAAGCTGCTGCTCTACCGCTCCCACGGCATTACCAAGGACGAGGCGTATTATGTGAATGAGAGCCACGGATCCTGGTATCATGAGCAGATCGACCTGGGATACAATTACAGGCTTACGGACATCCAGTGCGCACTGATCCTGAGCCAGATCGACAAGCTTGCACAGTTTGCCGGGCGGCGCAGGGAGATCGTAGAACGCTACGACAGGGCATTTTCACAGATACCGCAGCTCTTTGTGCAGCGGGAGATCCCGGAGTCTGACACGACGAGGCATCTCTACATACTGCGGATCGTGCCGGAGATGCTGACGATCGACCGCAGGGGCTTTTTCGAGGCGATGGCGGCGGAGAATATCTGCTGCAATGTGCATTATATTCCGGTCTACTGGCATCCGTATTACCAGAAACTCGGCTATAAAAAGGGCATCTGTCCCAATGCGGAAAAGCTCTACAGTGAGATGATGAGTCTGCCGATCTACTATACGCTGTCTGATCAGGATGTCGATGATGTGATCACGGCAGTGCGCAGGATCGTGGCTTATTATAAAAAGTAGTATGATATAAGTCTGGTTGAAAGACCAGACTTTTCGCAATATATTTGTGGAGAAAGGGGAAAAGCGGATCATGGGGAACAACATAGCGATCATAACGGCGAGGGGCGGCAGTAAGCGGATCCCGCGCAAGAATATCAGACCGTTTCTGGGCAGGCCGATCCTGGAGTACAGTATTGAGGCGGCGCTGCAGGCGGGGCTGTTTCAGGAGGTCATGGTATCGACAGACGATGAGGAGATCGCGCGGGTCGCAGAAAAGGCGGGCGCTAAGGTGCCCTTTTTCAGAAGTGCGGACACTGCCAATGATTTTGCCACGACGGCAGACGTCGTGGAGGAGGTGCTTGCATCTTATGAGAGGATCGGCAGGGACTTCCATGCGGCGTGCTGCATCTATCCTACAGCGCCGTTTGTGACAGCTGATGCCATCAGGGAGGCCATGGGGCTTCTGGAGCAGGAGCAGGCAGACTGTGTGATTCCGGTGGTGAAGTTCTCCTTTCCGCCGCAGCGGGGCGTCGTGGTAAGCGGGGGAAGGCTGGCGCCGAAGTGGCCGGAAAACATGGCAAAGCGCTCGCAGGATCTGGAGCCGCTGTACCATGACTGCGGCCAGTTCTACTGCCTGGATGTCGGGCGCTTCAGGCAGCAGAAGGCGATCTGGATGGAGAACGCGGTTCCGTTCATACAGGATGAAAAGTATGTACAGGATATCGATACGCTGCAGGACTGGGAGATCGCAGAGATGAAATATCAGATGATGCGGGGGAGGACGATATGAGCAGTGTGATCAATATCAATGGGAGAATGGTCGGGGAGGGACACCCCGCCTACATCATAGCGGAGATGTCCGCAAATCACGCAGGGAGCATCGACCGTGCGCTGGAGCTGGTCCATGTGGCGAAGGAGGCGGGGGCGGACTGTGTCAAGATACAGACCTACACGCCGGATACGATGACGATCGACTGCGGCAATGAATATTTTCAGATCGGGAAGGGGACCTGGGAGGGAGAGAACCTGTATTCTCTGTACCAGAAGGCCTACACGCCGTGGGAGTGGCAGGAGCGTCTCCGCGATGAGGCGGCAGAGGCGGGGATCGATTTCCTGTCGACGCCGTTTGACAGTACCTCGGTCGATTTTCTGGAGAAACTCGGCGTGAGCTTTTACAAGATCGCCTCGTTTGAACTGGTGGATATCCCGCTGCTGGAATATATCGCCGCCAGAAACAAGCCGATCGTCATGTCGACCGGGATGGGGACGCTCGAGGAGATCACTGAGGCCGTCAGCGCGATCTACAGTACCGGGAACAGACAGCTCGCGCTGATGAAATGCTCGAGCGCGTACCCTGCGAAAAGGGAAGAGATGAACCTGGGCACGATCCGTGACCTGAGAGCGCGCTTTGACATCCCGGTGGGGCTCTCTGACCATTCGATGGGGGCCTACAGTGCCGTG
This sequence comes from Lachnospiraceae bacterium, assembly GCA_009774375.1. Lineage (GTDB taxonomy): Bacteria > Bacillota > Clostridia > Lachnospirales > Lachnospiraceae > COE1. Next base: position 37,721 of record VSNO01000003.1, read on the forward strand.
ACAGCGGTTGCGATGGGCGCCAGCATCATTGAAAAGCATTTCTGTATCAGCCGTGCGATCGAGAACCCGGATTCGAGCTTCTCCATGGAGCCGGACGAGTTTCGCGATATGGTCGATCAGGTGCGCGAGGTCGAGCGTGCGATCGGGACGGTCACCTACGGCGTCTCACAGCAGGAGGAGAGCAATGCCTGCTTCCGACGGTCACTGTTTGTGGTGAAGGATATTGCCGCCGGCGAAAGACTGACGCCGGAAAACATCAGGAGCATCCGCCCTGCGTATGGATTAAAACCAAAGTACTATAAGGATGTGCTTGGCAGGACGGCAAAGTGTGACCTGAAGCGCGGCACGCCGCTCACGTTTGACGTGGTTGACGGGATGGAGGCGTTCGAGCCATGAGCCTGCAGCTGAGAAAGGCGTCTTTTGCCGACAGGGATCTGCTGTTTGGCTGGGCGAACGATGACACTGTCCGCGCCAATGCCTTTCACACAGAAAAGATCCCCTATGAAAAACATGTGGTATGGTTTGAGAAAGTGATGGCGGATGCGTCCGTGTACCAGTATATCCTGTGTGACGATGGATTGCCCGTGGGGCAGATCCGCCTGAACGTGGAGGGGGATGCGGCGCTGGTCGACTACAGCGTAGCGGCTGACCGGCGCGGAAAAGGTTACGGGAGCGAGATGCTCCGCATGCTGCTGTCACAGCTCTCAACAGAGAGAATACCACGTGTTACCCGGATCGTTGGACAGGTGAAGCATACAAATCGTGCGTCGGCCAGGGCTTTTGAGAACAATGGTTTTTTCAAAAGGGAATTTCCGGAGTATGCACAATACGAAAAAAATATATTATAGAGGGTGTTATTGAATGAAGATCATCATTGCGACGATCAAATCATGGAATATCGAGCGGGCAAAAGTGCTGCAAAAAAAATATGAAGGTGTGCATGAGATTGTTATTTATACGGCCAGGGAGGAGTTCACATCGGATAACGTATGTGATTTCCGGCCGGACTATATCTTTCTGCCGCACTGGTCCTACATCATGCCGCGTGAAATAACAGATCACTGGGAATGCGTGGTGTTTCATATGACAGACCTGCCCTATGGGCGCGGCGGAAGCCCGCTGCAGAATCTGATCGTGCGCGGTCACAGGGAGACGAAGATCTCGGCTATCAGAATGACGGAGAAGCTCGACGGCGGTCCGGTCTATATGAAGCATCCGTTATCTCTGGAGGGCAGCGCGCAGGAGATCTTTGTGCGCTGTTCGGATATCATCTTTCAGGAGATGATCCCACTGTTCCTGGATGCGGGAAAAGGAAAAATAACACCGGTGCCACAGGCGGGGGAGCCGGTGGTGTTCAGGCGCAGAAAGCCGGAGGAAGGGCGTATAACATCCGATATGAAAACGGACGAGATCTATGACTATATCAGAATGCTCGACGCGGAAGGCTATCCCAGGGCGTACATCGAGTTTGGCGGCTACCGGCTGGAGTTTGAGCAGGCAGGCTTTCTGCGCGATGATACCGGGAATGAGGAGCTCTCGGCGAGGGTTGTCTTTCGGCGTCTGCCGGATCAGCCAGAGTCCTAGAGCAGATAAATAGAGGAGGTATCAATAAAGAGATGAAGACAGTTTTGGTGGTGGCGGCACACCCTGACGATGAGATTCTCGGCGTCGGGGGAACGGCAGCGCGGCATGCGGCGGAGGGGGATGCTGTCTATGCCCTGATCCTGGGGGAGGGACAGACTTCGCGCGGTGCGCACAGGGAAAATACAGGCAGGGAGATCGTGGAAGAACTCCACAGAAACACGCTGGAGAGCGCCAGGGCGGTAGGATACCGGGAAGTGTTTTTTGCGGATTTTCCGGACAATCGTTTTGACGAGGCCGACCTGCTCGACATCGTCAAGGAAGTCGAGCGGAAAATACAGGAGCTGCGGCCGCAGGTTCTCTACACGCATTACAGCGGTGATCTGAATGTGGATCACCAGTATACGGCGCGCGCGGTGCTCACGGCGACGAGACCGATCGGTGACTACTGTGTGGAGGAGATCTACGCGTTTGAGACACTCTCCTCGACGGAGTGGAATTTTGACTACAGCGCCCAGCCGGCCTTCTGCCCGAATGTGTTTGTGGATATCACAGGGTATTACCGGCGGAAGGAGCAGGCGATGAACTGCTATGTCTCGGAGCTGTGCGCGTTCCCGCATCCGAGGAGCCTGGACGGGATGGACGTGCTGTCGAGGACGCGCGGCATGGCGGCGGGCATGGAGCGCGCGGAGGCGTTCATGCTGATACGCAGAACGATGAGGGACCATCAGGGAGCAGGGGATTGAGATGATATATATTCGTGCAGACGGCAACACAGAGATCGGCATGGGACATGTGATGCGCTGTCTCGCTGTCGCGGAGGCTGCGGCAGATCTGGACAGCGCGCATCCGCCGGTCTTTATCACGGCAGACGCGGGATGCCGGGCGATGATCGAGGACAGGGGCTTTCGCGTGATCGTGCTGGAAACGGACTATAAGGACATGATGGGCGAGCTTCCCCGGATCAGGAAGGTGCTGCAGGCGGAACAGGACACTGGCGGTACAGTGCTGCTCGTGGACAGTTACCAGGCGGGTTGTGCGTATTATCGGGCACTCCGGGACTTTGTGCGCGTAGCGTGCTTTGAAGACATGGGGGAGGCCTATCCGGTAGATCTGCTGATCAATTACAATATCTACGCGCCGGGACTGGCAGAGAATTATGGAGGAGCGTGTCCGGGAAGCCGCACATCAGGGGAGCGTTATCCTGCAAAGGCGCTTCTGGGCGTCCGGTATATGCCGCTCAGGAAGGCTTTTCAGAAGCCTGCAGAATACGCGGTCCGGGATAAAGTGACGGATGTTATGATAACGACTGGAGGAAGTGATCCGTATTTTGCCACAGCCGCTTTTGCGGAGGCGCTGCGCGGCGATGACGCGCTTGCCGGACTGGGGATCCGTCTCCACCTGGTGAGCGGTCCCTTTAACCGGTTTGCGGACGAGCTGAAGCGCAGGTATCCGGCAGGCAGTGACGGCGGAATGTCCATACTGGTTCACGAGAATGTGAGAGATATGTGCAGTCTGCTTCTGCAGTGCGATGTGGTGATCTCGGCGACAGGGAGTACGATCTATGAGGTCAGCTCCCTCGGCGTGCCGATGATCGTGTTCTATTTTGCGGAGAACCAGAGGCAGGGCGCCCAGGCACTGGAGCGGCTCACGGATATCGTCAATGCGGGATGCTTTGCCGAGGATGGTGCGGCGGTGGCAGAGCGGGTGAGGGCAGCAGTGGACAGGTGTGCTGCCGACAGGTCGTACAGGGAGCTTCTGTGCCGGCAGGAGAGAGAGCTGATCGACGGAAAAGGGGCGCGCCGCGTCGCAGGGCATCTGTGGAAACTTGCAGAGGGATCGGCGGAGTGCCAGAAATGAGGGATGAACCATGGCTGCAGGGAAAAAGCGGCAACTGAATTATGAACTGCTCCGCATCATAGCGATGCTGATGATCGTCAGCCTGCACTATCTTGGCAAGGGTGGACTGCTGGGCGATCCGGCGAGGGCGGATATGACGGCCGCCGGGTATACGGCGTGGTTTTTCGAGGCGTTTTTTCTGGTGGCAGTCAATGTCTATGTGCTCATCAGCGGATATTTTGGCGTGGATGCGCGGGGGAGCATGACAAACGGGAAGAACGTTACATTCCGGGATGTGCTCCGAAAGCCGTTCAATGTCTGGAAGCAGGTGTTTTTTTACTCTGTGTTCTTCGGCTGCATCACACTTGTTACCGGTGTGCGGGAATTTGATCTTTATCACTGTTTTTCCTATCTTTTTCCGGTTGTAACAGAGCATTACTGGTTTGCCACCTCGTATGTTATTTTATGCCTGCTGATGCCGTTTCTGAATGCAGGGCTTTCCTATATGAACCAGAAAGAGCTGAAATACCTGCTGTCTGGTCTGCTGCTGCTGTTCAGTATCTCAAAGACGGTCATTCCAATGCAGCTTCCGTGGGACAAGTATGGATATGACAGTCTGTGGTTTATCGTTCTGTATCTGACAGGGGCGTACCTCAGGCGGTATGAGCCGGCGGTGGTCAGATCCAGATGGGGCGCGGGGCTGCTGTATATCGGCAGTGTGCTGGCAGTGTTTGCCTCCTTTTTCCTGATCAGGGCAGTTTATCTGAGAACGGGAAGACTGGAAGACCTGATCAATTATGGATATACCTACAATTTTCTGTTCTGCTATACAGGGGCTGTGGGGCTGTTCCTTCTATTTAAAATGAGGGAAAATACAGGATTGGAGCGTTTCCGCAGGCCGATCGAGCTTCTCTCGGGCGCGACGTTTGGCGTCTATCTGATCCACGAGCATATTGATATCCGGTCCATGTGGACGGGCTGGGTTCACAGCGAGGCCATTCTTCAGGGCTCCGTCCTGGGTTTCATCGCGCATATGGTGCTCAGTGTGCTGTGTGTCTATCTGGTCTGTACCGGGATCGAACTGATACGGCAGAAGGGCAGTATGACCCTGCTGCCTGCGCTGATCCTGCTGCTGTATCCGCTGCGCCACGCCTCGGTGGGACTGGATCTGATGGATGCGGGGTACGCGCTTGGCAATTACCGCTTCTTTGACTCGCTCAATGAGATGTGGAAACTGGCGACATATCTGGCAAACATAACAGGTGTCCTGCTGTCGAAGCTGCCCTATGGGGACCGCTGGATCGGGATGAACGTGTACTGCGGTCTGCTTACAGGGGCGGCAGCTGCAGGCGTGTATCTCTTTATGCAGAGGCGTTACGGACAAAAACAGAAGTTATTCTGCGCGCTGCTGTTTGTGGCGGAGATCACGGCGCTCTCACTCTGCTGGGCACCAGGTGTTATCCTATATCACTATCTGGGATATCTCCTGATGACGGCCGCTGTCATGATACTGTTCGCTGCGCTCACAAAAGAGAGCGAGCGTGAGAAGTGGAGATATTTTGTCGCGGCGGGTGTTATTTTAGGACTCTGTGTGGCGGTGCGGATGCCGAATGTCACGTACATGGCATTGATCCTGCCGGTGTGGTGCGACTGCTTCTGGAACCGCGGCAGTGCGGTGAGGCCATCAGATAAAGATCCGGATGATCAGGACCGGCCGGCACATTTGAACGGGAGGACGTGGAAAAACACATGGTTTGGAATGCTGGTACTGCGCACGCTGTACTGTGCCGGCGGATATCTCGCGGGTCTGCTCGTGCCGCTGGCAGTGATCTGTGCGCGGTATGGAGTGGCGGCATATCCGCAGATGATCGCCTCCCTGTTTGGGATGACAGACCATGCGGCGGACTACAAGCCGACGTCGATGGTCTCGGCGATGTTCGGGGACTATATCTGGTACAGTCCGTGGCTGCTGCTGTTTGCAGTGTATCTGTTGCTCGGGGTGTTCTTTTTCCGGTTCCTGGGCAGACGGTTTCATTTCAGACTGTTTTATTTCAGACTGCTGTATGCGCTGGGACTGCTGGCCGTGCTCCGGTTCTGCTACGGCAGGGGGATGTTTGGCCTTGATTACAGCGATTACTTTAGCATGTACAAGTGGTTGACGGTCTATCTGCTGACAGTGCTCCTGCTGTGTGCATGGGTGTTATTGAATGGGAAAAAGTTTGGCAGGGAAGTGAGATCGTGGGCGGTATTTTTGCCCGTTATCATCCTTGTCACGCCGCTTGGGAGCAATAACGGGTTATACCCGATCATCAACAACTTGTTTCTGGTGATGCCGGTCTCCGTTGTGTTGTTCTGCAATGTGTCGGCAGCGTCGGGAAAATGCCGCGCGGCGGACACGGCGGGATCTGCGTTCCGGCTGGTGCTCAGCTTTGTACTCGTATGCACGGTGGTACAGAGTGTTCTGTTTGGGATCGGCTTTGTGTTTCACGATGCAGGCGCCGCGACGGCGCGCGCGGCGGACAGCCGCATCGAGCTTCAGTGCGGCGGCGCGGGCACAGGACTCGTGACGACGCCGGACAGGAAAGCCGCGCTTGAGGAGCTTGACAGGTATCTGTATCAGAATGATCTGAATGAGAAACAGGTGATATTGTATGGAAAGATCGCGGCTCTGGCGTATCTGTTCGACATGGAACCGGCGATATCCACGACATGGGCGGACCTGGACTCCTACGGCATGGACGTGCTGGAGCAGGAGCTGGAGCGCGTGTCGGGGGCAGCGCCGGAGGCGCTTCCTGTCGTGATCTTCGGGCGCGCAGAGGTGGAGCGGATCGCGGACCACGACAGCCTTGAGCGGCAGAAGCTGGAGCTGGTCCTGGATTTTATGGAAGCAAATGGATACAGGCGCTGCTTTGAGAATGATGCGTATATTGTACTTGCTGTATATTAATCCCAAAACCTTGCCAAAATCATATTAAAAGAGTACAATAAAGCGGGAAATATTTTCCATGAATAATAATGACAGGATAACGCACAGAAAACAGAAAGGCGTGGACAGAGCATGATCAATTTTAACGTACCGCCCTTTACGGGCAGGGAGATGACATACATCCGACAGGCAGTCGAGAACCAGAAGATATGCGGGGACGGTCCGTTCACGAAGAAGTGCAGTGAGTGGATCGAGCAGTATACAGGCATGGCAAAATGCCTGCTGACGCCCTCCTGCACGCAGGCGACAGAGCTTGCAGCGCTCCTGATCGATATCAGGGAGGGCGATGAGGTGATCATGCCTTCTTACACATTTGTATCCACCGCGGATGCCTTTGTTCTCCGCGGAGCCAGGGCAGTTTTTGTCGACATCAGGCCGGACACCATGAATATTGACGAGACGCTGATCGAACAGGCAGTGACGGACAGAACGCGGGCGATCGTCCCCGTCCACTATGCGGGTGTTGCCTGTGAGATGGATGCGATCATGGACATAGCCAGACGGCATGACCTGTTTGTGGTGGAGGATGCCGCGCAGGGGATCGCGGCGACATACAAGGGGCGTCAGCTCGGCGCGATCGGTGATTTCGGGTGTTATTCATTTCATGAGACGAAGAATCTCAGCATGGGTGAGGGCGGCGCGCTGCTGATCCGGGATGCGAAATATATCGAGGATGCGGAGATCCTCCGTGAGAAGGGCACAAACCGTTCAAAGTATTACCGCGGACAGGTGGACAAGTACCGCTGGATGAACTATGGATCGTCCTATCTCCCCAGCGATATGAACGCCGCGTATCTCTGGGCACAGATCGAACTGATCGGGGAGATCACAGCCAGGCGTGTGGCGCTGTGGGATCAGTATGATACACTGTTGCAGCCGCTGCGGGAGCGCGGGCTGCTGGAGCTGCCGCATGTTCCGGAGGGATGTGTCCACAACGGGCATATGTACTATATCAAGACAAAGGATCTCGACGAGCGGACACGGCTCATCGATTTTCTGAAAGAAAACGGCATCTGGGCGGTCTTTCATTATGTGCCGCTCCACTCGGCGCCGGCGGGACTCCGGTTCGGAAGGTTTTCGGGTGAGGATGTTTATACGACGAGGGAAAGTGACAGGCTGGTGCGTCTGCCGATGTTCTATACGCTGACGGCAGACGAGGTTGATTATATCGTAGGGAAAGTGAAGGAGTTCTATCACGTATGATGGATGACCACACAGGAGTAAAAGCGGCAAAAGTGTGTGGTGCTGTTGTTTTTACCTGTTTGCTTGCGCTGCTTTTGATTGTCCGGTTTGACTTTTATTATGATCTGAATGATGATACCATGATCAAGGATATCGTGTCGGGCGCTTATACAGGCCACCCCAGCGGCTACTGTATACAGATGCTGTATCCCTTGGCGTGGTGTCTTGCGCTTTTTTACAGAGCCATTCCGTCTGTTCCATGGTATGGCTTGTTTTTGTGTCTGTGTCAGTTTGGCGTGCTGTTTCTGATCGCAGCGAGGCTGCTCCTCCTGTCGCGGAGGCTGCGGACGGGGATCCTGGCGCTCGCCGCGGAGGCGGTTTTCGTGTGCGGGCTGTTTCTGCGGCAGTTCGTGGTGGTGCAGTACAGTGTCACCTCCGGGATCTGTATGGCGGGTGCGGTATTTTTATTCCTCACGGCGCCCAGGGCGGACAAGCCGTCCGTGTTTTTCAGACAGAACCTGCAGCCGCTGTTTCTGGTCCTGCTCTCCTTTCTGATCCGGACGGAGGTGTGTATCATGCTGCTGCCGTTTCTGCTGCTTGCAGGGCTTGTGAAATGGTGCGGTGAGGACCGGTTTTTCACGTCGGTGAATCTCAGGAAGTACATCACGCTGATCGTCACGGCGTTTCTGTGCTTTGCGGCAGTGTATTCCCTGGATCTGGTCGCGTACAGGGGAAGCGAGTGGGTCAGCTTCCGCAAGTTTTTTGATGCGCGGACAAAACTGTATGATTTTTATGGACTGCCGGATTATGAGGATAACAGAGCCTTTTATGAGTCGATCGGCCTGTCGCGGGAATCCTACACGCTCCTGGAAAATTATAATTTTGCCCTGGATGAGTCGATCGACACATGGAGGCTGGAGGCCATCGTGGCATATCAGGAGCAGCTGGCAGAGGAGGGAAGGGGACTTCACGATACGTTTGGCTTTGTCAGCAGAAACAGTGTGAAGCAGGCGCTGTGGAAATACAGGGAGCAGCTGCAGGAGAACCTGCCGCCGGCGGGAGCGGCGGTGATCCTGATGTACCTGCTGTATCTGATCCTGTGCGTGGCGCCTGCAAAGGGCAGGCGGCGTGCGGGAGCGGTGCTGAAGATCGTGTCCCTTCTGGCGGTCCGGAGTATCTTATGGCTGTATCTGTGCATGGTGGACCGGGTGCTCGACCGGGTGACGATGCCGCTTCTGATCATGGAGTTCGCCGTGCTGACCGCCTTTTTGATCTGTGACAGCGTGACGGGGAGCGCAAAGGACTGTGCGGGCAGGCGGTTTCGGATGGCGGGAGCTGTCAGCTGTCTGCTGTGCGTCGTCGGCGCGCTGGCCGCACTCGTGGCGAATCAGCAGAGCGTGCGGACAGAGTATGGCAGGCGGGCGGCAGCGGACGAGCGATGGGAGGCAATGATGGATTATTGCCGGAAAAATGGAAATAATTATTATATAATCGACGTGTATTCCTCCACTTCATACCAGGGGGCTCCGTACTCGGAAAAGATGTTTGCCGGTGCGGGCAGCGCGTACAAGAATTTTGATCTCTGCGGAGGGTGGGCGGCGAAAAGCCCGCTCGCGAGGCAGAAGCTTGAGAGGCATCATCTTAAGGATATCCAGAGTGCGCTCTGCAGTCCTAAGGCAGGCGCGTACTTTATAGCGGATGCGGGCAAGGATCTAGGCTGGCTCGCACAATACTACGCAAAGCGGGGGATCGCGATAGAGCTGAGGCGTGTCGACCAGATACGGACGGGATCGGCAGAACCGGCATTTGATGTATATGAACTGGTAGGTCAGACAGGGAAAGGGTAGGGAAATAGGCATGGAACCGATGAAAAAGGATTTGGTGATAAAGGGAGAGCAGATCTATCTGAGGCCGATCACGGCAGATGACACGGAGATGGCGGTGCACTGGCGGAACCGGCCGGTGGTGGTGGAAAACTTTATCTATCGGAAACCTGTCACCCGTGCAGACCACGAGAACTGGCTGGTGAACAAGGTTCTGAAAGGACTGGTGCATCAGTTTATCGTGTGCAGGAATGAGGATGATATGCCGTTGGGCTCGATCTATCTTCAGAATTTTGAGGAGGAGAACCGGAAGGCAGAGTGGGGCATCTATCTGGGTGAGGAGCAGGCGTACGGGAGAGGGATCGGGACGGAGGCGGCAAAGCTGGTGCTGGATTATGCCTTTACCGCGCTCGGGATGCACAAGGTCGTGTCGCGCGTGCTCGCGCGGAACAGGGCAAGCGTCCGCATGAACGAGAAGGCGGGGTATGTGCAGGAGGCCTATTTGAGGGATGAGCTCTTTCTGGATGGACGATATGAGGATCTGATCCTGTTTGGAGCCATCAATCCTAATGGATAAAAGATTTCGGAAAGTTTAAGGAGATCAGGAAACTATGAGTAAGATAAGCTTTGTCATTCCATGTTATCGAAGTGCAAAGACGATCAGCGGAGTCGTGGCGGAGATCCAGGACACGATGGCATCCATGCCGGAATATGTCTACGATATCTTTCTGGTAAACGACTGCTCGCCGGATGATACCTATGAGGTGATCAGGGCATTGTGCAGACAGAACGGGAATATCACGGGGATCAGCCTGGCGAAGAACTTCGGACAGCATGCGGCGCTGATGGCGGGACTGCGCAGATCGGACGGCGATATCGTGGTCTGCCTGGACGATGATGGACAGACGCCGGCTGACGAGGTGGGGAAACTGCTTGCAGGGATCGAGAATGGCAGTGACGTGGTCTATGCAAGCTATGAGAACAAAAAGCACAGTGCATTCCGCAACTTCGGCACCTGGATGAATGATATCATGACGAGGGTGATGCTTGGAAAGCCGAAGAACCTGCATCTGACGAGCTACTTTGCCGCGAGGCGCTTTGTGGTTGACAGTATGCTGAAATATGAGAACAGTTATCCGTATATCATCGGGCTGGTGCTGCGCGCCACCAGGAATATCGCAAACGTTCCTGTGCGGCACAGAAGCCGTGAGAGCGGAACCTCGGGATATACGATCAAAAAGCTGCTGGGGCTGTGGTTTAACGGGTTTACGGCATTCTCGATCTTTCCGCTGCGGGTCGCAACTGTGACAGGTGTTATTTTTTCGGGCGCGGGTTTCATCTACGGGATCTACACGATCGTGAAAAAATTTGTCAACCCGGACGTGCCGCTGGGATTCAGTTCGCTCATGGCGGCAGTGGTCTTCATCGGCGGTATGCTGATGATCATGCTGGGGCTGATCGGGGAATATATCGGGCGCATTTATATCAGCATCAACAATTCGCCGCAGTATGTGATCCGGGAGGAGACGGGCAGGGAGAAGTTAGATGAAGATTAGACTGTACAAAAATGATAAAATATTGCTGGCTGCTGAGTTGTTGTTTATGGTAGTGTATGTGATATCCATGTGCGGCGGAAAAAAGATCTATGAATTGAATTCATCGAATCTTGAAATATACAATGACAATGTGGTCTATTTACCGGAAGAGGGCGCCTATACGATTCAAAGCGGCGAGGGAGAAGCACAGGAAAATGCGATGATCGGTATTGCAAAAATGGAAATTGACAGAGGGGCTTATGAGGTTGTGGTCCGGTATAAAAGCAATACGGAAATCAACGGTCAGACAGATAATTGTGAGAATCAGGCCGGAGCGCTCAGGATTCATTCTTATAAAAATCCCAAGGAAGTGGGATATAATACGATACAGCTTGTTGATGGGGCCAGTGTAAAAACAGACAGGTTGTGGATCACTTCTCTGGGCAGCATTCAGGATCTTGACGTTAAAGTGTACTATAATGGGTACGGCACATTAAAGATCGAACAGATCGTATTTGAAGAACTGATGATCTGGCGTGTGACGTGTGTGATGAGATGGATATTGATTTTTATAGTCCTGGATTTTATCTATTTTTATTTTGTGCGCAGAAATGATTACAAGGACAAACATATCCTGGCGGGACTAGCGTTCATGGTCGTGTTTTCTAGTCTATTGACTTTTCAGGATTATGTTATGGGGGGACATGATCTGTCCTTTCATCTGATGCGGATTCTATCGATCGGAAGATTAATTGCTTCAGGGAAATGGATTGCCCCGATTCAGGCGGATATGGCAAATGGCTATGGATATGCGGCACCGATATTTTACGGACAGATCTTTCTCTACATACCGGCTGTTTTGTACAATATGGCAATACCGCTGCACATATGTTATCAGATTTATGTTGTGTGTGTGAATATAGCAACCTGTCTTGTCAGTTATTTTTGTTTTAAAGCTATCGCAAAGAATAAAGAAATTGCACTATTTGGTGCATACTGTTATCAGATGAGTGCCTATCGTATCATCGATATCTACATAAGGGCAGCTTTGGGTGAGTATACGGCAATGATTTTCCTGCCGCTGGTATTGTATGGATTTTATAGAATTTACACATTCGAAACGGAAAAACTGACGATCCGGGATACGCTGTGTATCATTTTGGGTCTTACTGGCATCATACAGAGCCATTTGCTCACGGCAGAACTGACAGCGTTTGCGATCATAGTGTTCTGCATTGCCTTGTTTCGAAAAACTTTACAGCGGCATCGCTTTTTATTATTGACCAAAGCAGCGTTACTGACTCTTTTATGTAATCTTGGATTTTTATTGCCTCTTTTGGAGTCTATGAAGATGGATATCGCAGTTAATGCAAAGACTATGGGAAACATGCAGGAGCTCGGTACAGCCATGTATCAGGTGTTTGGTATGTTTATGGATCCTGATGAGACGTATACGCTGGGACTTGGATTGATAGTGGGTGCTGCTGTTTACTGCTGGTGTTTTGTCAGGCGGTTTGAGTGGGGGCTTGAGAAAAATGTACTTTTAAGAGCCGGGGTGCCTGCGTTTATTATACTTGTTTTTTCAGTTTTGTTCTCATTTTCCGCATTTCCATGGGATTCGATCGTCACTGCCAGTGGAGTGATTGGCATGTTGGGACGATTTGCAGGTGTTATCCAGTTCCCATGGAGGTTTCATATTGTGTCGACAATATTATGCGTATTTCTTGCTGTGTTGGGAATTTCGATATTATATGAGAGCGGACATAAAAAATCAGGAGCTATTGCTGCCGGTACCATCGCAATGTTACTGGCATTGAATGTAGGGCTCTATTTTGTGCAATATCCCAATATTGCGATGACAACAAAAATGTATGCTGCCGTGGATGATGCATTTTCGGTTGCAGTAGTTTCTGGAGGTGAATACCGGCTGGAAGGGACTGATTTTGAACTTTGTAAGACAAGGGAGATCATAGCGGAAGACCAGGCAGTGGAGGTTACGGATTATCAAAGTGATCAGGGAGATACGTTATTTACATGCATTAATCAGGGGGATACGCCTAAGTACGTGGAGATTCCGGTCTTCTGCTATGACAATTATTGTGCTTATGACAGGGAACAAGGTGATCTGCTGACTTTGGAAAAGGGTACAAACAATAGAATACGGATTTGGATTCCGGGGGGATATCACGGGGAAGTTTGTGTAATATATAGGATTCCGACATCCTGGAGGGTATCTTATCTGGTTTCTGCTTTGACAATGATGGGTATTATTGCAGGTCTTTTTTTACAGCGCAATGGCAGGAGGCAAAAACGTGAGTAGAAAGAAGTCAGTTATTCTGGTAGTGTTATTTGCATTGATGTACATCAGTCTGATATTCAATAAAAATATATGGACAGATGAAGCATATACAATGGAATTAGTGAGGGAGAATCATTTCTGGGGAATTATTCAGAATACGGCAAATGATGTGCATCCGCCTTTGTATTATCTGATCGTAAAATGTTTCGTGCTTTTCTTGGGCGATGCGTTTTGGGTTTACAAGGTGGTTTCAGTTATTCCGATGGTGCTGGCGATGGTGCTGGCGTTTTCACATGTAAGACCATGGTTTGGAGAGAATACAGCCACGCTGTATCTGATCATGCTCAATGCAATCCCGTGTATGCTTGAATATGTTGTGCAGATGCGTATGTATAGCTGGGCGTTATTTTTTGTCACATGGGCAGGTCTTGGCGCATATGGCATGTGCCGGTCAGAATCCCGCCGAATGAGAAGAAGCAGCTGCCTGCAGTTGACAGCTGCAGGCATTTTGGGATGTTACACACACACCTATGCGATGCTGAGTTGTGTCTGCATTTACAGTATATTGTGTATTTATGCGTTTTTTGTAGGAAGAAAAAAGAAAGATCATAGCCTGATCATCTCTTGTCTGGTATCTGGTTGTGCAGTGGCAGTGTGTTATATGCCATGGCTTGCTGTTTTGATCAGGCAGACAATGAGCCGGATTGAAAATTACTGGATTGAGCCGTTGACCTGGAAGGTTATTAGCGGCTATCCTGATTATCTGTTTGCATCGAGGATACCCGGCTCTACTGTGATGTATCTGATTTTGTGCGGCGTTGCGGTGCTGATCTGTATCCGGCAATGCAGGAAAGGGATACAAGAGAACACTGAGGGGGGGACGGCGCTGCTGATGCTGGCCATTCCTGTGATGACAGCGGTAATCGGCATTGTTGTGTCTGTACTGGTAACTCCTTTTTTTATCGCAAGGTATCTGGTGCCGTGCATGGGGCTTTTTGCGTTGTTTCTGGCACTGGCTTTTCATAGAGAGCAAAGATCTGTTCAGATTTTACTTGGTATATTTGGGATGCTTGTGGTATTAAACTCATATCAGAAAAATTATGAAACGGAATATCATAGTACACATACAGATGAGTTGCTCCGCTATATGGATGAACACTTGGGACAGGAGGATATCATTGTATACAATTATGAAGCGTATGGCTTTATATATAATATTTATTTCCCAGACAGGGTGAAGTTTTTAAGCAATATGGATTTTTCGGGTGATTACGGTTCCATCTGGTATTTTGACAGTTGTGTGACGCCATGGCTTGATTCGCAGGTGTTGGAACGGTGCGGTCTGGAAAAAGAATTTGTCATGACGACAGGAATCGAACAGAACGAATTTCAGCTGTATCATATAAGTCATAAGGAATAAAAGGAGATGGGATCATATTGGAAAAAGGAAAAAAATCAGTGAGCCTTACTCTGGGTATTTTGTTGATTATGGTTCTGATCGTGTCAGACATTACTGGGTGGGTTACAAGAAATGTGGAATCAATGAGCAAAGCAGCATATAGACAGAGAGTAGATTCTGTGGCATTTGGATATCAGTTAAAACAAGATTTTGTGCCGCAGCATGAGCTGTTGGATACGATACAGATTCACGTAGATGCGTCGGGATGTGCGAGGGATCAGGGTGTGATGCAGTTTACAATCCTGGATCAGAATTCAGCGTTGGTCTTTTGTACAGAAATTCCCATTTCTGAACTGCCGCAGTTTGGATGGGCAGAGGTGCCTGTTCATACGCAGTTGTCTCTCGGACAGGTCTATACGCTGGTATTGGAAAGTGTCGGCTGCTTAGATAACGGCCCAGCTGTCTCTTTCGTTGATTCCAGGATTGCAGCGACGACAGAACAGCAGGGGTTTCACCTGGTCTATGCGGATATGGAAGTGCAGTATTCAGCATTGCAGGTGGTATTTGGTTATCAAGTTCCCATTAAGCTGTATGAATATCCTGTTTATTTTGTATTTGGTATGCTGCTGATCCTGTTACTGGCGGACTTGTTCCGATATGGAAGGATTCAAAACAGGGAATTGAGGGAAAAATAATTAAGGTAAGGATTTATTGATATGAGCATGGTAAGAAAAAAGCAGATAATATCGTGTGCGGTATCTTTTTTATGCATATATGCGTTGCCTGAGATGATGGGCTTTACCGGAGAAGAGATCTATCTGACAAACAGTATCTTCCTGTTTGTGGCATGGATCGGGCTTGCTGTTCTGATCTGGACGGGGATGGAACGTGTGGACTGGAAAGATCTGCGCGCGAATCTGCTTGCGTTGCTGCTGGCGGTCGTTTTTTCGGTGTGCATGGCAGTGGGGGCGGATCTTGACAGCATGGAGTATGTTGTCTTTGGCGATATCAGAAGGATCGTGAGTATCTGTTGTTTTGCGATGGCGCTCACAGTGATCATCAGAGAAGTCTGGAGCTGTATGGACAATGACAGGGGAAATAGTAGTTTTGCATTGGAGGAAGGATATTCGCGGGGAAGGTTCATGGTCATCGCTGTTGTGCTGCTGTTGTGCTGGATGCCTGTCTTTCTGGCATCGTATCCTGGTTTTTTTGTGTACGATGCACAGGATGAGGTCAATGAGGTGCTGACGCGCAGCTTCTCGAGTCATCACCCGCTGCTGCATGTATTGCTGCTCGGAGGGATCGTTGCGGCAGTGCACAAGGCAGCAGGCTCCTATAATCTGGGGATTGCGTGCTATATGGCTTTTCAGATGTGCATCGCGGCGCTTTGCTTTGCATACATGATGGATTTTCTGAAAAAACATCATGTTCACAGAGGTTTCAGGATAGTAGTTTTGATTTTTCTTGCCTTTTTTCCGGTGTTTCCGATGTATGTTCTGTGCAGTACAAAGGATACGTTGTTTACGATCGCACTTCTGATGCTGGTGCTGTACTTATATGAGTTGCTGACTGACACGGCGAAATTTTTGAAATCATGGCATAAGCAGGCAGGAATTGTTTTAAGCGGTTTCTTCATGATGAGCCTGCGGCATAACGGGGGGTATGCGTATCTGGTGTTGATGGTTTTTCTGGCGGTTTGGGCGTTTGGGAAGCGGCATGAGATTGTATTCAGAAAGGTGGCTTGCCTCTTTGCGCTGCCCGTCGTGCTCTGTGTGGGTACGACAGCTCTCATGACCAGCTTGCTGCATGCCAGTCCTGGCGGAAAGCAGGAGATGCTGACAGTGCCGATCATGCAATTGACCAGAGTGCATGAGACAGATGCCGGTTCATTTTCCGAGGAGGAGAAGGCGCTGTTATATCAGTATCTGCCTGAAGAGGCGATGGAGCGCTATACTGCAAAATTGTCAGATCCTGTAAAAGTGCTGTTCAATAATGAGAAATACGGAGAAGATCCGATGGGATTCTGGCGATTATGGTTTGGGGCGGGGATTTCCCACATTGGCACGTACATTAATGCGTGGTTATATACAAGCTATGGTTTCTGGTATCCTGACACGATCATTGATGCGTACAATGGGATACAGAGACATACGTTTGTCTATGGTGAGAGCAGTTATTTTGGATATGAGACGGAACCTCCAGGAACACGGGAGAGTCGGTTTGCGCTTCTTGAGGAAGCATACAGGCGGTTGTCTCTGGAGATTACCCAGCAAAAGCTTCCCGTGGTATCAATGTTTTTCTCTCCAGGTTTTATGTTTTGGCTTTATGCGTTTGCGATTGTCTTTTTCATAAAACGGCGGCAATATAAGAGGGTGCTTACGTTTTCCATTATATTGCTGATATGGCTGACAGTTCTGCTGGGACCGACTTGCATGGTAAGATATGTGCTGATATTCTGGTTTGCATATCCTGTATTGGCGGCGATGGTGTTTGAGAAGTACACGGGGTTTGTGTAGAGTTGATATCATTGTATTCTGTAATTGATTGTGATATACTGTGTTAGATCAAGCTTTGGGAACGGGATTATGTAAGAAGGGGAGATCATATTGAGGCTGTTTCATAGAAAAGGGAACTCGAATTGCATAAGGCGAGATATGATGGTTCAGATTGCAATTGCAACTTTGACATTCCTTTTGCTTGTAATGGTGTGGCCATGTAATGTGGTACAGAGGCATTCTTATTCCAGACAGCAGGCTGTCAGCCGACGTGAGAGAGCGTTTTTGACAGGAGACCGTTTCACTGCCAGCGACAAAAAGCTGCAGACCGTAACCTTTTCGCAGGATCATATTTATCAAATAAATTTATATATGAATTGTGTGATAGATGATGAGGCATCTGGTGCAGAGAGTATTTTATTCCGTTTGTACAATGATGAATTTTCTTGCATTTATGAGGAAAGCATTGACAGCAGACATATTGAAAAAAAAGGTGTAATGACTGCATTGCCGGATATGGACGTTGATATAGGGGCACTGTATTACTATGAGATTCTGGTATCCGAGGAAAGTCATGCGGTTTATGAGCTTCCAATTGCAGATCGGAATACTTTGGCACAGACAGAGAATGGTGTTTTATATATTGATGGTATTTACAATAGTGATAAGAGTCTGATCGCTGATTTTGACTACTCCAGACCATTGACGATCATCGGTGTTCTTTTATGTGATCTCTTGATTTTGGGCTTTTCATTGCTTGTATATTTTCTTGTATATTGCGCAATGATGATATATGATCAAAGATTTGAAGGGAACAAAGAAAATGTAAGAAAGTATTTTTGTATGGGGATAAGCGGTATTGCTTTTCTCGCAGCCCTGATTTTGATTGTTTATTCTGTTATATTAAATCGATTTGGCGGAGAGCTATGGGACAGAATTTTTTTCCTGATAGGAATTATCGTTGCTTTGCTGTGGGTGTTCTCTGCATTGTGGATTCCGATTCTTTATCCGAAAAAAAAAGACAGGACGAGGGTGTCTGCCAGAGGGCAGGTTTCTCTGATCTGGAGAAATTATATTCAGACAGTGTGCTTCGGTTTGTTGTTTTATGCATTGTGTCAGTATGTAAATGCGGACAGAAATTATTATCATTACACCAATACCAGATGGATGTTGATTTTTCTGGCAATTGCTCTGCTAATGAATTATAGCGAAAAACAGTTTATAAATAAGTATAGCGGCATATGGATTTTTCTGGGTGCTGTTGGTTCGGTGTTTTACTGCAGGAAGAATGGTATCGATGAGAACACGCTGCTCCTCGCACGCCTCAGCTGTGGTGTTGTGGTGTCATGGGGGGTGTTGATACTGAATATTTTGTATGATCTGCTGCGGATGAGAGCAATGACATTTTCCAGACAACAGATCATATTTATCACATTGTGGGTGTTATTTGCGCTGTTAATGTATGTCAACCGGTACGAGAAGGTATGGGTGTTTACGGCGACACTTCCGTTCATAGCGTTTCTGTTTGCACCAAACTCTTTTTTGATGGAATGCAGATTTTTAAAGAATTTTAGTAATGGCGTTCTGCTAAGCTTTATGCTGGTAACTATGTTTTGTTTTGCGCACAGGCCGCATCACTACTGGATGCTTTACCGGTATGGCGGAATATTCCACACGGTCGCATGCACCGGAATGTACCTTGCGGTCGTCTTTGGCAGTGCGCTCGCAAAGCTGTACGGAAAGCTGAAGAACAGAAAAGGCATGTTCCGCCTCTGTTTTCCGGAATATTTTGCGGTGGTCTGCGCGGTCGGGTTCATCCTGCTCACCATGTCGAGGACGGCGTTTCTGACAACCGCGGTGACATTGCTGTCGATCACGGCGCTGGCTGCGGTGGTGTACCGCAAGACTGCGAGGAGGATCGCGGCAGAACTCGTCATCCTGGCGGCAGTGAGCCTTGTCAGCTTCCCGATGGTATTTACGGCAGTGCGCATGGTTCCGGCAGTTGTAAACGATCCTGTGCGCTACGATATTGAATTTCAGGACAGATCCTTTATGGTCTATGAGGGAGATCCGATCGACTCGGACAAATATATGACAGTGCGGCGCTTTTTTCAGACCCTGTTTGGAAGGTTCCAGACGACGGAACAGGCGCACGCGCAAGAGGCAGGGAACCTTTGCTGGCGGGAGACCGGGACGCTTGTCTATACGGGGGAGGGGCTGGCCGGGCTTGGCAGGCTTTCGTTTTCGGAAGACCATGATCAGGCGGAGGATGCAGATGGACATGATATCTCGAACGGGAGGTTTGAAATTTTTGGCGATTATATAAAGGCGATCGGGTTTGGCGGGCATCCAAGGATGGGACCTCTGGACAGAAAAGGCGACGAGTACGCCCATGCGCACAATTCCTATCTGCAGGTGGCGTACAATTTCGGGCTGATCGCGGGGATCCTGTTCCTGGTCCTGTGCGCGGCGACCCTGTGGCGGTCGATCCGGTTTGCCCTGGATTATGGGAACAAATACAGCATCGTGTTTGTGCCGTTTGCTATGGTCATTGTGTTTGGATTTATCAGCCTGACGGAGTGGGCGTATCATCCGTGTATTCCTGCGGGCTTTAGCTTTATACTGATGCAGATGGTCCTGATGCGCGCGGACACACAGGGAAAATAGGGGAGCGCAGTATTATGAAATTATTGAATCATATCAATCCACAGCTTGTACAGAGGAGGATCGTGCTTGTGATACTCGATATCATGACAGTATGTGTTGCAAGCATCGCGCCGCTGTGGATCCGCTTTGAACTGAATTACAGGGATATTCCCGAGGTCTATCTGAACTCGGCGTGGGATTTCATGGTCGTCAATGTCATCATGACGCTCGCCGTTTTCTATGCCTTTAAGCTGTATCACAGTCTGTGGGCCTTTGCCGGGACGGCGGAGGTGCAGAATATCCTGGCGGCATGTATCCTGAGCGCGATACTGGATTTTGTGGGAATGAAGCTTATGCGGTATCCGATCCCGAGGAGCTACTATTTTGTGTATGCGCTGATGCTCACGGGGATGACTACCGGAACCCGGTTTTCCTACCGGATCATACGCGGTATGCGCCACAAGGCGCAGAACCGGAAGAACGGCACGCGCGTGATGATCATCGGAGCCGGGGACGCCGGGAACACGGTCATCAAGGAGATCACAAACAGCAGCTACAGCACGATGACGATCAAGTGCATCATCGATGACGACGAGCACAAATGGGGCAGATTCATACAGGGGATCAAGATTGTCGGCGGGCGTGACAGGATCGTGGAATATGCGGCGCTGTACGGTATCGACGAGATCTTTATCGCGATACCGTCGGCGAACCGCGCGACGATGAAGGCGCTTGTCGAGATCTGCAAGGAGACGAGCTGTAAGCTCAGAACGCTGCCCGGGATCTATCAGCTGGTGAACGGGGAGGTCAACGTCAGCAAGCTTCGGAATGTGGATGTCGAGGATCTGCTGGGGCGCGATCCGATCAAGGTCGACCTGGATTCCATATTAAATTATGTAAAGGGACAGACCATCATGGTGACGGGGGGAGGCGGCTCGATCGGAAGCGAGCTCTGCCGCCAGATCGCAGGACACAGACCTGCGCGCCTGATCATCGTGGATATCTATGAGAACAATGCCTATGAGATCCAGCAGGAGCTGAAGCACAAATATCCCAAACTTGATCTGGTCGTGCTGATCGCCTCTGTGCGGAACACGAACCGCATCAATCACATCATGGAGGAATACCGGCCGGATATCATCTATCATGCGGCTGCACACAAGCATGTGCCCCTGATGGAGGTGAGTCCGAATGAGGCGATCAAGAACAATGTCTTCGGCACATGGAAGACAGCGCAGGCGGCAGTGCAGAACGGTGTGAAGAAGTTCGTGCTGATCTCCACGGACAAGGCGGTGAACCCCACCAATATCATGGGTGCGAGCAAGCGGATCTGTGAGATGATCATACAGACCTACAACCGTCACTACCCCACAGAGTTTGTGGCAGTCCGTTTTGGGAATGTACTGGGAAGCAACGGCAGCGTGATCCCGCTGTTCAGGAAGCAGATCGCGGCGGGAGGCCCCGTGACAGTCACACATCCTGATATCATCCGTTATTTTATGACGATACCGGAGGCGGTGTCGCTGGTACTCCAGGCAGGCGTGTATGCCAAAGGCGGGGAGATCTTTGTCCTCGACATGGGAGAGCCTGTCAGGATCCTCGATCTCGCAAAGAACCTGATCCGGCTGTCCGGCTACAAGGTTGATGAAGATATCAAGATCGAGTTTACAGGGCTGAGACCCGGGGAAAAGCTTTATGAGGAGCTGCTGATGAGCGAGGAAGGGCTGATGGATACGGAGAACAAGCTGATCCATGTTGGCAGGCCGATCGAGTTCGACGAACCGCAGTTCTATGTGCAGCTCAATCATCTGAAACAGGCAGTCGAGAGCGAGTGCGATGACGTTCGCCCGCTGATACAGGAGATCGTGCCGACCTATTCGCCCCAGAGTTCAGATGCCCCGCAGGAAACAGGGCATTGACAGAAACAGGTATTGAAACAGGGATAAAGGCAGAAAATAGAAATAGGATAAGAACATAGAGGAGGAGTATTATGAAGAGGATCTATTTGTCGAGCCCGACAATGCACGGGGATGAACAGCGGTTCGTGGCGGAGGCGTTTGACACAAACTGGGTGGCGCCGCTGGGACCCAATGTGAACAATTTTGAGACGGAGATGGTGTCGTACACAGGCTGCGGCTATGCGGCTGCGCTGAGCGCCGGAACGGCGGCGATCCATCTGGGGCTGAAGCTGTTGGGCGTGGGACAGGGCGATGTGGTGTTTGTGTCGTCGCTGACATTCTCCGCAAGCTGCAATCCGATCGCGTACGAGAAGGCAGTGCCGGTTTTCATCGATTCGGAACCGGACACCTGGAATATGTCGCCTGCCGCTCTCGAGAAGGCTTTTGAAAAATATCCGCATCCTAAGGCGGTGGTAGTCGTGCATCTTTACGGCACTCCGGCGAAGATGGACGAGATCATGCGCATATGTGAGCGCCACAACGTACCGATCCTGGAGGATGCTGCGGAGTCGCTTGGTTCTACATATGACGGAAAGCATACGGGAACCTTCGGCCGCATCGGAGTCTATTCTTTTAACGGAAACAAGATCATCACGACGTCCGGCGGCGGAATGCTCGTCTCCGGGGAGGAGGCGCTGGTGCAGGAGGCGCGGATCCTCTCCACACAGGCGAGAGATCCGGCGAGGCATTACCAGCACTCCAGGATCGGTTACAATTACCGGATGAGTAATGTGATCGCCGGGATCGGAAGGGGGCAGCTGATGCATCTGGAGGAGCATCTGAGACTGAAGAAGGCGATCTACCAGAGATATCGGGAGGCGTTCTCGGACATTAGGGAGATCTCCATGAATCCCTTAAATCCCAGAGGGGATGCCAACAACTGGCTGTCCTGCATGACGATCCGCGAGGGCTGTGATGTGACGCCCGACCAGGTGATGGACGCGCTCGACGCTGAGAATATTGAGTCCCGTCCTATCTGGAAGCCGATGCATCTGCAGCCCGTCTTTGCGGGATATGAGTTCTTTAATCACAATGAGAGCGGCGTCAGCGTCAGTGAGGATATCTTTGCCCGCGGCGTATGTCTGCCGAGCGATATCAAGAACACGGACGCAGACATGGATCAGGTGATCGGTATCGTGAGAGGACTTTTTAACAGATAACGGGAGTTGGGGCATATGTATCAGAAATATATAAAACGACTGCTGGATATTGCCATATCATTCACGGCGCTCCTCGTACTGAGCCCGGTCCTGCTGGTCGTCGCGGTGCTGGTGCGCACCAGGCTCGGCTCGCCGGTGATCTTTCACCAGGACAGACCGGGATATCGCGAAAAGGTGTTCAGGCTTTGCAAATTCCGCTCCATGACGGATGCCCGCGGCGCTGACGGTGAACTGCTGCCGGACGCGGTGCGGCTGACCAGATTCGGAAAGGCGCTGCGCGCGACAAGCCTCGATGAGCTTCCCGAGCTGTGGAACATCCTGAAAGGAGATATGAGCCTGATCGGGCCGCGTCCGCTCCTAGTCAAGTACCTGCCGCTGTACAATGAATCGCAGAGACGCAGGCATGATGTGAAGCCGGGGCTGACAGGCTGGGCGCAGGTGAACGGCAGAAATGCGATCACATGGGAACAGCGCTTTGAATATGACGTGTACTATGTAGATCATATTTCCTTTTTGATGGACTTGAAGATATTGTTCCAGACCGTCGCGGTGGTGCTCCGGCACAGTGACATCAACAGTGCGACGGATGCCACGATGGAGGCGTTTACAGGGACAAAGAACAAAGCAGAAGGAGATTAAGGCTATGAATATATTATTCTGCAGCGTGGGAAGGCGCTGCGAGCTATTGAAGGATTTCAGGAAAACGCTCGGCGATAAGGTCAGGCTGGTCGTGACGGACAACAGTCCGTATGCGCCCGCGCTGGAGTTTGCCGATGTCAGCTATCAGGTGCCGCTGATCAGGGATCCGGCATATATTCCGATGATCCTGGAAATCTGCAGGAAAGAGCACATTGATGCCGTCACGACGCTGATCGATCCGGAGATCGCCATTCTGGCGGCGAACAGGGAGGCGTTCGAGGCGCTCGGCATCACAGTGCTCGCACCTTATAAGGAGACGGCTGAGCTCTGTTTTGACAAGTACGAGATGGCAAGGTATCTCGCTGAAAAGGGGATTCACACGATCCAGACATACGGCAGCTTTGCGGAGTTTAAGACAGCGTACGATGAGGGAAGGATCGGATTTCCGGTGTTTGTCAAGCCGCGGACCGGCAGCGGCAGTGTCGGCGCCAGACGCGTGGACACGTACGAGATGCTCGAGGAAGTCACCGCCTCTGACACATCGCTGATCATACAGGAGCTGATGACGGGCGAGGATCTGGATGCGGACGTCTATGTCGATACGGTCAGTCATGAGCCGGTCGCCATTTTTTCGAAGAAGAAGATCTCGACGACGATCGGCGGGGCGAACAAGACCATCTCCTTCAAGGACGAGAAGCTGTTTGCGTTTGTGAGGGACGCGCTGAAGGCCTTTCGGTTTAACGGACCGCTCGACATGGATCTGTTTTATCAGGACGGGAGGTACTATCTGTCGGAGATCAATCCGAGATTTGGCGGCGCTTATCTGCACGCGTATGGATCAGGGGTTGACTTTCCCGCATTTATTTATCATAATGTAAAGGAAAAAACTGCCAATGACGACCATACTGGAAGGTATGAGGAGGGCATCGTCATGATGATGTATGACAGCGTGGTGATCAGGAAGCTGAGTGACATACAGGCGGCGATGACAGTATTATAAGAAGGAAATGAATATAGAAGGATGAAAATACTGATTCTGACCAACTATGCCAACGGACTCTGGCTGTTTCGAAAGGAGCTCCTGTTGGCATTTCTGGAGGAAGGGCATACCGTGTATGTATCCCTGCCTCCTGACGAGAACGTGGACAAGCTCAGATCCCTGCGGTGCGGCGGCAGGGCAGTCCGGATCATCGAGACACCGTTTGAGCGCAGGGGAAACAATCCCGCCAGAGACCTGAAACTGTTTCTGGATTACCGGAGGCTTCTGAAGCAGTATCAGCCGGGAGCCGTGCTGACCTACACGATCAAGCCAAACCTCTACGGCGGCCTCGCCTGCAGGCTGGGACATGTGCCGTATCTGTGCAATGTGACAGGACTGGGCACTGCCATCGAGGACGGGGGGGCGCTCAGCAGGATCCTTCTGCGGTTTTATAAGATATCGATGAAAAAAGCAGAGCGGGTCTTTTTTCAGAACGCCAAAAACAGGGAGTTCATGAACCGCCACGGGATCGCGGTGCACAACAGCGGACTGCTGCCGGGATCCGGCGTCAATCTGTGTGAACATACATTCTCGCCCTATCCGCCGGAGACGGAGGGCATCATTTTCCTGGCGGTGATACGCATCATGAGAGATAAAGGGATCGATGAGTATCTTGAGGCGGCCAGGGTCATGGTGCGCAGGCAGGCGGAAACGGACGTTCAGATTCGGTTCTGGCTGGCCGGCGAGTATGAGGAGGAGTCGAGGGCACAGTATGAGCCAGTGATCCGGGAGCTTGAAGACAGCGGCATCATCCGGTATTTTGGCCATATCGACAATGTGGGGGAGGTCATGGCGCAGAGTCATGTCATCGTGCACCCTTCCTATCACGAGGGGCTGTCCAATGTTCTCCTGGAGGCTGCAGCCTGCGGCAGACCGGTGCTTGCGAGCCGGATCAGCGGCTGCGTGGAAACTTTTTGTGAGGGAGAGAGCGGCTTTGGCTTTGCCATAAAAAGCGCGGATGCGCTTGTCCAGGCCATGGAAAAGGTGCTCGCTCTGTCCGGTGAGGAGCGGGAGCGCATGGGAAGGGCTGGCAGAAAATGGGTGGAAGACCATTTTGACAGGAATATCGTTCTGCAGGCGTACAGAGA
This sequence comes from Lachnospiraceae bacterium, assembly GCA_009774375.1. GTDB lineage: Bacteria > Bacillota > Clostridia > Lachnospirales > Lachnospiraceae > COE1. Next base: position 63,390 of record VSNO01000003.1, read on the forward strand.
CGAGCTTGCGGGACTGTAGCAGGATCATATTGATAAAAGGAGAGAAAGAAATGAGTTTATATCAGGATATTTTGAGTGGAAAAGAGAAACTGTCGCTGGTGGGGCTTGGCTATGTGGGAATGCCGATCGCGGTCGCATTTTCCAGAAAGATCAAGGTTGTGGGATTCGACCTGAATGCGGCGAAGATCGACCTGTACAAGTCGGGCGTGGATCCCACGAAGGAGGTTGGCGACGAGGTGATCCGCAACACAAAGGTGGAGTTCACCGCTGACGCGTCAAAGCTGCGGGAGGCGAAGTTCCATATCGTGGCCGTTCCGACGCCGGTCAATGACGACCACACGCCGGATCTGACACCGGTCGAGGGGGCGAGCCGCATCCTCGGGCAGAATCTCACCAGGGGTTCCATCGTCGTGTTTGAATCGACGGTATATCCGGGCGTCACAGAGGAGATCTGTGTGCCTATCCTCGAGAAGGAGTCCGGATTAAAGTGCGGTGTCGACTTTAAGATCGGCTACTCGCCGGAGCGCATCAACCCGGGCGACAAGGTGCACCGCCTCGAGACGATCACCAAGATCGTGTCAGGTATGGACGCGGAGACGCTCGATGAGATCGCACATGTGTATGAGCTTGTGGTCGAGGCGGGCGTCTACCGCGCGGAGTCCATCAAAGTCGCGGAGGCGGCAAAGGTCATCGAGAACAGCCAGAGGGATATCAACATAGCATTTATGAACGAGCTGTCCATTATCTTTAACAGGATGGGGATTGACACGAAGTCGGTGCTGGCGGCAGCGGGCACGAAATGGAACTTCCTGAATTTCCAGCCGGGACTTGTCGGCGGACACTGCATCGGCGTCGACCCGTATTACCTGACTTACAAGGCGGAGCAGCTGGGATACCACTCCCAGATCATCCTCTCCGGGCGCCGCATCAATGACGATATGGGCAAATATGTGGCAGAGAACCTTGTCAAGAACCTGATCAGGGCGGATATTCCGGTAAAGAGCGCCAAGGTGGCGATACTCGGATTCACATTCAAGGAGAACTGTCCTGACACGAGAAATACCAAGATCATTGATATATACAATGAATTGAAGGAATATGGGATCACGGCGCAGGTGGCGGATGACAATGCGGATGCTGACGAGGCGAAGCGCCTGTACGGGATCACGTTCACACCGATGGCGGAGATCAGGGACTGTGACGCGGTGATCCTCGCAGTTGCCCACGAGGCATACAAGTCCCTTGACATGGCGGATCTGGATGCGCTCTATGCGGATCACGGCAAGCCAAAGGTGCTGACGGACCTCAAGGGGATCCTTGACAAGAAGGCGTATGTGGATGCCGGCTACCTTTATTGGAGATTATAATTGTTGGAGATTGCAGGCTTGAAAAGTTTGAGGCGCTTCGATAAGCGCGATTTACTATTTGCATTACTATTTTTATCCTTTTTCGGATACCTGTTCGTGACGGGCGAACCGCTGTATGTGGGGGACACGTTTCAGTATGAGAACCAGATGATCATGCGGGAACCGGTGTATGCGCTGCTGATCCAGCTCTGCCGTGCGATATCGCCGCAGTATCATTACCAGATGATCATATTGATTCAGAATCTGCTGGCGGCAGCGGCCAACACCGCCGTGATCGGATTTATGAGAAAACAGTTTCATCTGAAATTGTGGGAGTCGCTGGTTTTTGCAGGGATCCTGCTTGTGCCGCACATTATGACGCCGGTGTTTGCAAGCACGCACCTGGTGCTGACGAACGCACTGATGACAGAAGGGATCCTGTTCTCGCTCTATCCGCTGGCTTTTGCAAGCCTGCTGGACATGATATGGTCGGGAAAACCTGTTGGAAAAAAAGGTTTTAGAACGCTTGTATTCTTTTTGCTGCTCTCCCTGATCCGCGGTCAGATGATGGTGCTGTTTGTCGTGTGGTTCCTGGCGGCATATGTCCTGGCGGTAAAAAATGGCATCGCCGCGACAGACAGGACACAGGACGGCAAAAATACATTTGTGCTGGCAGAAAATATCGGAAAACAGGGGCTTGTTGTCATTCTGGCGGCTTTCATCATCGCGTTCGCGGCCCGAAGCGTTTTGATCCATGTGTATAACTACTGTGAGCAGGGATTGTTTGTGGATACGGCGTCCGGAAAAGCCATGTCGTTTGCCAATGTCCTGTATGTGGCGGACAGGGCGGACGGTGAGGCGATCGCCGACGATGAGCTGCGTGCGGTATTTTACGAGATGTACGACAGGGCAGACGCGGACCGGATGAATTACAAGTATGCGCCGCCTGGGCTTCTGGGCAGGGCAAGGCATCATGAAGAGTGCCACGACGAGCTGAATTTCACCTATTTTTCGGACGCGGCCAGACAGTATGTGGGTGAGAAGCAGGGAATCTACGCGGACCGCTATCAGGAGCTGATGATCGCGCTCGACGAGGTCGCCGCGGATCTCTCCGCGGAGCTGATGCCGGAGGTCCTTGGCAGATATGTGTGGAATTATCTCAGTGTGGCTGCGCTCGGCTTTATCAGGACGGTCGCGTATGAGAATTCATTTCTGGCATGGTATGCTGTCCTGATCTATATAGCGGCTGCGGCATTGACGGTCATGCTGTGGAGACGGGATCCGGGGAGCAGGGCAGCGTCCTTTATGGCGGTCGTACTGCTCACCATCGCGGGGAATGTCTGTGCCACAGCACTGATGATACAGTGTATCTCCAGATACATGATATACAACCTACCGTTATTTTATATGGCAGGATTTTTGGAATTAAGAGAGATAATGGGAAAGGCAGGGTTGAGAATATGGGATATAAGGAATTGAGTTTTGATCAGGACAGCGTGTTTCTTGTGACGGGCGGCGCCGGCTTTATCGGGTCGAACCTGTGTGAGGCGCTGACCGATATGGGGTATCAGGTGAGGTGTCTCGACGATCTCTCCACAGGCAGGAAGGAGAATGTAGAGATGTTCATGGACAGGCCGAATTACACGTTTATCAAAGGGGACATCAAGGATCCCGACACCTGCATGAAGGCGTGCGAGGGTGCAGATTATGTCCTGAATCAGGCGGCGTGGGGGTCGGTGCCCAGAAGTATCGAGATGCCGCTGTTCTACGAACAGAACAATATCATGGGAACGCTGAACATGATGGAGGCGGCACGGCAGAACGGCGTGAAGAAGTTTGTCTATGCGTCGAGTTCATCCGTCTACGGCGACCACCCTGTCCTTCCGAAGAAGGAGGGGCAGGAGGGGAATCTGCTGTCGCCCTACGCGCTCACCAAACGCACCAATGAGGAGTACGGGAGGCTCTACAAGAAACTCTATGGGCTCGACACCTACGGCCTGCGCTACTTCAATGTATTTGGCCGCAGGCAGGACCCGAACGGCGCCTACGCGGCGGTGATCCCGAAGTTTATCAAGCAGCTGCTCGACGGGGAGGTTCCGACGATCAACGGCGACGGGAAGCAGTCGCGGGATTTCACCTACATCGACAATGTCATTGAGGCGAACCTGAAGGCGTGTCTGGCGCCGGGAGACGCCGCCGGAGAGGCGTTCAACATCGCTTACGGCGGCAGGGAGTATCTGATCGACATTTACGATCATCTGTGCAGGGCGCTCGGCAAGAAGGTGGAACCGCATTTCGGGCCGGACCGCGCGGGTGACATCAAACATTCCAACGCCGACATCACAAAGGCGAGGGAACTTTTGGGGTACGATCCGGAATATGATTTTGAGAGCGGTATCGCACTGGCCATCGACTGGTACAGGGCAAACCTGTAGGGCAGTATCATGAAGATCAGTATCAGGATGGACGACATCACACCCGATATGGACTGGGCGAAGTTTATGCGGTTTAAGGCGCTCTGCGACCAGTATCAGATCCGGCCGCTGATCGGGGTAGTGCCGGACAATATGGACAATAATCTCCACATCACAGAGCCTGGGGCGGCGCCGGCCGAAGATTTCTGGCAGTATCTGGAAACGCTCCGGAGAGAGGGCTGGTGCATTGCGCAGCATGGGGTGACACATGTGTACGCGACCCGGAAGATGGGGTGTTTCCCCCTGAACCGGTTGTCGGAGTTTGCGGGGATCCCGTATGAGGAACAGTATGAGGCGCTGAGGAGAGGCAGGGATCTGCTCCGGGGGCATGGTATCCGGACCGATATCTTTATGGCGCCGGCACACTCCTTTGACCGCAACACACTGAAGGCGCTGAAGAAGCTGGGATTTCGCAGGATGACGGACGGCTTTGGAGACGGTCCTTATATCAGGCAGGGAATGATATTTTATCCGATCTCCTACAGGCAGGGCAGTGTGCTGAAAAACATCGAAAAAAAGGGATACACGACATTTGTCGTCCACGCGAACACGATGAGCGACGGGGATTTTGAGCGGTACGAACAGCTCTTTGCCGCGCACAGGGACAGGCTGCTTTCCTATGCGGACCTGCTGAAAGTGGAACCTGAAAGGCGGGGGCTGTTCGGAAACGGAAAGGAATATCTGCTGGCGGTTACGAAATATCTGCTGGTCAGTTTCAGAGGGTTAAAAAAATGACGCGTACAAATCCGGTGCGGGTACTGAACGTGCTCGGCACGACGAATCTCGGCGGGGCGGAGAGCAGGGTGATGGAGCTCTACCGGGCATTGGACAGGAACCGGGTGCAGTTTGATTTTCTGGTACACACAGACCAGGAGGGGCAGTACAGCGGGGAGATCCGCAGGCTTGGCGGCAGGATATATCATGTCCCGCGGTTTCGGGTCTACAATATCCTGGCATATCGGAGGGCGCTGTGCAGGTTTTTTGGGGAGCACAGCGAGTTTGCGGCGGTGCATGGGCATATGACCAGCACGGCATCCATCTATCTGCCGATCGCGAAGCGGGCGGGCGTCCCGGTGACGATCGCCCACGCCAGGAGTGCGGGTGTCGACCAGGGGATCAAAGGGCTCGCGACAAGAGTGATACGCTATCCGCTAAAATACAGGGCGGATTACTGTTTTACATGCTCTGCGGAGGCGGGTGAGGCAGTATACGGCAGGCAGTGGGTGGCGGGGGGACACGTGTGGACGATCCCCAACGCGATCGATGCACAGCGTTTTGCGTATGATGCCGCAGTCCGCGGTGAGGTGCGGGCAGAGCTGGGACTTGCCGATCATTTTGTGGTCGGGCATGTGGGCAGATTCGGCTTTATGAAGAACCACGGTTATCTCATTGATATATTTGCGGAGCTGTGCAGGATGCGGGATGACGCGGTGCTGGTGCTGATCGGAAAGGGAGAGCTCGAGGAGGAGATCAGGGCGAAGGTCCAGCGGCTGGGGCTTGCGGACCGCGTCCGCTTCCTCGGAAACTGCCTTGACGTGGAGCGGTATTATCAGGCATTTGACTATTTTGTCTTTCCGTCCGTGTTCGAGGGGCTGCCGGGCAGCGTGGTGGAGGCGCAGGCCTCAGGGCTGTGCTGTCTTGTCTCGGACCAGGTCACAAAAGAGGTGGCGCTGACAGACCTTGTGACGTACAGGAGCATCACAGAACCGGCGGCAAACTGGGCGGGCGAGATCATGAGGAACGCGAAGGCGGCGCTCGGGCGGGAGGATATGAGGGCGGCGATCGCCGCGAGACATTTTGATGTGCGGGAACAGGCGTCAAAGATGGAAGCCTTTTATATCAGCGGAAAGAATCCGCCTGGATCTGTGACTGGAGGCGTGTAGGACAGTTTGAAAATAGAGAGAAAAGAGAGAAAAGAGAACGGGCGAAAGCGCATCATGCTGGTCACGCCGATGCTCCACCAGGGCGGTTTTGAGCGGATCTGCGTGCTCACGGCAAAGCTGTTGAAGGATCGGTATGATGTCTATCTGGCGGTGTTCAACACACAGGATATCTTTTATGACGTGGAGGGGCTGCAGCTGATCGACCTGCGGCTGGGCGCCGCCAGGGGCAGCCTGGGCAAGCTTGCGAATATCTGCAGACGGGTGAGGCGCCTGCGGCAGTTGAAAAAAGAACTGTGCATCGATATCAGCTACAGCTTTGGCACGACGGCGAACATTGCCAATGTGCTGTCAAAGGGCAGGGATGTCACCTGGGCGGGGATACGCGGCTACAGTGCGCTGAGCGACAGGGGCGCCAGGCTGATCTTCCGAAGGGCAGACTGCGTCATAAGCTGTACCAGGACGATGGAGGCGGAGATCAACCGTGTGTTTGGGACTAAAAAGTCTGAAACACTCTACAACCCCTGCGACCTGGCGCAAATCGCGGCGCTCTCGGATACAGGGAGATCAGGCATGGAAAAAGAACCGGAAAGCGGACCTCTGATCGTGTCGATGGGCAGGGAGGACGACCTGAAGGGCTTCTGGCATCTGATCAGGAGTTTTGCTGTCGTGAAGGGCGCGGTCGCGGACGCGCGGCTGATGATCATCGGCGAGGGCAGTTACGCCGAGTACAGAAAACTGGCCGGGGATCTGGGGATCGCGGACGCGGTCTGCTTTACAGGTGCGCTCAGGAATCCGTTCCCGCTGCTTGCCAGGGCCGACGTGTACGCGCTGACTTCCCAGAGCGAGGGGTTTCCGAATGCGCTGATCGAGGCGATGGCGTGCGGGACGCCCTGCGTGAGCGTCAACTGTAAGACGGGGCCGGCTGAGATCCTGACAGAGGACTATGAGCGGTACAGCGACCTGAGTGCGGTCTGCGAGGCGGAGTATGGGATCCTGACACCCGTCTTTGAGGGGGAGAAGAGCCTGGAGCCCTCGATCACCGCCCAGGAACGGCAGTATGCGCAGGTGATCGTCGACCTGCTGAGGGACGACGCGAAGCGGCGGGAGTACAGCAAAAGGGCGGTGGAGCGCGCCGGGGACTTCGGCGTGGACAGATATGTGGATCAGATCACCGGCATGGTGGAGTCTGCCGGGTAAAGGTTGTGTGAGATGAAGAGAATAGTGTTTCATTTGAACTGCCTTGAGAGGGGCGGTGCGGAGCGTGTGGTGGCGAATCTGTCCGGTCAGTTTGCGGCGCACGGCTATGAGGTGTATATCGCGACAGAGTGGCAGGGGGAGGACGAGTATGAGATCGACAGCCGGATCAGGCGTGTCCATGTCGGTCTTGACAGCAGGCAGGAGAGACATGGCCGCGTCCGGAAGTTTCTGGACCGGATCGTGAACTTAAGGCGTTTTCTGAGGAGCACGAGGCCGGATATCGTGATCGCGTTTGCGAGGCGGGCAAATTACAGGGCGCTCACGTCGACGATCGGGCTGCGGATGCCGGTGATCATATCGGTGCGCAACAATCCCATCGGATATTATGACGCCCTGTCAGACAGGATCCAGATCGCGCTGCTGTTCCGGCGCGCGGCGGGCTGTGTGTTCCAGACACCTGACCAGCGGGATTTTTTCCCGGAGTATGTGCGCAGAAGATCCCGGGTGATCCTGAATCCGATCGGGGACCAGTTTATCGGGAATCCCATCCCCGCAGAGCGCGAGAAGGTCGTGGTTCACTCCGGAAGGCTCGTACATTTCAAGAACCAGTGTATGCTGGTCAGGGCGTTTGTGCTGGTGCATCAGAAGCATCCGGATCACATTCTGAAAATATACGGGCAGGATTCGCACGACGGGACGAGACAGAAGCTTGAGGAACTGATCAGAGAGCAGGGGGCGCAGGCGTATGTCCGGCTGATGGGGGGCAGCAGCACGCTTGAGCGGGACATGGTCAATGCGGCGGCGGCAGCATACTCATCCGACTATGAAGGAATGCCCAATGTGACGCTGGAGGCGATGGCGCTGGGACTTCCGGTGGTGGCGACAGACTGCCCGCCCGGCGGGCCGCGCATGGTCATCACGCCGGAGGTGAACGGTCTGCTGGTTCCGGTGGGAGACGAGAGGGCGCTGGCGGCAGCCATCGACAGACTGATCGAGGACAGGGAGTTCGCACAGCGGCTCGGAGCGAACGCGGCACAGATCGGCAGGAGAGCCTCCTCGGAGGTCATCTTTGGCGAGTGGCAGGATTATATCACAGAGATACTGGAGGACAGGTAGGCGTGTGCGGAATATGCGGGTTTATATCCAGAAAGAGCATCACATTAGAACAATTGAGGGCGATGAATGACACCATGTACCACAGAGGGCCGGATGACAGCGGTGAGGAGATCTTTGACGCACAGGGCGGATACTGCGCGGGGTTCGCGCAGAGGCGTCTGTCGATATTGGATCTGTCCGCGCTGGGACACCAGCCCATGCATTCCTGCGACGACAGGCTGGTGATCTCGTACAATGGAGAGATCTACAACTTTCTGGAGCTGCGGGAGGAGCTGCGGGACTATCCGTTCCGCTCCCGGTGCGACACGGAGGTGATCCTGGCGGCATATCTGAAGTGGGGGATCTCGTGCGTCGACCGGTTCCAGGGGATGTTCGCGATCGCCCTGTATGACCGGGAAAAGGGTGAGCTGTATCTCGTGCGGGACAGGATAGGTAAGAAACCGTTATATTACTGGCTGGACGGCGGAAACCTGGTGTTTGCCTCAGAGCTGAAACCGATCATGAAGTATCCGGGATTTGTGCAGCATATCAGAACAGATGTGGTCAAGCGGTATCTGTACCAGCAGTGCGTCAATGAGCCGGATTCGGTCTTTGAGAATGTGTACAAGGTGGAGCCCGGACAGATGATCCGCTTCAGGGGCGGCAGGATATCAAAGCACAAATACTGGGATATCGCAAAGGTGTACCACGCAAAGAAGTGCGAGGGAGCCGGCACATACGAGGAGGCAAAGGCGGAACTGAAGGCGATCCTGAAGGAGGCGGTCCGCAGGAGAATGATCGCGGACGTTCCGGTGGGCGCCTTCCTGAGCGGCGGTTATGACTCGTCGCTGGTCACCGCGCTCGCACAGGATGTGGGCAGTGAGCCGGTGAGGACGTATTCCATCGGTTTTCACGAGGAGCGCTATGACGAGGCCGGGTACGCCAGGGAGGTCGCACGGCATCTGGGTACGCGGCACACGGAACTCTATATCGACGAGAAAGCCATGTTTGACATGGTTGAGAGCATTCCACAGTACTATGACGAGCCCTTTGCAGACAGCTCGCAGATCCCGTCGATGCTGGTGGCGGAGCTGGCCTCGAGGGATGTGACCGTCGTGCTCTCCGGGGACGGGGGAGACGAATTTTTCTGCGGTTACAATATCTACGACAGGGTGGCGCAGGCGCAGAGGCTGGACGGGCTGGGGCGCATGACATACGGTGTCTGTCAGCTGCCGTTTTTCCGGGGACTGAGGCTGCTGGACAGGCTTCCTTTTCAGGTGCAGGTCGTGGCGGAAAACCGCGACAGGGAGACCCAGACGCAGCTCGGCGGAAGAAATTATATCCGGGTGATCGAGAGGATGATCCCGGAGTGTGCGGCGGCGTTCAAGTTTCCGTTTGAGTCCAGATATCACGAGGACAGCTGGCAGGCGCGCAGGATGCTGCTCGACGAGGAGACATACCTGCCCGGCGACATTCTGTGCAAGGTGGACAGGGCTTCGATGAAATACTCCATCGAGACGAGATGCCCGATCCTCGATGTCAATGTGATGGAGTATTCTTACCGGCTGCCGCATGAATACAAGTACGCGGATGGCGTCAAAAAGAGAATACTGAAGGATATCGCCTACGATTACATTCCGCGGGAGCTGCTTGACAGACCGAAGGTCGGCTTCAGTGTCCCGCTTGACCGGTGGATGCGCGGTCCGCTGATGGAGAGGCTGCAGGACATGGGGAGCGTGTCCTATCTGAGGCGGCAGGGGATCTTTGATGCGCAGTATGTGCATGCGTTTGTCGAGGGATATCTGAGAACAGGCGACAGGGGGCCGGCTTCGGGGGAGAATTATTCCAGGATCGCATGGGCATTTCTGGTGTTCCAGCAGTGGTATCAGACGTACATGCCCCCGGGCATGCCTGCAGGCGCATAAGGAGCGGATCGGCATGAAGAGAATAGTTTTGTTTATCAGTTCCCTCCAGAAAGGCGGGTCTGAACGAGTCATGGTAAATCTTGCGGAATATTTTCACGACAGGAAATACGATGTGATACTGGTGACCCAGTATCAAAAAGAAAGGGAGTACAGGATCCTGCCGGAGATACGGCGCGTCTACTCCGAGCCGGACGAGTCCCGGCTGCAGGGCGGGAGGCTTCAGAACTTCTGTGTGCGGTTCGGTGCGCTCCGCGAGATCTGGAAGGCGTACAAGCCGGATGTGATCCTGTCCTTTCTGGGAAAGAACAATCTGATGGCTGTGGCGACAGCGGCGTTTCTGCCGTCGAAGGTGGCAGTCTCCGTGAGGGGGGAGCCGACCATGGAGTACGAGGGGCGGCTGATGCAGATGATCGCGCGGTTGGTCTTTTGTTTTGCGGACGGGGTGGTGCTCCAGACGGAGGGAGCACGCGCGTTTTTTCCAAAGTCCGTCAGGAAAAAGAGTGTGATCCTGCCCAATCCGCTGAACCCGCAGTTCTTAAACCGGAACATATCTGATCAGCGGGAGGATCTGATCGTAGCGGCGGGACGGCTCGACGAGAACAAGAACCACGCCATGCTGATCCATGCCTTTGCCAAGATCGCCGAGGAGTATCCTGCGGTGAGGCTTGTCATCTACGGTGAGGGGACGCTTCGCGCACAGCTTACACAGCTGATCGCGGAGAAGGGACTGGATGACAGGATCTCTCTTCCGGGAAATGTGGATGATGTCGCGGCGCATATCTGCAAGGCGCGGATCTTCACGCTGACTTCCAACACGGAGGGGATGCCGAACTCCATCATGGAGGCGATGGCGCTCGGCATCCCGGTCATCGCGACAGACTGTCCCTGCGGGGGGCCGGCGGCGCTGATCGAGCATGGCGAGAACGGGCTGCTCGTGCCGGTCGGGGATGCCTTCGCGCTCGCGGACGCCTTCCGGCGGATCTTTGAGGACAGGGAGTTCGAGCTGAAGCTGCGCGCGAACGCCTGCCGGATCACCGAGAGGCTGGCGCCCGACAAGGTGAACAGGGAGTGGGAGGAGTACTTGAAC
>VSNO01000030.1 GCA_009774375.1 Lachnospiraceae bacterium
ATCCGGCGAATCGCTTTCACAAAACCGGAAATTAGATAAATATAGCCATTATACGATAAAATTGTTTGGCGGAAAAGGTTGCGAAAGAGGTTATGGAATGAATCGTAAGAAAAAAAGAGGCGGGACTGAGGTGGCATTCCGGCCCCAGACCATTATTGAGGCAAGGTATGACCTTGACAGAAGGCAGAATGACATTCTGGATATCCTGCTCGGGATCGTCGGCGAGGGAGATGACACGGAGGAGAACACGCGCTATGAGATCAATATCAACGATGTGAAGCATCTCTACAATCTTCATGACGAATCCAATGCCTACAATTACCTGCAGAAGGCGGTGAAAAAGTTCGAGGGACTCGGCTTCCGCCTGAAGGAGGATGAGGGGACGGATATCTATTATCCCTGGTTCAGCAAGATCAAATATCAGAAAAAACGCGGGGATGAGGGCAGGAGCAAGATCGTGCTCGATCTTCACCCGGAGGTCAAGGAGATGATCATGTCCGCCAAACAGGGGGCGTACTATCGGATCGAGTATCCGTTAAATCTCACCAAGAAGTATTCAAAACGGTTGTACTATCTGCTAAAGGACAAGGAAACCTTCAACGGCGGTGTCTTTGTGGTTGCCTTTGATGAGCTCCGCAAAATGATGAAGATACCGGATTCCTACGCAAATGGCAATGTCAAGCGGGAGATCCTGGATAAGCCCTACGAGGAGATCAACGGAAACACGGATATCGCTTTTGAGTATGAACTGATCCACGAGAAGATGCCGAGCGGGCAGACCGGGATCAGCGCCGTCCGTTTTAAGGTCACACGGGTCAAGAGAAACCGGACGATCGTCGAGTACGAGACGATCGAGCAGAACGGCGAGTCCGTCATCGCCACGGCGGATGAGCAGGAGGTGATCGATCTCTTTGACTGCAGTCTCAAGGAGGCGAAGGACATCCTGCGCACTGCGAATGCAAATGACCGTACGCACGAACAGATGGTCGAGATCCTGTCGTACACGCTCAAAAAGCAGGTCGAGAACAAGGTGGGATACGCGCTCACGATCCTGAAAAACGGATACAATGAGCCGACGCGACTCAGCGGGAAGAAGACCGGTTCCGCGTGGAACAACAAGGATCTGGACACGGCTTACGAGCAGATGAACTTTGCGGATCTGGAGAAACAGATCTTGTCCAACTGATCTGTACATAGAACCAGCCGGGATGGCGGTACAGGTGATGGAGGGGTATTGTGGAGCGCTTACAGGCAGTGAACATTGCAAGCTCATATGGAAAAAAGAAAGTGCTCTGCGGGGTGGATCTCACAGCTGATGCAGGGCAGTGCATCGGCATTGTAGGGACCAACGGCTGTGGAAAGTCGACACTGCTGAACATTCTCGCCGGATTGCGGAGAGCAGATAGAGGGGAGATCTATTTTGACGGAAACCGTGCGCAGGGCAGACAGTCTTATATCAGCTATGTGGGGTATGTGCCGCAGGAGAGCAGCCTGATACCGGAGCTGAGCGTGATGGACAATCTGCGCCTGTGGTATCAGGATGCGGAGACGCTGAGACAGTCGCTGGAACAGGGTTTTCTGAAGGTGCTCGGCATCGGGCAGATGCTCCGGCTGAAGGCGGGAAAGCTCTCAGGCGGCATGAAAAAGCGCGTGAGCATCGGCTGTGCGCTGGCGGGAGATCCGCCGATCCTGATATTGGACGAACCGGATGCAGCGCTTGACCTGCCCGGAAAGGCAGATATCAGGAAGTATCTGGGCATATATAAACAGGCGGGGGGCGCGATCCTTCTCGCCACGCACGATGAGATGGATCTGGAACTATGTGACAGGGTGTATGCCCTGAACAGGGGAGTGAGCAAAGAGATCGACAGGACTTTGCGGGGAGAAGAGCTATTGGAGCAGATAAAGGAGTAAAGTGAAGTGGAAGAAAACAATAGATTAGAGACAAATACGGGCAGTTCCGGCAGCGGAAGCATACTGTACGGGACAGGGCAGCAGCCGTCTGAGGAGAGCGGGTCTTCTGCGGTGTACGGAGCAGGAGCGCAGCCGCAGGGCACAGCACCGGTACAGCTGACCAAACCGTCGACACAAGGTACAGCGTCCGTGCAATTGACCAAACCATCGGAACCGCAGCCGGCGCCCGTGCCGCCGGTATCTGGACCGATGCAGGTTCCGCCTCCGATCCAGGGAGCTCCGCCAGAGAAGCCGAAAAAGAAGAAAGGCGCAGGACTTGTCGTGGGGATTCTCTGCGCGGCAGCGGTGGTCATCGTCATCGCGATCGGAGCGCTTGCGGTGAAGTCCCTTCTGGGCGGTGACCCCAAAAAGCAGCTCGCAAAGGGTATGGCGAATATGGCGAAGGAGATGGCGGCGTATCAGAGCTCGGTTGCCGGGGATATCGGACTCGATGAGCTGAACCGGCTCAAAGAGACAGAGCCTGTGCATACCAACATGGATCTTTCTTTTACGGATCCCAGTGCGACGGGCGGCATCACCAGTATTGATCTCGGAGTGGATGCGGTCACGGATTATAAGAAAAAGATGGCGGAGTTCGATGTGAGCCTTGGCACGTACGGGATCGAAATGCAGGTCGGAAATATCGTGGCAGCGGACAACACACTGTATGTGAGTGTTCCGATCCTGTTCCACGAAGATGTGTACAGCCTTGATCTGACAAATCTTGGAAGGGATTTTAACAATTCTGCATGGTCATCCCTGATCGGAGAAACGCTTTCAGAGGATTATGGGATCACCTTGTTCGGAGACAGGACACCGGACAGCGGCGAAGCGGATGAGGAGAGCGAGCTGGCGAAGATCCTGAACAGACACAGCGCTGTGATGAAGGACTCCATGAAGTTTGAGACCATCCGTGAAAAGAGGGAGTTCACGTTCGACGGGACATATGCGGAGTACGGCGGAGTGCGGGTCACGACGGACAAGGATGCGTACAACGAACTGATGGAGGCGGTGCGGGATGACATTCTGGCAAGCGAGTCTTACAGAGCGTTTATGGAAGGCTATCAGACGACCTATGCGGGCGACTTCGAGGCGTTCAGGGAAGATATGGATCATGTGATCGAGCAGATCTTTGGCGTCAGACTGGAGCAGGACCTGGTGATGGATTACTATCTCGACAAAAAGGGAAGGATCATCAATATCTCCACACCGGAAGACATCGCGGTATCCGGCCAGGATGTGGAGATCGATTTCATGGCGGTGGACATTGATTTCTCGGGGACAGAGCGCACGCTGGACTCCATCGAGGGCGGGGTTTATCTACAGTCTGGCGATGAGATCCTGTATATAGGAATATCGAGGGCTGCAGCCATCACAGAGGACTACTACAGTGAGGATCTGACACTGCGCATCCAGGAGGACAGCAGTGATGACGAGGCCGTCTTCTGGTATGCGAATGACTGGGGATATACGGATCAGACGTTTGACCTGCAGATATCGCTCGAGGTGCCCGGCACAAGTCTCGAATTCCGTGCGGAGGGGGCATATACAGATATTGTAAAAGGTGAGGGGTATACCTTACGGCTGAACCACGGCGCGATCACGATCGACGGCGAGGACTTTTTGCTGATGACAGGTTCCATCGAGACAGAGCCGACAGAGAATACGATCGAGGTGCCGGAAAATGCCACGGATGTCCTCAGGATGAGCGAGTCGGATATCACAGGTCTGTTGTATGGCGGATTGATGTATTAAAATGAAAATGAATAAAAAATGGATATGGTTACAAATGGAATACAAGAGGGCGGCTGTCATGCTGCCCTCAATTTTGAAGAGGGCAGTGATACTGACAGCTGTGTGTCTGGCAGCAGCCGGTGTGATCGCTTTTTACGCCGGCGCCCTGCAGAGGCATGACGGGGAAGAAAGAAAGCTGAAGATCGGCTATACGGCAGAGGCGGATCAGCTGACCGCGCTGGCAGTTTCGTATGTACAGAATATAGAGTCCGTGAGGAGCCTCTGCAGTCTTGAGCCTGTCGGGGAACAGGAAGGAAAACAGCTTCTGGAAAGCGGGGAGCTGTCTGCGCTGATCGTTCTTCCCGAGGATGTCATCGGCGGGATCCTGTCGGGGAGCAATACCCCTGCCACGCTGTATCTGCCTGGAAAACAGGGCAAAGCTGCGACCGGCGGGCTGGGAGCGGCAGGAAGCGTGCTCTTTGAGGAGCTCGTGTCGACAGGGATGGGAATGCTTGGAACAGCACAGGCTGAGATCTATGCATCCGGTGCGGTCCTGCGGGAACTGTCGGCTGAGTATGGAGCGGGAATGTATGGTGATGATATTTTACAGTCGATGTATGACGACATCAACCGCTTTAACCTGCAGACGACTGCCAGAAGGGAAAAGCTGTTTCGCACCAGGACACTTTCCCTGACAGAGAACGATACGTATGCAGTGTATTACGGGAGTGCGATTTTTACAGTATATGCGATGGCTGCCGGACTCTTTTTCGGAAAATTCTGTAAGCGGAGCAGTCTGCAACAGACGATGGCGGACCGGCGTATCGGTGTGCGCTGTGCGGAGCAGCTTGCTGCCAGGTGCCTTGCAGGCAGTCTGCTGATGCTTTTGGTCCTGCTGATGCCGATACTGACACTGGCTGTGCCGGGGGCAGATGGTGTGCTGACGATCGGGATCACATGGCAGGGAATCGTCAGTCTGATGCTGATCGCAGGATTTATGACGATCTATTTTATGGCGGTCTTCCAGATCGTGGAAAGACAGGAGTCGGCGCTGGTGGTCACAGGGATCCTGGCAGTGCTCCAGGCATATCTGTCAGGCTGCCTGGTCCCGACAGTGCTGCTGCCGAAAGCTGCGGCGTCTATCGGAGGAGTTCTTCCGGCGGCAATGGTCAAGAAGGGATTTACCATATTGTTCACAGGCGATACGCAGTCTTTTTCCGGTGTGGCGGCAGGACTGTGTGCATGGGGACTGTGCCTGTTTCTGGGGACAACAGTGTCGATGTACCTCGGTGAGCGGGACAGGACGGCTGCAGATACACGCGGGGCAGCGGTGCGGATCCATGTGCCGTCTCTCGGCATGGTGATGTTCCGGCGTCTTCTGCACAGAAAGAGCATGTGGGTCAGCCTGGGTGTCATCGCTGTGCTCTCCGCAGTGATCGTGAAAGCTGAACAGGGTTCGGAGATGCAGATCAGGGCGGCTGTCTGTGATGTGTCGGGCGAATACACGGATCTGCTGGAGGCATATGACGGTCTGGTGCGGTTTGTGCGGTATGAGAGCGACGAGGCAGTGCAGGGAGCAGTGTTAAGAGGGGATGCTGAGTGCGGCTATGTCCTTCCTGAGACTCTTGCGGAGGATATGATCAGCGCGCGCGCGGACAGGGAGATCCGTGTCTATCAGGATGCGGATGCCGTGGCAGTGCCTGTCGTGAACGAGATCTTATTTGAGCGCATCTTCAGACGGGTCTCGCTGGAATGGTTCGAGGACTATATCGCGCAGAGCGGGGCGTTAAAGGTACCAGACCACGGCGGCGGACGCCTGCGGGAGATCGCGCGGTCGTGCTTTGACAGGGAACTTCTGGAGGGATCCACGTTCCACTTTGAGATCAGGCGGATGGAGACGGCAGATACAGCCGCGGGATATGACGGCAGTGAAACAGATGGGCAGAGGAGGAGTGTATATCCCGCGTATCTGGTTGCCGTTACAGCGGTCGTTCTGTGCGCGCTGCAGGGGATCCTGCAGGTGGCATCTGATGTCAGGGCGCAGAACTTTTATAAGAGGAACCGGCTGCAGGTGTCAGTGCTGACTTTCATCCTGCCGTTGATGATGGGAGTGCTGTGCGCTGTTCTGATCATCGCGGCGGCAGGTAAACAGTAAAAGTGACGAAATCCCATAAAACCTATTGACTTTGTAGGGAATAGATGATATAAATGATTACAGGTAACAGGTTCTGGAGGTTATGAAATGTTAGGAGGCTGTGTATGACCATATCGACAAAAGGACGATATGCCCTGCGGATCATGCTGGATCTGGCCGGGCATATCGGGGAGACGGTAAAGCTCAGGGATATCGCATCCAGACAGGAGATATCCGGGAAATACATGGAGCAGATCATCGCGGTGCTGAACAAGGCAGGGTATGTGCGGAGCATCCGCGGTGCTCAGGGCGGCTACCAGCTCGTGAAAGCGCCAGAGGATTATACAGTCGGCATGATCCTGCGGCTGACAGAGGGAACCCTGGCACCGGTCGAGTGCCTTTCGGAACATGCGCTTCCCTGTGAGCGCGTGGACAAATGCGCGACCGTCGAGGTGTACCGGCGCATCTATGCGGCAGTGAACGATGTCATAGATTCGATGACGCTGCAGGACCTGGCCGATATTGAGCATGACAAGACTGTGGGCAACAGGAAATGAGGAGGAAAAGGAGAATGATCTATCTCGACAATGCGGCGACTACCAGGGTATCCGGGGAAGTCTTCGAGGCGATGAAGCCGTATTTCTGCGAACAGTATGCAAACCCTTCGGCGATCTACAGCTTTGCGGGAAAATCCATGAAGGCAGTGGACGAGGCGAGAAGAAGCATCGCGGGTCTGATCGGTGCGCAGCCGAATGAGATCTATTTTACGGCCGGCGGGAGCGAGTCGGACAACTGGGCGGTCAAAGCGGCGGCGGAGCTTGGCAGAACAAAAGGAAAACACATCATAACATCCACGATCGAGCACCACGCGGTGCTGCACACCTGCCAGTATCTGGAGAGACAGGGATATGAGGTCACATACGTGAATGTGGACGAATATGGCGTGATAAAGCTTGATGAACTGGAGGCGGCGATCCGGCCGGATACGATCTTGATCACGGTCATGGCGGCGAACAATGAGATCGGAACGATACAGCCGCTAAGGGAGATCGGTGCGATCGCAAAAAAGAGCGGGATCCTGTTTCACACAGATGCGGTGCAGGCATATGGGCACATTCCGCTGGATGTGGATGAACTGAACATCGACATGCTCAGCGCGAGCGGCCACAAGATTTATGGGCCGAAGGGAATCGGTTTTTTATATATCCGGAAAGGAGTGCGCATCGGCTCTTTTGTGCACGGCGGTGCGCAGGAGCGCTCGCGCCGCGCCGGTACGCACAATACGCCGGGGATCGTTGGCATGGGGGCTGCGGCGAAGCTGGCGGGGGACGGCCTTGCGGAACGCATGGCGAAGGAGACGGCGCTGAGGGATCATCTGATCAGGCGCGTGCTCACAGAGATACCGTACAGCAGGCTGAACGGTCATGAGACGGACAGGCTGCCAAACAATGCAAGTTTCTGCTTTCGCTTTATAGAGGGGGAATCCCTTCTGATCCTGCTCGACCAGCAGGGGATCTGTGCGTCCTCCGGCTCGGCGTGTACATCAGGTTCACTGGAGCCGTCTCATGTATTGCTGGCGATCGGGCTTCCCCATGAGACTGCACATGGCTCCCTGCGGCTGACACTTTCGGAGGAGACGACCGTGGAGGACATTGATCTTACGGTGGAGGCGATCGCGAAGATCGTGGAGAGGCTCCGCTCCATGTCGCCGCTGTATGAGGATTTTGTGAAGCAGAACCAGAAGAAGGAGGTGTAGGAGTCTGTGTACAGTGAGAAGGTAATGGATCATTTCAGCAATCCGCGCAATGTGGGAGAGATCGAGAACCCCAGCGGTGTCGGAACCGTCGGAAATGCAAAGTGCGGGGACATCATGCGCATGTATCTCGATATAGATGACAATGGCGTCATACAGGAGGCAAAGTTCAAGACGTTTGGCTGCGGCGCCGCGGTGGCGACCAGCAGCATGGCGACAGAGCTTGTGAAGGGCAGGACGGTTCGGCAGGCGCTGGCGGTGACCAACAAGGCGGTCATGGAGGCGCTCGACGGTCTTCCGCCTGCGAAGGTGCACTGCTCCCTGCTCGCGGAGGAGGCGATCCACGCGGCGCTGTGGGATTATGCGGAGAAAAACAATATCGTGATTGAAGGTTTGGAGAGACCTGTCAACGATATCGAAGAAAAAATCGAAGAGGAATATTGAGATACATAAGGATCCGGCTGTTTTAAGCAGCCGGATCCTTATGCGCAGTACCGTTCTGTAATATGTTTTTCACAGATTTTCACAGATTTCGCATAAATTTTATTGATAATGACAACAAGTTGCACTATACTATTAGTTAAGTGTAGTATTGAGACGGCACAAAATATCCAAAGGAGGATGAAGGATGAAGTATGTGATCTTAGGCGGGGTAGCAGCCGGGACAAAAGCAGCGGCAAAATTAAAGCGCCTCGACAGACTGGCGGAGGTGCTGATCTTCACAAAAAGTGCAGACATATCCTACGCCGGTTGCGGACTTCCGTATTATATCGGCGGAGACATCGCTTCGAGGGAGGAGCTGATCGTAAACTCACCGGAGAAATACGCGGGACTCACAGGCGCGAAGGTGCAGATCGGCTGCGAGGCGATCGGAGTAGAGTGTGAGAGAAAGGAAGTGACGATCCGGCGCACGGACGGCAGCGTCTTTGCCGAGACGTACGACAAGCTGATCATTGCGACCGGGGCGGCGCCTTTTGTCCCACCGGTGGACGGTGTGGGTCTTGCGGGGGCATTCTGTGTGCGTACGCCGGACGACGCGGTGGCGATCCGCGAGTATGCCGAGATTAACAAGTGCCACAGGGCAGTCGTGTGCGGCGCTGGCTTTATCGGGCTCGAGGTGGCGGAAAACCTGGCGGCATTAAATATGGAAGTGGTCGTGATCGACGCGGCGCCGCAGATCATGCCGAATGCGTTTGACGAGGACATGGCAGGGTATGCGAAGCGCCAGCTCAAGGCGAGCGGCATGCGCGTGCTCACATCGGTAAGCCTCAAAGGGATCAACGGAAAAGACCATGTCGAGAGTGTAGACACGGACAGCGGCGTCCTGCAGGCGGACATCGTGATCCTTGCGATCGGTGTGCGTCCGGCGACCGCGTTCCTGAACGATTCGGGGATCGAGATGTTCAAGGGCACTGTGATCGTGGATGAGAACATGCGGACGAACATCCCGGATATCTACGCAGTCGGAGACTGTGCGATGGTGAAAAACGCGATCACAGACAGGCCGCAGTGGTCGGCGATGGGATCGACGGCCAATCTTGCGGCCCGCGCGATGGCAAAGAGAATGTATGACCAGGGTGCCGGATATGGCGGCTGTCTTGGCACGGGCGTCGTGCGTCTGCTGCCCACCCTGAACGGAGGGAGGACAGGTCTCACGCAGGAGCAGGCAGCGGCGGCAGGCATTGAGGCGACATCGGTCGTCTGCGTTCTCGACGATAAGGCACATTACTATCCGGGGGCATCGTCCTTTATCGTTAAGCTGACCGCGGAGACGGCAAGCCGCCGGATCCTTGGGATCCAGGTGCTTGGCGCGGGGGCAGTCGACAAGATGGTCGACATCGCCGTGACCGGAATTTATAACGGAATGAAGCTGGATGAATTTGACACGATGGATTTTGCCTACGCGCCGCCCTTCTCCACGGCGATCCACCCATTTGTCACAGCGTGCTACATACTGGAGAACAAGCTTGACGGCGTGATCGATAGCATGAGCCCGTCAGAGTACGCTTCCGGCGCGGCAAAGGAGTACACAGTGCTCGACGCGCTGCCCGCCCCGTCTATCCCCAATGCGCGCTGGATCGAGCTGCCAAAGGTGGTGGAGCCGGTCGAAGGCCTGGACAAAGATGCGAAGCTGCTGCTCGTGTGTGCGAAGGGCAAAAGAGGATACTTTTTACAGAACCGCTTAAAAGCGTTGGGATATACAAACACACGTGTTCTTGAGGGCGGCATCACCTTCAACGAAGTGCGCGTGCCGCGGGGCGGAAAGAAGCTTTCCCCCGAGGAGATCAAGCGCGTGAAAGGGCTTGGATGCCTCCAGGATAAGCGCTATGACGATATCTTCAATGTGCGCGTGATCACGAGAAACGGCAAGATCACGGCGGAGGAGCAGAAGAAGATCGCCGAGGCGGCAGAGCGGTTTGGGACTGGGGAGGTGACGATGACGACGCGCCTGACACTGGAGATCCAGGGCGTCCCATATGACAGCATCGATGAGGTGCGCGCGTTCCTGTCCGAGGCAGGACTGGAGACCGGAGGCACAGGTTCCAAAGTCCGCCCCGTCGTATCCTGCAAAGGGACGACGTGCCAGTATGGCCTGATCGACACATTCGGACTCTCACAGAAAATGCACGAGCTGTATTTCAAGGGATATCATGACGTGGCGCTGCCGCACAAGTTCAAGATCGCCGTCGGCGGCTGTCCGAACAACTGTGTGAAGCCGGATCTGAACGATCTGGGGATCGTCGGACAGCGCGTGCCCGAGATCGACCTGTCAAAATGCCGCGGCTGTAAAGTGTGCCAGGTGGAGAAGGGCTGTCCGATCCATGTGGCGCAGATGGAGGACGGAAGGATACGCATCGATCCGCAGGCATGCAACCACTGCGGCAGATGTATCGGAAAATGTCCGTTTGGCGCGGTGAATGAGTCCGCGGCGGGATATCGGATCTATATCGGCGGGCGCTGGGGAAAGAAAGTGGCGCAGGGACATATGCTGGATAAGATCTTTACGTCCGAGGAGGAGGTCATCGATATGGCGGAGCGCGCGATCCTGTTCTTCCGCGACGAGGGGCTTTCCGGGGAGCGTTTTGCGGACACGATCGACAGGCTCGGATTTGACTACGTGCAGGATAAGCTGCTCAACAGCAGGATCGACCGCGAGCAGGTTTTGAAGAAGACCGTGGTGGGCGGCGCGACCTGTTAGCGTCCGGCGGATCGGGATAAATGAAAAATGAATGTAAATATTTTGAACTTAAAACTAGGAGGTAGAAAGAAATGGAGAAGAAACGCAACATTATAGTAGGACAGTCAGGAGGTCCGACATCGGTGATCAATTCCAGTCTGGCAGGCGTGTACAAGACTGCCAAGGAGAGAGGATTTCACAAGGTGTACGGCATGCTGCACGGGATTCAGGGATTTCTGGACGAACAGTATGTGGATCTGTCCACGCAGATCCACTCGGACATGGATATCGAACTCCTGAAGCGGACGCCCTCGGCATTCCTGGGATCCTGCCGCTATAAGCTGCCGGAGATTCACGAGAATCTGGAGATCTACGAGAAAATATTCCAGATCCTGGATAAACTGGACATAGAGACGTTTATCTATATCGGCGGAAATGACTCTATGGACACGATCAAGAAGCTGTCCGACTACGCGATCATCAAAGGCCATTCGCAGAAGTTCCTCGGTGTACCCAAGACGATCGACAACGATCTGGCGCTCACAGACCACACGCCCGGTTTTGGAAGCGCGGCGAAGTATATCGCAGCCTCCACGAAAGAGGTGATCCGCGACGCGCTGGGCCTCACGTACCACAAGGACATGATCACGGTCATCGAAGTGATGGGCCGCAACGCCGGATGGCTCACCGGGGCGACGGCACTTGCCAGGACAGAGGAGTGCGAAGGACCGGATCTGATCTATCTGCCGGAGGTGCCTTTTGATATCGATAAATTCCTGAAAAAAGTACAGGAGCTGCTGAAAAAGAAAGAATCTGTCGTCGTGGCGGTGTCCGAGGGGATCAAGCTCGCCGATGGCAGGTATGTCTGCGAGCTGTCAGGCGGAGGTGACTATGTCGATGCGTTCGGACACAAGCAGCTTCAGGGAACGGCCGCGTACCTGGCAGGTTTCCTGGGCGCGGAGATCGGGTGCAAGACGCGCAGTATCGAATTTTCAACGCTGCAGAGAAGCGCTTCCCACATGGCGTCGCGCGTCGATGTGGACGAGGCGTTTATGGTGGGCGGAGCCGCGGTCAAGGCGGCGGATGAAGGAGATACGGGCAAGATGGTTGTCATCGACCGCGTGTCAGACGATCCGTACATGAGCGCTGCCGGCATCTACGACGTACACCGCATCGCAAACAATGAGAAGCTGGTTCCCAGAGACTGGGTCAACAAGGAGGGGAACTATGTGACAGACGAGTTCATCAACTACATCGAACCGCTGATCAGGGGCGATTACCAGCCGTTTATGGTCAATGGCCTGCCGCAGCATCTGGTTCTGCAGATGAAATAGGGAGGAATCTGAATACAGCAGATTGAGGACGTATGAAATGGGACCGTTTCATTTCATACGTCTTTTTCTTCACATGACAGCGGAGAAGACCATCGCGTGATTGACGCATGAAAACACTGGTAGTATAATATTCTAAACAAATGATATAAGGGTCTGTAGAAAGAAGTCTGACAGGGAATAGTTCGTGATCGGGGGAAGATTCGCAGGTATGGAGGGGAGAGTCTTGATGAAAAACAGGAAAAAAACGATACAGGAAGTGGTTTGTGTAGTTGTTCTGCTGGCTGCCATGATTGGGCTGTTTCAGTGGTATACGACACAGAACAGCATACGGATGGAGGAGCGGAACAAAAATTATGCGGCGGACTCGGCCCGTCAGACAACGACGCGGATCAATGAGAAGATGAACAACGCTCTGGAGCTGATCCACACATATGCATACTTTGTCAGCGAAGGACTGAAGCAGCCTGTCATCAATGAGCAAATGCTGCAGGAGATCGAGCATAACGCCTTGTTTGACGCAGTGCTGTTCACAGATGCCGCAGGTGTGAACCACACCTCTGACGGGCGTACTTCGGATGCTTCTGACCGCGATTATTATAAAAACGGCATGCGCGGTGAGAGCGGTATCGCCGTGATACTGGATTCCTATTTCTTCAATGAAACGATGGTCAGCTTTTATGTCCCGCTGCGCTACAAGGGCGAGATCATAGGCGTACTCCGGGGGTCCTATCTGGCGGAGGAGTACCTCAAGGATATGCTGTCCACCACTTACTTTGGCGAAGCGGCAGACGTGTATCTGTGTATGCCGAACGGCAGGGCGATCGCCAGTTCCGACGGCAACATATATGAGGAGGATCTGATCGACACGCTGGTGAAGAACAAGGTGATCGACAAGGATACGGCGGCGAAGGCTAAGGATATATTTGCGCATGGCGGCGAGGGCGCTTTTATCTGCGCTGCCGGCAGCAAGACCGACAATATCTGCGTCATGCATCTCCCGGACAATGATTTTGTCCTGGTGCAGACATTTCCGAAAAATGTGACACAGCAGATGATAAGGGATGAGAATATCGTGGGAATCCAGCTGGAGATGATGCTGATCGGGCTGTTTGTCATCTATATCATCATACTGCTGGTCCGTGCCAGAAGGGAAAAGAAAATGCTGGAGGATGAGAACCGTGAGATGGGTTATATCATCAACGGCGTCACCACGCTGTTCTCGCGGTTTGCCATGGTAGATTTTTCGACAGGCACTTACCAGTATCTGGCAGGAACGACGCCGCAGGACGGGACCTTTGCGGTCAAAGGCGCGTACCAGGAGCTGGTGCGCCACCTGTGCTCGGAGCTGATAGAAGACAGGGCGCGTGAGGAACTGATGGAACATCTGGACCAGGAGTCGCTCATACAGGCTTTGAACGATCACAATGACGCGCGTTTTGAGTGCCATGTGGTGCAGGGCGGGAAGCCGGAGTGGGAGCACGTCAATATCATCTGTCTGGAGCGAAACGAGGGAAGAGCGGAGAAACTTCTGCTGATCAGGCAGAATATCACGGAGGTGAAGGAGAAGGAGCTGCACATTCAGGCAAAGATGGCTGTCGCAAACCGCAAGGAACGCCAGTATCAGATCGCGATCACATCCAATGCCATCTGTACGTTTGAATTCAACCTGACTCAGGACCGTATTGAAAAAGATATCCGGCGTGACCTGGGCGGGGAGCGGGTATCGCTGCTGCAGAGAGTGGAGCTGGCGGCGCCCTGCAGGGTGTCAGAGTGGTTCAGGCGCTGGGAGCAGTTTGTTTTGAGTGATTCGCTCGAGGATTACAGGACAGTGGTGAACACTGCGTATCTGATCGGGCATTATGATCAGGGCGAGTCGGAAGTAAGCGTCGAATACTGGTGCAGGGACTGCCGTGATCAGGAGATCTGTATCCGCCAGTCATTTCTCATGACGAGGGACGACGAGACCCGGGACATCCTGGTGATGGTCGTGATGAAGGAGATCACAGAGAGCGTCAGAAAGCAGAAGGAGCAGACGCAGGCGCTGCAGGATGCACTGATGCAGGCGCAGCATGCGAACAGGGCAAAGACGACCTTCCTGTCCAACATGTCGCATGATATCCGCACGCCGATGAATGCGATCATCGGTTTTGCGACGATCGCCGTCAGCCATATAGACAACAGGGACCAGGTGAAAGACTGCCTGCAGAAGGTGCTGTCGTCGAGCAACCACCTGCTCAGCCTGATCAACGACATTCTCGACATGAGCAGGATCGAGAGCGGAAAAGTACAGATCAAAGAACAGGAATGCAATATTTCGGAGCTGATGCACAATCTGGTCAACATCATCCAGCCGCAGGTGAAGGCAAAACAGCTGGAGCTCTTCATTGACACCTTTGAGATCGTCAATGAGGACGTCATCGCGGACTCACTCAAGCTGAACCAGGTGTTTATCAACCTGCTGAGCAATGCCGTGAAATACACGCCGGCAGGGGGGACGATCACGTTCCGCATCATGCAGAAGACGACGTTCCGGCATGGATACGGGGATTATATCTTTATCATTAAGGACAATGGCATTGGCATGTCAAAGGAGTTTGTGGAACATATCTTTGAGCCGTTCGAGCGCGAGTCGACTGTCACGCGGTCGGGCATCCAGGGAACGGGACTCGGCATGGCAATCACGAGAAATATTGTGGAGATGATGAACGGTACGATCACGGTGGACAGTGAGATCGGAAAGGGAAGCACCTTTACCGTAGAGCTGGGATTAAAGCTGCAGGATATAGAGAAAAATGCAGAGCAGATCAAGGAACTCAACGGACTCCGCGCACTTGTCGTGGATGACGATTTTCATGTGTGCGACAGTGTGAGCAAGATGCTCAAAAAGATCGGTCTGCGGTCTGAGTGGACGACTTCGGGCAGGGAAGCAGCCTACCGCGCCCAGATGGCATACGAGGAAGGGGACGCGTACCATACGTACATCATAGACTGGCAGATGCCGGAGCTCAGCGGTGTGGAGACTGCCAGAAAGATTCGCAACGTCGCCGGCAGCGATGCGCCGATCATTATCCTGACCGCCTATGACTGGTCTGACATTGAGGAGGAGGCGAAGGCGGCAGGCGTCACGGCATTCTGCGCCAAACCGCTCTTTATGTCCGACTTGAAGTCGGCGCTGCTTGCCGCAAACAATCTGACAGACAAGGAAGACGAGATCGCGTCATGGACGCTGGAGGATTTTGAGGGAAAGCGCGTCCTGCTTGTAGAGGATATTGAATTGAACCGTGAGATCGCGGAAGTGATCCTGGAGGAGGCGGGATTTGTCGTCGAGTCGGCGCCGGACGGAACGGATGCTGTCGCGATGGTGGAGCAGTCCGAAGAATATTATTATGACGCGGTTCTGATGGATGTGCAGATGCCGATCATGAACGGGTATGAGGCGACCAGGACGATCCGGAGCATGCCGCGGAAGGATGTCAAAGACCTGCCGATCATCGCCATGACGGCAAATGCGCTGGAGGAGGACAAGGAAGCCGCATTGAAGAACGGAATGAACGCCCACATCTCAAAGCCGCTGAACATGGATATCTTTATAGCGGTGCTGAAGCAGTTTGTCAAGTGATGGGTGGGGTTTTGTCGAAAACAGACCTGCTGACTTTATACCACAAGTTTAATGACAGATCATAGAATTTGTGGTATAGTTGCATCATAGATCAAAAGGCGTATGGTTATATGCCACGGCACGCCGGAGAGGAAATAGGGATGAACAGGACATTTGCGATCGATTTAATCAGTTATTCACACAGGAAAGGATTCGAACAGGCGCTGGATGCAAAACAGAGTCTACGTTTGATATGCTCGGAAAAGTTTTCATATAAGAGAAGAGATCGCTGGCTGGAATGTTCTGATGTGGGGTTCGTGTGCTGAACCGCACGGCAGTAAGGGCATAAAATGGCATATTTGTGGTTGTCACCGCTTATCTTGTATGGAAAGTATTTCGGCAGGGTAGGCGGTTTTCTTTTGGAAAGGGATAGAAAAATGTGGGAGAACAATGTAATGGAGAATGTAATAGAGATCAGGGGAAAGGTGAACACGGCGCTCTGCTACGCGAAGATCGTGGAGGACGAGGCGGTCGAGCAGATCCGCAGGATGTGCGACTACGAGTGCACGCAGGGAAGCCGGATCCGCATCATGCCCGATGTCCATGCGGGCAAGGGCTGCACGATCGGGACGACGATGACGATCACGGATAAGGCAGTGCCGAACGTGGTCGGCGTGGATATCGGCTGCGGTATGTATACAGTCAACCTGGGCAAAGGCGATATTGATTTTGAGAAACTGGACGCGGCGGCACATTTTGTCCCATCGGGCAAGAATGTGTGGGAGGGCAGGCAGGAGCGGTTCGATCTGCTGGCGCTGCGCTGTTACCGGAGCCTGAAAGACGTAAAGCGCCTGGAGCGGAGCATCGGGACACTGGGCGGCGGCAATCACTTTATCGAGGTGGACGTGGCGCAGGACGGGACGAAGTACCTCGTGATCCACTCCGGCAGCCGCAATCTCGGAAAGCAGGTGGCAGAGATCTACCAGCGGCTTGCGGTCGAGCTGCACGCCGGCAAGGAGGAGTATTTTAAGAAGAGGGACGCCCTGATCGCGGAATACAAGGCGGCGGGGCGCAGAAGTGAGATCCAGAATGCCTTAAAGGGGCTCAAGTGGGAGCACAGGGACTGCCTGATACCGGAGGATCTGTGTTACCTGTACGGGACTTATCTCGAGGACTACCTGCATGATGTGGAGATCTGCCAGCAGTTTGCGAGACGGAACCGCGAGAAGATGGCGGAAGTGATCCTGGAGAGAACGGGTATGAAAGGCTCGGACGCATTTCATACCATTCACAATTATATTGACACGGAGGAGATGATCCTGCGCAAGGGCGCGATCGCGGCACACAAGGGCGAGCGGGTACTGATCCCGATCAATATGAGGGACGGGAGCGTGCTGGCAGTCGGCAAGGGCAATCCGGAGTGGAACGATTCGGCGCCGCACGGAGCCGGGCGTCTGATGTCGCGCACCAGGGCAAAGGAAACACTGTCGCTGGACGAGTACCAGAAAACGATGGCGGGCGTCTACACGACCTCCGTCAATGCGGCGACACTCGACGAGGCGCCGATGGCATACAAGTCCCTGGCGGACATCATCGACGTCATCAGGGAAGCCGTCGACGTCATTGATATCATGAAACCGATCTACAATTTTAAGGCATCTGACTAGTACTCCATCCAGTTAGAAATTGGAGTATGGGGCTGCATGGTTCGTGCCAGTGCTAGGCAAAATTTCGACGGCGATGCGGTGGCATCGTCTAGAAATTTTAACGACGCAATGGTGCGAAACAGGTAGTCACAGACTTCAATTTCTAGCCGGATGAAGTACTAAAATACAGGAGTTCTTCCTGTTCTGGTCCGGTGCCGGAACAGGAGGAACAGAACATGGTCGCGATACCTACCATAGACATGGTGAAGACGGGACAGCGCATCACGCAGCTGCGGGTACAGGCAGGTTTGTCTGTGCGCGAGCTGCAGGAGATCTTTGGCTTCTCCACGCCGCAGGCGCTGTACAAGTGGCAGCACGGGACGGCGCTGCCGACGATCGACAATCTGGTGGTGCTGGCAGCAGTGCTCGGCGTGAAGGTGGACGATATCCTTGTCATGACCGACAGCGCGATGAAGGCCAGCGCATAAAAATTTTTGCTCCGCATTCATATTACATTGATATTACAGCGCAAAACAAGTATAATATATAACAGACGACTGTTTCGGGCAGGATTTGCCGGAATCGTTGTAGTATCAGGCGGGAGGAATCTGAATATGTGCACAGCTGCAACCTACAGGACTGCGGATTTTTACTTTGGGCGGACACTGGACTATGAGTTTTCGTATGGGGACGAGGTGACAGTCACGCCCAGAAAATATCCGTTTCACTTCAGGAAAAAAGGAGAGGTCAGTACACATTATGCGATGATCGGCATGGCGTGTGTGGCGGAGGGATATCCGCTGTACTATGATGCCGTCAACGAAAAAGGACTGGGAATGGCAGGACTGAATTTTGTGGGAAATGCAGTCTACAGTGACATTATAAAAGAAGAGAAGGACAACATCGCGCAGTTTGAAATGATCCCGTGGATCCTGTGCCAGTGTGCGACGGTGCGGGAGGCGCGGGCACTCCTGGAGCAGATCAATATCACAGATGAGCCCTTCAGTGATGCGCTGCCCCCGGCACAACTGCACTGGATGATCGCGGACAGTGTGGAGACGATCACGGTGGAATCTGTGAAAGAGGGACTGAGGATCTACGACAATCCGGTAGGGGTGCTCACAAACAATCCGCCGTTCGACGAGCAGATGTTTGCCCTGAAAAATTATATGCAGCTGTCGGCGAAGCCGCCGGTAAACACATTTGCGCCTGGGCTGGAGCTCGAGCCGTACAGCCGCGGAATGGGCGCGATCGGGCTGCCCGGGGATCTGTCGTCGCAGTCCCGGTTTGTGCGTGCTGTTTTCACGAGGATGAATTCCATATCGGGGGAGGGCGAGCAGGAGAGCATCAGCCAGTTTTTTCACATATTGGGTTCGGTGGACCAGCAGCGGGGCTGCTGTGTGCTGGATGACGGCAGGTGCGAGATGACGCTGTATACGTCATGCTGCAATGCCAGCAGGGGGATCTATTATTACACCACTTATGATAACCATCAGATCACTGCAGTTGACATGCACAGGGAGAACCTGGACGGGGAAAAGCTGGTGCATTATCCGACGATCAGGGAGGAGCAGATCAGATTGCAGAATGGATAGGATGGAGTAATAGGATATGGATAAGGAATTAAAACATACAGAAAGTGAAATGAATGATGATGTGCTCGCCGGGATGAAAGTGCTGATCGTCGAGGACAACGAGCTGAACCGGGACATCGTGCAGGAAGTCCTGAAAGAGAGGGGACTGATCGTCACGGAAGCGGCGGACGGACAGGCGGCGGTCGATCTGTTCTGTGCCAACCCTCCGGGAACATTTGATGTGGTCCTGATGGACGTCCACATGCCGGTTCTGGACGGGGTGTCAGCCACGAGACAGATCCGCGCGATGGAGCGGCCTGATGCAAAGACGATCCCGATCCTGGCGCTGACTGCGAATGACTGTGAGGAGGACATCCGGCTGACAAGGGAAGCGGGGATGAATGACCACCTGACCAAGCCCTTTGATATGGAGAAGATATTCCGTGTGCTTGCAGAGTATGCGGTTTGTAAGGAACAATAAATGATATAAGAAGAAAATGCCTTCTGGAATTTCCGGGAGGTTTTTTTGTGGTTTTTAAAATCACTATTGACATATTGATCCCGTGGTGATATCATAATGATATCAAAAGAAATGAAAAAGATATAAACACAATGATCAAAGGAGTGATACATATGAAAGAGAACGTACTGGCAAAGAAAAAGAACGGTATGGCGGCGTTGATGGGGATTCTGCTGCTGTTTGCAGTGTCGGTCGCGGGCATTGTCTTCGGCGCGATCGCGATCGAAAGACACAGCAGTTCCCCGATGCTGGCAGCAGGGATCGTGATGCTCGTCGCAGGTATTGTGATGGTGGTCGTGTCCCTCATACTTCTCTGCGGGCTGAAGGTATTGAAACCGCAGGAGGCGCTGGTGCTCACCCTGTTTGGCAGATATGTGGGGACATTGAAGGAGGATGGTTTCTATTTTGTGAATCCGTTCTGTACCAGTTTTAACCCGGCGGCAAAGACGAAATTGAGCCAGAGCGGCGATGTGAGCGCGGCGTCCATGCTGGCGGCCGCAAATGGCAGCACGACCGTGGAGGCGGGCAGCAACAAGATCTCGCTGAAGATCATGACATTGAACAACAACAAGCAGAAGATCAACGACTGTCTGGGAAATCCGGTCGAGATCGGGATCGCAGTGACATGGCGGGTTGTGGACACGGCTAAGGCAGTGTTCAATGTGGACAATTACAAGGAATTCCTGTCGCTGCAGTGTGACAGCGCACTCCGGGATATCGTGCGGATCTATCCGTATGACGTTGCGCCCAACGTCGACACGACAGGCGACGGCATCGCGGACGAGGGGAGCCTGCGCGGTTCCAGTGAGATCGTGGCAGGGAAGATCCGCGATGAGATCCAGAGACGTGTGGCGGAGGCCGGGATCGAGATCGTGGAAGCGCGGATCACTTACCTCGCGTATGCGCCGGAGATCGCCGCGGTGATGCTGCAGCGCCAGCAGGCGTCGGCAATCATTGACGCGAGAAAGATGATCGTGGACGGCGCGGTCGGCATGGTCGAGATGGCGCTGGATCGTCTCAGCGAAAATCACACCGTGGAACTCGATGAGGAGCGCAAGGCTGCGATGGTGTCCAATCTGCTGGTCGTGCTCTGCGGCAACCGTGACGCGCAGCCGATCGTGAACTCAGGCAGTCTGTATTAAGAAAATATTTCACGCGATCAAAACAGAAAGGATCTTATCGCCAAAATGACAAAAAAGGGAATGATGCTATGGGTGATTCGGGCAAGAAGCAGGTGCCGCTCAGACTATCCGCGAAGCTGTACGATGCGATCGCAGCGTGGGCGGAGGATGATTTCCGGTCTGTCAACGGACAGATCGAGTATCTCCTGACGGAGTGCGTGCGCCAGCGGAAAAAAAATGGCAGGTATGTCTCGGACGAGATAGACAAACCGCTGGAGATTGATATTTAGGATGACAATTCCTTAGACAGGGGGTGTGGGTATGGGTCACTGGAAAAAAATGATCGCGCCGGTCGTGGTTGCGCTGATCATGATATTGTATTATGTTGGAGCCGCAGTATTTTTTGTGAAGATACCCGTCATTCCCGCAGTCATTAAAGTCTTGATGGTCGTGATACCACTTGCACTGGCTGCGGTGATGATCGGTGTTCTGATAAGCAGGATCAAAGAGATTAAAGGAGGAGAAGAGGATGATCTTAGTCAATACTGATTACATTAGCGGAAAGGAACTGGAGATGATCGGGCTCGTGAAGGGCAGCACGATCCAGTCCAAAAATGTCGGAAAGGACATCACGCAGAGCTTCAAGACGCTGGTGGGCGGTGAGCTGAAAGCGTACACGGAGATGATGAACGAGGCGAGGGCGCTCGCCACCAAGCGCATGGTCGAGGAGGCGGAGAAGCTCGGTGCGGACGCCATTGTCAATATCCGCTACGCGTCGGCGGCAGTCATGCAGGGGGCGGCGGAGGTTATGGCATACGGGACTGCGGTGAAGTTCAGATAGGAGACAGAATGTCCGGGGCGCGTGAGCGTTTTGGACATTCTTACATTTTTGTAATGTTGTGATCTGATATGTTCATGGCAGGATAAAAAGCGTATAATGGACTGAAAAAGGAGCGGATGGTCAGGATGGATACGAAGTTGAAGATCATGGTGATCGAGGATGATGCATCTCTTGCGAGGGAGATCAGCCTGTTTCTGGAGAAGCGGCAGTATGAAGCGGTTGTGCCGGAGCGGTTTGACGATATTTTGCAGGAATTTGCGGCAATGAGGCCGCAGCTTGTCCTGATGGATATCAACCTGCCCTGCCGCGATGGATTTTACTGGTGCAGCCAGATCAGGCAGGTCTCCAAAGTGCCTGTGATCTACATCAGCAGCCGCGGCGATGACACGGACAAGATCATGGCGGTCGCGCAGGGCGGTGACGATTATGTGGAGAAGCCGTTTGGCATGGAGCTTCTGCGGGCCAAGATCGAGGCGATGCTGCGGCGGACGTATGAGTACAAGGTGCGGGAGCGCATTTTTCTCGCGGGGGGACTGTGTTTCGACTGTGCCGTGCAGAGCCTCTTTTATTTGGATCAATGCAGCCGCACGGAATGCGGAGGGGAACCGGCGGAAGTCGACCTCACAAGATCAGAGCGGCGGATCCTTGCGCGTCTGGCGGAGAACAGGCCCGACGTCGTCACACGCGACGAGCTGATGATGGTGCTGTGGAATACGGACGAGTACGTCACGGATGCGGCGCTGACCACGATCATCAGCAGGCTGCGCACGAAACTCAGATCCGTGTGCGGAGAGGATGTGATACGCACCAGGAAAGGACAGGGATATTATGTTCAATAAAAATCTGCTGACGACATGGCCATAACTGCAAAGCGGCAAAGGAAGATCCGGGCGTCGGCGGAAGCGGAGAATGGAGATTTTGTGAGATGATAGGCGTGAAATGGTTTCAGCGAAAGTGGAGAGCGTATGTTGTCCTGTGTCTATTGATAATGAGTTACAATCTGTATTTCATATTCCTGATGCAAACGACACGGGTGGAGTATCTGCTGTATCTTGACTTGTTGGTACTGGTGTTCCTGACAGTGGTGGAAGGTACAGCTTTTTTTGATTTCTGGAAAAGGGAACGCAGGAAAAAGGTGTTTCTGCAGGAGGATGAGCTGATCGGTGAGGCGCTTCATGGACCGGAGGACAGCGAGGTTTTTGAGCATGACCTCCTGATCCTGGAGAAGCGCCTTGAGGAAAAATTCGCGGAGAACTGTGACCTGCAGGATTATGTGACAAAGTGGTGCCACGAGTTCAAGATCCCGCTGTCAGCGGCAATGCTCCTGTCCGAAAAGATCAGGGACACGGATGTCAGAACTGACATGAGGGAGCAGTTGGAGCGGATGAACTGGCAGATGAACATGATGATGCAGGGATGCAGGCTGCAGAGCCCGCTGTTTGACATGCAGATCAGGCAGGTCCCGCTCGAAAGATGTGTCAGGGCGTCCATCAGAAACAACCAGTTTTTTCTGATCCGGAAGAAGTTCCAGATTGATATGCAGATGGAGGCGGTCACAGTCTATACGGACGAAGTCTGGCTTACCTATATTTTGGACCAGATCTTAAACAATGCAGTGAAATATGCAGAGCCGGAGGGAGCGCACCATATCCGGTTCCGGACTGAAAAAACAGCAGGGCGGGCAGTGCCTTCTGGAACAGAAAGGGGTGCGGGGCTTTTTGAGGAGGCTTTCACGGTGAAGCTTTTTGTTGAGGACAATGGGGAAGGGATCAGGGAGAGTGATATCAGACGCGTTTTCGAGAAGGGCTTCACAGGCAGCGGCCATCACAATGGCAGGTACAAGTCGACCGGAATGGGGCTGTACCTAGCGGGGCGGATCGCAGAAAGACTGGGGCATGAGCTCTCTGTCGAGAGTCGCTACGGGGAGTATACGCGCTTTTGCATCGTGCTTCGCGCAGGCAGGGGAGAAGGTTATTCCAGAGCCATCATATAAAGGCGTCCGTCGATCAACTCGGCCCGCTGTCCGTCCGGGAGTGCATAAATGTCATCAATTGTATAAATCTGTTCCTGTGGGAATGCCATTTTTTTCCTCCTTGATGTTTCCTTTAGAATATTTTTATCATAGCATAATTTGCAGCTGTTGACAATATCGCCAAAAGCCTTGTCGTCTGCAGAAAGATATGCTATAATAACTAAAAGTATAGTTGATTAAAGGAGAAGGATCACATAAGGGGGGACGCTGGATGGTATGGATTAGACTGTGTATTTCCTGTATCGCATTTCTGTCCGCAGCCGGCAGTATCTCGTATGGGCTGACAAGACTGGCAGGGAGGATCCGGCGCGCCGGGGATCCGGTATTGTTCCTGGCAGGGCAGAAGCTGACGCTGATATTATACTGGCTGCCGGTCTCGTTTGTGTGTGTATGCATACCAAGGATTTCTCTTGAGAATGGGGTCAGGGCATATACCGGAGAGTTTGTGTGTTCGTCGGTCACATCAATGACGGTTGTCTTTAATATCCTGGGAACCGCATGGCTTGCGGGATTTTGTCTGTCTGTTGCGCGCGACGGCATAAAAATATGCAGGCTGGCGAAACTGCTTCGGGGAAATGTCCCGGTTCAGGATGCACGGTATCTGGAGCTGTTTGAGGCGTGCAGAAGACGGGCAGGGGCAGGCGGCGTAACGCTCAGCCAGAACGATCTGCTCTGTTCCCCGATCACGGCAGGACTTGTGCGAAAGCAGGTTGTTCTCCCATTTGCCGATTATACGGACACGGAGCTTCATATGATCTATGAGCACGAGCTGATGCATATCAGAAACGGTGATCTGCCATGGAGGATTCTGGCGCTTGTGACCTCCTGGATCCACTGGTTCAATCCGGTGGTCAATCTATTGATGAGAGATCTGGACTGTGCGCAGGAAGTGATCTGCGATCTGAGCATCGCGCTGGATAATGCGCATTATACGAAAAAGGAGTACGCCGCCTTTTTGGTGAGGCTTACAGACAAGGAGGCAGCCAATGCATATACGACTGCGTTGGCTGAGAATAAATATCAAACGATAAGGCGAATTGAAAAAATGGCAGCGACAAAAAGTTTCGTGAAACCGAAGAGATGGATGACAGGAATAAGCTGCGTAGGTCTTGCGGTAATGAGTATGATTCCGGCGACGGCAGTTTCCGCAGAAGCAGCCAGGCTGCAGGAGGGCTGGATGCGGGCGGAGGAGGTGGAGACGATCGCAGAACCGCAGGATTTTTCGGATACGTCTATCGAAGAGCATGGATATGATGATGGGAGTGTGACAGAGATTGATGGAAGTCAGGAGACAGAATCGCATTCTTCGGTAGTTGATTGGGAGAAAACAATCAGTGCAAATACAAGATATCTTTACCAGTATAGAAACATGTCAGCAGGAGAGACAATTGATATTACAGTAAAATGTGATGATCGTGCAATTACATATAAGATCGGAATCAAGAATCAAAAGACGGGAGAAATGGTTTCGGTATCAGGAAGTGGGACTTTGATACATGCATTTAAGATTTCTGAAAGCGGAACATATACAGCATTTTTTGAAAATAATAATAATTTTCCAATAAACATTTTAAGTGCAGCGGTATACTAATACGTTTTAGAGGGACATCAGTCCCTTTCAATAAACAATTTGCAACTACAATTTTAGTGAAAAGAGGTGGTGTATATGGGTGTATAAAGACTGTAGCAGGTAACTTGTAAACAGAGATTGTGTACTATACTCTTGGTGGATGGTTATGTGATTACGCTATGTTTTATGGAAGCACCATGTGGTGTTAATTTCTGGGATAAAGGTGTAGTGAATAAGAACTTGAAGGGAAATAAAGGAATGAATAACAGGATAAAATGGAGTAAAGTTGTGATTCTGATCATCACCATCATTTTCGGTATATTTCTATGTATTTCCCTGAATAACAGAAAAAGTGGGAAGTGGACAACTCATATGGATCATCTTGAGTGGGGAATGGAAGAGAAGGAAGTTCAGAAGTTTTATATTTTTGCAGACAATGGCGAGGAGGTATCTCCCCATATTTTTCACTATGATCTGGAGGAATTACAGGAAATATATGGCTGTCAAATGAATATTACCCTGATCTTTGAGGAAGGCTATGGCCTGAAAGGTGTCCTTGGTTATACAGATGAGGTAGAAAGGCTTCAAAAAAATATTCAGGATGATCTGGGAAAATATCGAACAGGAGCACAGCCTTCGGATGGAATTAGCTGGAAATCCGAACTGGTTGGAGACCAATATGATAAGGATCAGATTGAAAAGGGGTATCGCAGGATTTTGGGTGAGAATGAGTTGACACAAAATGTCCTTACAGGGTTGCTGAACAGTCCATCAGTGTCAATGGAATTAAAAACATCTGGCAATCGGAAAGGAATGCTTTTCATTGATGCGGATCATTATGTAAAAGTTCAAAAATTGCTGACAGAATAGCCGGAGATAAGGAACTGTGGGGAAATAAAACAGTAGTACAGGAATTTCCCTCGGGGATGGAGCTAAAAAACAGGTACATATCGGGCGCTGTAAACGGATTTACAGCATCAGAAAACAAGGAGGTTGAACGTATGCAGATACAATTTCATCAAACCAATCCGTACAGTCATTTTAACAATCGTTTTGTGGGCGGCGCCCACAGGACAACGAACGATTCGTCACTGCATTCCAGGCGCAGGATGATGGAGGCGCAGGACGCGGCGAAGGAGACGGAGTCCGTCCGGGTCACGATCTCCGGCGAGGCGATGGCGCTGGCAAGGCAGGCAAAGGCGATGGAACGGCTCGAACAGTATGCGAATGCGGGAGCAGCAACGGAAACGGACGGCACAGAGACGGGTGAGGAATCCAGAGAGCCTGTACAGTTGACAGACGAGGAGATCTACGACGAGCTGCTGAACCAGGTCAACATATGGGGCGACAAATCGTATGCCCTGCGCCATCATTTTGACCATCAGGAGACTGCCCGGATGGCTGAGAAGCGTGCGGCAGCGCTGACCGAGATGCAGAAGCTCGAGGAGATGCAGAAGTCTGAGATCAGCAGACTGCAGAGGGATGCGCAGAAGGCGGCAGAGCAGGCTTCCATGCAGCAGGAGGAAATCAGCAAGAAGAGCTCCGAGCTGATCATGATGATCGAGAGTTTTGAGGATCAGGACGAGGAGGAAGCGAAAGCGGCGGAGGATGCCGGAGACGGGGATGCGGAATCTGCGGGCAGCCTGATGGAAGGAGAACCCGGAGCGATGGCGGCAAAGGGAGAGATGGGCATGCTGGACAGCCTGAATGGTATGGATCAGTCCAGCACATCCCGGATCGAAGCGAGCGACCATTCGATCAAAGCCGTTGAAGCGGAGCGGATCAACATATACCGGGCAAATGATGCCGCCAATTTTAACATCAAAGAAAAGATCGCGGAAATGTCATACTTTGTCAGCACACTTGCAAACAATGAGGATGTGAAGGCATCTTTCAAGCAACGGATCAAAGAGGAAACCGATCCGGAGGCAAAGAAAAAACTGGGTGCATTGATGGATTATTTCGAGAATATGGAGATGAAGAACGGATACCGCGACTTAAAGAGAGACAGGGAGTTTGCGCTGCAGGAGCGGATCACGGCGAGGGATCTGCGGATCGCGCATCTCGGCAATCGTCACCTTGTGTTGGCAGAGCGGCAGGAGAAGGAGCTGCAATCCCTGTTTGACGAGGACGATATCATGAGGACACAGGGACAGGACGGCGTCACCAGCCGCGCGGAGGATGTGGCAGAGCGGCTGCAGGAGAAACTCGACGAACGCGATCACATTGACGAGGATACCGCACCGGACGAGGAGATCCGCGGGGACGAGGAGCAGAAGGAAGAGGAAGAAAAGAGCGTGGAGGCACAAAGCGATCCATCAGAGAAAGGACAGCACGGCGAGGCAGAGATCTGGAGCAGTTCCATTCAGGGACTGATCATGGACGGCAGACGCTTTGCCGAAATGAAAGGGCTGCTGGCATAACGGGATCCCCTGAGTACATCAGGGGATTTTGTTTGTGCACGGGCGTCCAGAGGAAAATGTCAGCATGCGCTGCGGATGCCCGGCGCGGCGAGCAGGGGAAGAGGACTCTTTCCTACTCGATTATTGCGCTGAATATGTCTTTGAGTATGCAAATTACTACGTAATGGTCAAAAAACGCAGACATATGCAAGCAAGATTGTAAGGTTATTTATTTACAGACCGTTACCATTCGGCAAGGCTGAATGGTAACGACATTTCGTCCAAAAGTGTTGTCGTCTGCAGAAAGATATGATATAATAACTAAAAATATAGTTGATTAATATTTTAGTTATCTACAGGAATAACCATAAAATGATAGCATAAAAGGGATAGCATAGAAATGACAGCATAAAAGGGATAGCATAGAAGGGCTGTCATAAAAGGGACGGTATAGAAGGGACAGTATAAAAGGGACAGTATAAAAGGGATGGTATAAAAGGGACAGCATAGAAAAAATAGTATAGAAAGGATAGCGGTGAACGAATATGGAACAGAAGTTGCAGGACAAAACTCAGGAAGCGCTGACAGAATGTGAAGTTTTGGTGATGAAAGTCATATGGGAAAGCGATGATGTGATGTCCATACAGGAGATCACATCGCGGATCAACCTAAGATACGGGAAGGACTGGAAATTACAGACAGTCTCCACGTTTTTGAGCCGCGCCGTCAAGAAAGGATATCTGGAGATGAAGCGGCGGGGAAGGACGTTTGACTATTATCCGCTGGTCACGGAGAAGGAATACGGCAGCCGCGAGATCGTCAAATGTGTCGAGAACTGGGGAAACGGCAGGATGGGAAATCTGATCGCTTCTTTTGCGGAGACAGGGAAGATGTCGGAGGAGGAGAAGGATCACATAAGGAGGATGCTGGATGGTATGGATTAGGCTGTGTATCTCCTGTATCGCATTTCTGTCCGCAGCCGGCAGCATCTCGTATGGGCTGACAAGACTGGCAGGGAGGATCCGGCGCGCCGGGGATCCGGTATTGCTGCTGGCGTCTCAGAAACTGACGCTGATATTATACTGGCTGCCGGTCTCGTTTGCGTGTGTATGCATACCAAGGATTTCTCTTGAGAATGGGGTCAGGGCATATACCGGAGAGTTTGTGTGTTCGTCGGTCACATCAATGACGGTTGTCTTTAATATCCTGGGAACCGCATGGCTTGCGGGATTTTGTCTGTCTGTTGCGCGCGACGGCATAAAAATATGCAGGCTGGCGAAACTGCTTCGGGGAAATGTCCCGGTTCAGGATGCACGGTATCTGGAGCTGTTTGAGGCGTGCAGAAGACGGGCAGGGGCAGGCGGCGTAACGCTCAGCCAGAACGATCTGCTCTGTTCCCCGATCACGGCAGGACTTGTGCGAAAGCAGGTTGTTCTCCCATTTGCCGATTATACGGACACGGAGCTTCATATGATCTATGAGCACGAGCTGATGCATATCAGAAACGGTGATCTGCCATGGAGGATTCTGGCGCTTGTGACCTCCTGGATCCACTGGTTCAATCCGGTGGTCAATCTATTGATGAGAGATCTGGACTGTGCGCAGGAAGTGATCTGCGATCTGAGCATCGCGCTGGATAATGCGCATTATACGAAAAAGGAGTACGCCGCCTTTTTGGTGAGGCTTACAGACAAGGAGGCAGCCAATGCATATACGACTGCGTTGGCTGAGAATAAATATCAAACGATAAGGCGAATTGAAAAAATGGCAGCGACAAAAAGTTTCGTGAAACCGAAGAGATGGATGACAGGAATAAGCTGCGTAGGTCTTGCGGTAATGAGTATGATTCCGGCGACGGCAGTTTCCGCAGAAGCAGCCAGGCTGCAGGAGGACTGGCTGCGGGCGGAGGAGGTGGAGACGATCGCAGAGCCGCAGAATCATTGGGATCCGATGATAGAAGAGCATGGGTATGATGACGGAAGTGTGGCTGAGATTGATGGAAGTCAGGATACCGTGCCGCATTCGTCAAAAGTTGATCTGGAAGAGACGATCAATGCGAATACACGGTATATTTATCAATATAAGGATGAGTCGGCAGGTGACTTTATATCAATTGTAACATTGTGTGCGGATAGTTCGGTTACTTATAGAATAGGTATAAAAAATAAGGAAACAGGTGCGCTGACGTCAATATCTGTAACCGGAAGATCGACTAATGAGATTAAGGTTTCCGAAAGTGGTCCTTATTCGGTGTTTGTCGAAAATAACAATAATATTCCGATTAAAATTGAAGGCGTAGCATTGTACTAGTATAATCCGATTTAAATAACTATATGTTTTATTATTCTAATTGTGCTGTTTTTGCATAAGTCTATGAAAAGTATAAACGTAAAGCTAATTAAATTGGATTATACTAGTATTTATATAACAGATGGCAGTTATCGTCAATATTCAAGTACTCCATACGCAGGAGTTAAAGCCTGGTATAAAAGTGCCAACCATTCAGCAGTTTGTACTGGAACAATAGAAAATAGTTCATATTATGTAACTGCGAAGTGGGAAATGTGTGTGGTGTATCAACATTTCTAAAATTATGGACCGTATGGCGGAATTAAACCGGGAGAAATCTATGAGAAAAATAGTTCCATTATTATTTGTAATATTTATACTTGCTGGCTGCAGCACAGAGACCGGGATTTCCCAGACTACAGAGAAAAACTATGTGCTGCAGACCGAAAAGGATGCAGTAGTACTGCCAAATATACGATTCAATGAGGAAGACAACACATTTGCTTTGGAGAATGATGTACTTTTGTCTTCCATGTATGTTAGTGGAACATATTATATTGAGAATAATATTCTGACAGCATCTATTTATGGCGGGGGTCAATATGTTTTTGAAGTTATTGGAAATGACACGTTGCGGTATGTTGAGAAAGGATCCAATGTGATCAGTTTTGCAGAGAACGGCGACGACTTTATCTTGATGACAGAATAGTTATACAATATAAGTAAAAAGGCGGCAGGCGCGTTGCTGAAATGAAAGGGCTGCTGGCATGACCGTTTCAGCATCTGCAGGGCAGGGTAAGGAGGGAAAGTGTGAAAAAAATAGCGACAGTCCTATTGTGCATCAGTCTGACAGCAGCTTTTACAGCGTGTGGGAAAGAAGACGGTGGATCAGCTTATATCTATGCAGGGGAAGGAAGCTTCCAGCTTCTGAACCAGGAGGGCGACAGCCTCAACTGTGAGGACGGGAATCGTCCGGATGGGACGATGCCGGTATCCTTTCAACGGGCGGACAAGGGCGGATATACACTGGAAGTCCCTTACAGTGACAGCTTTACCTATATGAACACGGAAGACGCTTCGGGGGTACGGCAGTCCTTTCAGTTGTGGGATTCCTTTGATGTCTATGGGCGGACAGCGTACTCGGTTGCGGGAACTGGGATCAGCTCCATTACAGTTGATTTTTCGGGCAGGATATCGTTTACGGGACAGGATATGCAGTTTACGGTATCGCTGAACCCGTCAGACCATTTTGCATGGGGCAGGTAGGAACGGTGGAGATCTCCGCAGCGGCTGAGGAGGCGGCAGCGTTCACGGTTTCCGGAACGCAGATAACGTACGCGGGGGTAGATCCTGGGGATGCCGTGATTTCCTGTAAAGGAGAAGGCGTGGAGTATCCGGGGGAACGCGTCAGTCTGAATGCGGGATCCGGACTGATCGACTTTTGCGATATTGCGGAGGGTACAGTGCAGATCACGGCAGATGGAATGGAGACCGGTGTTTTGAATTTAGGAACTGTTCAGAAATAACATGTTACAAAATCCCCTGATCGTTCAGGGGATTTTTCTTTCATGAAGGACTGCATCTTCAATCCTGCACTGATGAAGCCTGGTCTTCCGGTCATAGCTGATGCCGACTAACAGGACGGTTCCGCTGTAGTCCATGAGTTTTCCTGTATATTTTCTTGGGTAGTGTAAAAAAGTTTGTGTCTTTGGAAAAAAATACCTCTTTTTTGGTAAGAATTAGTA
>VSNO01000031.1 GCA_009774375.1 Lachnospiraceae bacterium
GTATGTGTCTTGCACTGGTGAAGCTGCGTGTTCCTGAAAATGAAATGCTTCCCCCGGCTGGTACAGATCACCCGGCAATTCAGCTGAAATTCTTCCACAATATCCATCAGTATTTCAGACTGTTCAGGATCGTCAATGTCTATGAACATAGTATTTTTTGCAAGGATCCCGGCATACTCCGGGAGTGACTGCACCTGTTCCAGCGTCTTGAAGTCCGTCCTGTCCTTGAACTTTTCGGCTGCCTGTTTGTTTTTAGTTTTTATGTAGCCTTTATATAAATCATTCATTTTTTTTGCGTCACCTTCTTTCTTTTATCCGCAAATGTTCCTAAAAAATAATTCTTGCACAGGAACATCTACACAGTTTGCGATCTTCTGCATAATATTGGGTGATGGTTTTATATCCTTACTCTCTATGAGGGAGATATATTTACTGGTCACCCCAATAGATACTGCTAATTCTTTTTGGGTAATTCCCTTTCTTATTCTTGCCACTTTTAAAACATCATTCATTTACTTACCGCCTTTCTCCCATCACCAATGGGATTTTTGTTTTATAATACCATTGACATGTACCATTGTCAATGGTATTATTTGATTTATGGAAATGATATGTTTACTTTTCCCACTGTCAATGGTATATTGTTATAATAAGGCGGTGGAAAAATGGGATTGTCTGAAAACCTAAAAACCATCAGAAAAAAGCGGAAAATTAGCCAAAGAACTTTGGCG
Organism: Lachnospiraceae bacterium; assembly: GCA_009774375.1. Lineage (GTDB taxonomy): Bacteria > Bacillota > Clostridia > Lachnospirales > Lachnospiraceae > COE1. The sequence goes on from VSNO01000031.1 coordinate 732, forward strand.
GCTGAAAGCGGCATCAGTTACAGCATGGGTTCCAAACTGGAAAGCGGTGAACAAAAAAACCCTTCTTTGGAAACTTTAGAGAAAATAGCAGAAGCCCTTAATGTTACCACTTCGCAATTAATGGATGGTATGAATATTTATGATCAATTTAATATTGTAATGGGGGATGCTATACCAGAACTTCAAAAAGATATACAATCTGCTAAAAATACAATCCCTGTTAAATTACATGAACTTTTGATCAGCGATCAGGCAGCTGATTTTTTTGAAATCAACCAAAATGCTATTAGTCCAGATGATTTTGAAAACATAGAATCACTAATCATTGATTATATTAAATATCAGTTTTCAAAATACAAAGACGAGAAAAGCATTTACCACAAATGAAAAGTAAAGCACATTATTTCCAAAAACAAATAAGGAAGGATGTGCTTATTTTTATGACAGGTGGAACAAGAAAACGTGGTGCAACATGGTCTTATTATTTTGATCTCGGCACGATTAACGGCAAACGCCAGAAGAAGGAAAAAGGCGGCTTTAAGACCAAAAAGGAAGCGGAAGCGGCACTTGCCAAAGCAATCAATGAGTATCTCAATACCGGGCAAGTGTTTGAACCTTCGGGAATCACCGTATCGGACTACCTTGACCAGTGGTATGATCTGTACTGTAAGCCGAACCTGAAATACAATACACAAGTGGGCTATCTGCGAATCATGGAAGGGCATTTAAAGCCCCGGTTCGGCCAGTACCGCCTAAAGGCCATCACTGCTGCCACATTGCAGGAATACGCCAACAAACTGAAAATGGACGGGCTTGCCAAACACTCTATAACCGGGATCCTGTCCGTGTTTGGTGCGGCGCTGGACTATGCCGTTGAACCGCTCCACTATCTCCCGGCTAACCCTATGCGCTATGTAAAATACCCAAAGGTAGAAAAGAAGCCCCGCGAAAGGATCATTCTGACGCTGGAAGAATGGCAGCAGATTATTGACAAGTTCCCGGCTGGATCCCGTTACCATATCCCGCTGATGATCGGATTTTATACGGGCCTGCGGATCAGTGAAGCCTTTGCCCTGACATGGGATGACATAGACCTTGAAAACAGAACCTTGACCGTAAACAAGCAGATTGTAAAGCGGAACTTCGGGGCTGATGTCCGTAAGGCCGTGGAAAAGACCGGGAAAAAGGAAATGCGTTCTTCATGGTACTTCACCACAACCAAAACAGCATCTTCCATGCGTACTGTGAAGTTTGGCGATACCCTGTATCAGGCGTTGAAGCAGGAGCGCACCGCTCAGCTGAAAAACGAACTGAAATACAGTGAATACTATACGATCCACGTCCTGAAAAAAGAGGTTGACGAAAAGGGAAATGATATGCAGCGCATTGTTCCTATCCAGAAGTGCGTTGAATCGACCTTGCCCCGTGTCCGTATGGTCTGCATAGCTGGAAACGGCGAATACACTTCCACAGATTCCTTCAAGTATTGTGCCAGGGTAATCCACAAGGAACTGCTGCTTGCCTTTGATTATCATTCCCTGCGGCACACCCACGCCACGATCCTGATTGAATCCGGCGCTGATGTGAAGGACGTGCAGGCCCGGCTGGGCCACTCTAACATCCAGACCACTTTGCAGACCTATGTACATGATACGGAAGTCATGGCGGCACGTTCCGTTGATCTCTTTGAACAGGCAGCAAGCCGGAAAACTTCATAGAATACCAAAAGAGGGCTGACAGCAAAAGTTCACCGCTGTTCAGTCCTCTTTAAACGTTTTGGGTGGTTTTTCAGAATTGCGGTGGCAAATCGGTGGCAAACCACCCATTTTCACACCCTCTAAACCCCTAAAAACCCTTATTTTATGCGGCTTAAAGACACAATAGTCTCCACATGAACGGTCCCAGGGAACTGGTCGATCGCGACCGCTCTCTCCACCCTGTATTCGCTGTCCAGCAGTACCTCCAGATCCCTCGCAAGACTTGTGGGCTTGCAGCTTATGTACACAAGCCTGTCCACCCGAAAGTCAATGATCTTTTGCAGCGCCCTGGGATGTATCCCGTCGCGCGGAGGATCGAGTACGATAAAATCAGGTTTTTCGTCGATCTCATCGATCACCCGCAGCACATCTCCCGCAATGAACTCGCAATTGTGGAGTCCATTCATCCTGGCATTCTGCCGTGCCGCCCGGACAGCCTCCTCCACGATCTCCACTCCGATCACCTTCTTTGCCACAGGCGCCAGGAGCTGGGCGATCGTCCCTGTCCCACTGTACAGGTCAAACACCGTCTTATCATGCCCTGTCTCACCGGAGATATCTCCCAGGAACTCACGCGCTGTCTCATACAGCACTTCCGCTCCCAGCGTGTTCGTCTGGAAAAAGGAAAAAGGCGAGATCTTGAATCTGAGTCCCAGCAGTTCCTCATAAAAATAATCCTGCCCATATAAAATAACAGTATCATCACTCTGAACAATATCTGCCAGCGAATCATTTTTTATATGAAGAACGCCTGCTATTTTCCCTGTCAGCGGCAACTTTAATAATCGTGTTGTCAAGGGTTCCAGATCATGTGTCTCCTGTGTTGTTGTGACAAGAGCGATCAGCATCTCACCAGTCTTCTGCGCCTTTCGCACCAGCAGATGCCTCAGATATCCCTCATGCCGGATCCTGTGAAAATAACTACTGTTCTTTTCTGTAAAATAGTCGAGAACACAGCTGAGTACCCTTCTATAATCCCCATCCACAATCCGGCACTCCCGCACAGATACAATGTCATAAAAACTCCCCCGCCTGTGCATGCCCAGCGCGAGGGGGCCATCCTTGCATTCATCCCCAAAAGAAAATTCCATCTTATTTCTATATTGATACTGTACAGGGCTTGGCTTGATCCCCTCAAATAAACGATCCACATACTGTTCGGGATCCGCTGTCCCCCCATCCAATAACATCTGTTTCTCAAAAACAGGATGCAGCAGTCTGCGCACTTGATCTTCCTTTATTTCAAGCTGTTTGTCATACGGGATCCCCTGATAACTGCAGCCGCCGCACTCTCCAGAATGCGGGCAGGCATCTGTCCGTTCAAAAGGAGCCCTCTCCAACACCGAGAGCATCCGTCCCTCCACTTTTCCTTTGCGTTTCCTGCTGACCACAAATGATATTTTCTGACCGGGCACCACATTCTTCACGACTGCCGTCCCGTCCTCACATCTGACGATTCCTTTGTTCGGAAAATCAACGCGTTCCACATATCCCTCATAAACCTGTCCTTTGTTCATAAACTCCTCCAATAATCGATCCGGGGTATACACAGAAAATGAGGGGAGTACCGTTTTCCAGCACTCCCCCAGAACTCTTTCATCTGTCACAGCCCTTATTTTACAGTTGTGTACTCATCTTCCTTTGCAGGCTCCTGCTGCTCCTCATCATCCTCATCATCAAAGAAGTCGTCCTCAAAGTCATCATCAAACTCATCGTCAAAATCGTCAAGATAATCAGGCGTCATATAGCGGTATACCGCATATGCGATGGCGGCTACTGCAGCGACTGCGCCGATAATGGCAAGCACCCAGAGTACAGTATTGCACTTCTTCTCATTATCCTTCTTAAGATCACTCTTCACACAGTATTTGCTTAGAATATCGTTGCTCACCAGATTCTTATCCTGCAGATAATCGACTAATTCGTCCCACTTTTTCATGTCAAAAGCCCCTTTCGTTTCTTTAAATGCTGTCTTTCCTTTATATTTTATGATAACTATCCCATCTGTAGCCCGCAGATATCTGATAAATAGCCATCTGTATATATGATAGCACAAACGCGCCAAATTTACTACCATTTATTTCTAAAATTTTATTGCCAAAAAAATTCTAATTCTTGCTTTCAAATGCAAACCTAATGTATAATAATATAATTCCCTTTACAGACAAATCACTTTGAAATGGAGAACTGCACGACATGAAAAAAATCTTCAAAAAAATCTTAGAAAACTGGCACATTGTGATCATAACCGGACTGCTGCTGGCAGAGGCCGCTGTCTTTATCGGTTTCGGCGAAAAAAGCTATATCACCATACACGATAATCTGGATCTGTTCATTCCACACCTCAAAATGCTGCAGCTTACCGGCTCCTTTTTTTCACACGGCGTCACGCTTCCCTTCTTAGGCGGCATAACAAGGGATCATTTTGGTTCGGAATTCTATCTCTACAACCTGCTCTATGTATTCCTGCCTGACTACGCCGCTTATATTGCCGGCTATTTCCTGAGTATCGCTGTATCTATGGCCAGCATTTATCTTCTCGCCAGGGAATTTATGCCGGATGCCCGGACTTACAGGCCATTTATCCTGTTGTTTGGTCTCATATATGGAATCCTGCCGGTTTTTCCCGCATACGGACTTGCCTTTGCGTCGATCCCGCTTGTCGTATTCCTTGTCCACAGGATCTACAGGGGAGACGGCCTGCGCTTCTACATTTTTTTGTTCCTGTATCCTGTGATATCCTACTTCTCCTACTTTGGATTTTTTATTCTGGGATATCTCGTTCTGTTTACATTGATCAACTGGATCCGGTGCAAGAGATTGAATGTCCGGCTCCTCGCCTCAATTCCCGTTCTTTTTCTGGGATATGCGCTTTTTGAATACCGCCTGTTCCATTCGATGCTCTTTAGCGACACCGTCACGATCCGAAGCACCATGGCCATGGGTGACCTGAGTCTGGGAGAGGTCGCACGGACGGCTCTTGACGGATTTGTAAACAGTATTTTTCACGCCGGCGACGCCCACAAATTCATCGTCATGCCTGTAGCGCTGATTTTTCTCGTTATCCAGAATGTGATCTACTTCAGGAAAGAGCGGTCAAAAATATTCAGGGATATTGCCAATCTGCTCTTCCTTCTTATCATATTGAACTGTTTTATATATGGAATCTACTATTTTAAACCGATGCGTGATATCATTTTCACACTCATCCCTCCCTTGCAGGGTTTTCAATATCACCGCACGATATTTTTTAATCCTTTTCTCTGGTATATGCTGCTGTTTGTCATTGTAAAGCGGCTTTACGATTCCAGAAACATGATGTTGCACCGCGCATCCTATATACTGTCTCTGGCTGCACTGCTTGTGGTCGTGTTCGCGCCCGCAAACTACAATGATTTTTATAACACATGTTATTACAAGATATACGCCCTGGTCAAACATCAGCCTGCAGATATGCTGAATTACGAAGAGTTTTATTCCAAAGAGCTTTTTTCCGCCATAAAGGAGGATCTGAACTACAATGGCGAGTATTCGGCTGCATACGGTTTCCATCCGGCTGTTCTGACGTACAACGGCATATCCACCCTTGACGGATATCTCGGCATGTATTCCCAGGAATACAAGGAATCCTTCCGGAAGGTCATCGCGCCTGCGCTGGAGAGGAGCGCCTATTACCGGAACTACTATGATACCTGGGGCGCCCGAGCATACATTTTTCCGGGTTTTGACAGCAGCTCTTACCTGCCCTCCAGAGGTCTGACGCTGCCTGACTCCAGACTCTACATCGACACGGATGCCTTCAGGGAATTAAACGGCGTTTACCTTTTCTCACGTTTCGAGATCTCAAACGCCGCAGAACTCTCCCTGAAGCTCACCGGTCAGAGTCCATACACGCTGAACGGCTCTCCTTACCGTATCTACGTCTATCGCGCCGAATAAATCGCGCAAGAGTTGACAACCCTACAGCGAGGCGATATAATACATTTGTTTTAGTATATTCGTATCATGCGCAGCAAGCGCGGAAATGAGGAGTTTTAGTTTTATGCCGATAAGAATTCATAATTTCGCCGGAAGACTTGGCTGGAATGCCAGAAAATACCTGCCACGTCTGGCAAGTGAGAGCTATTTAAAGCTGCAGTTTATAACGCGCGGCAGATCGCAGAAGAAATATATCGACTATTTCATGCAGAACAGCGAGATTCCAAAACCAAATGTGATCAATCTTGAGACGATCAATCGCTGCAACTCTACCTGTGAATTCTGTACCGCAAACAAAAACGCGGAAAAGCGCCCCTACAAGCGCATGGAGGAGGATCTCTATTATAAGATCATCGACCAGCTCGCTGAGTGGGATTACCGCGGGCATCTGACACTTTATGGGAACAATGAGCCCTGGCTTGATACCCGGATCGTAGCGTTTCACAAATACGCGAGGGTAAAACTGCCAAATGCATTTATCTTCATGTCCACAAACGGTCTGCTGCTCGATATCCAAAAGACGAAATCCATCATTCCATATGTCGATCAGCTGATCATCAACAACTATTGCCTCGACATGAAGCTGCACAAAAATGTCCAGAAGATCTACGCCTACGCAAAGGCACACCCCGATGAATTCAAGGATGTCGATATCCTGATACAAATGCGCTATCTGAAGGAGGTCCTCACAAACCGTGCCGGTTCAGCGCCGAACAAACAGGCAACGCAGAAGGTCATAAAGGAGACCTGTCTGATGCCGTTTACTGACATGTGGATCATGCCAAACGGCAAACTGGGTATCTGCTGCTGCGACAATTTTGAGGTGACGGATTTCGGCGATCTCCATGAGATGACTGTCCAGGAAGCCTGGAACAGCCCAAAATATCAGGAACTTCGAAAACAGATCAGGGATGGCAGGCAGAATTATCCCTTCTGCAGGCATTGTGATTTTATTGATGCCGGGCTCCGCATGGACGCTGTCAACGATATCCTGAAAAATAACGACAAGCTGCATGGTGCAAGACAATCCATATTTAAAAAATAGCAGTATGATACAAAAGGAACAGTTCATCGCTGTTCCTTTTGTTCATGATACTCTTTCTCCGTATTTACATTCCAGATATTCGACTTGTCCTTTTTTCCACTCAATATATTGTTCACCGTCTCAAAGGACGTCATCATGGAATGGTCAATGTTATTGTATCTGTGCTGCCCGTTCCGTCCTACGCAGTACAGATTATCGATCGTGTTGATATAGGCGATCAGCTTATCGATCTCTTCATATGTGTCAAAATACGCCGGATAAGCCTTCTTCACTCTCTCTGCATGGGCATCGAGCACCAGCCGCTTGTTGTCGATCAGCCCCATCTTTACCATCTCTTTGATGCCAAGCCGCGTAAACTCCTTGTCAGTCATATTCCAAAAGTCATCGTCCTCTGTGCAGAAGTACTCCAGTCCCACCCAGACAGTATGCTCCAGATCCTTTACCATATACGGAGACCAGTTATTATATATCTGAAGCCGTCCCATCCTGACTGTGCGGTCATGCACGTATACCCAGTTGTCGGGAACGATATTACCCACTGTCCTGATCTTCGTCCTGTTCTTCAGATTTAACTTCGGAACCAGAACGCCCAACGTTCTGTAATCTCTATACGGAAGTCCCTTCGCAATGCGCAGCGGCCCGGCCGGCACATCATTCATACCCTCGATCAGATCCTTGAGCGGCATGGAAGATATCACAATATCACCCTCCATGATCTTCTCCTCTCCATCCTGAGTGTACTGCAGGCTCGTGATCACCTGCTGCTCGTTCTTGTGAATGCCTGTTACTTTGGCATTCTTCAGGATCGTACCGCCCAGCTTCTCAATCTCTGATGCCGTGACATCCCAGAGCTGTCCCGGTCCGAGCTTCGGATACTGGAAAGCTTCGATCAAAGATGTCTCGACATGGCGTCCTTTCTTCTTTTTGGGCAGCATTTTGCTGAATACATCTTTGATAATGGCCATGACCGACAAGCCTTTTGCCCGCTGTGCCCCCCAGCTCGGATCGATCTCGCTCGGGTGGCGTCCCCACAAACTCTCAGTGTAGTTTTCAAAGAACATGGAATAGAGCTTTTTGCCAAACCGGTTGATGTAGAAATCCTCCAGCGACTTCTCCTCGCGCTTGTGGAGCACACTGCCCAGATAGCTGAACATCGCCTGGAGCGTATTGACAAGCCCCATATTGATAAAGAGCTCCGGCTTTAACTGGATCGGATAGTCATAGAATTTATTGTCAAAGAAAATACGTGACACGCGGTTTCTGTGCAGCATGACCCGGTCTGTCTTTTCAGGATCGGGTCCTCCCTTAGAAAGCGGTATCCTGCGTCCCAGCGCAATATCATCCATCGATGGCGCCCCCTGCATCGGCAGCATCATCTCCCACCATTCATTCACTTCAGGAACCTTGGAAAAAAAGCGGTGGCCTCCCATATCCATGCGATTTCCCTTGTAATTGACTGTCTTGGAAATACCTCCCATGTCGCTGCTCTCCTCAAATACGATCACCTCGTATTCGTCCTTTGCCCTGCGCAATAACTCATAGGCGGCTGTCAACCCGGCAGGTCCGGCTCCTATTACCAACACTTTTTTCATACTACGCCCTCTTCCTTTCCTTAGACTTAGTACGGGCTTAATTCTACTACTATCTATATCTTTTTCAGCTTTGCAAACGCCGCGTACATGATCTTATTCCCATATTCCTCAAACAGAACTGTCACCTTAAAATCTCTTGTATCCTGCACGATGTTCAGGACCGTCCCCTCACCATACTTGATATGGTACACTCTGTCGCCTGCCGCATAACCCAGATCATCCGCCGACATTGTCGGCGCCCCCTTTGTGAGTCCATCCAGGGATCTTGCGATATATGGTTTATTGGTAGCCGGTGTCTCTTTCTTCTTCACCACAGCCTTTGGCCGCGTAATCAGGATCTCCGACAGGTCCTTTTTTGCAGCAGACTGTCCGGTCCGCTGCGGTACTGGCTGCTTTACCGTTTCTTTCCCAGCCTCACCCGGTCTTCCCACCGCCGGCTTTAGCATCTGTGCAGCTGCAGCCCAGTTATTCTGCGTTTTGTCGAACACGGTGTCACTCATTGCACCGCTTCCTGTTCCTCCTCCGGTCTTAGAAAAGGGCTTCGTCTTAAAAATATTTCTCTCATAGGAGTCCGCTGCATATTCCTCTGCCTCCCAGCGCCGCACGCCGGGAAGCCTGCTGTCAAGAAGCTCATCCGGTATTTCCTTCACAAAACGGCTGATCGCATTGTACTGTGTCTCTCCCCTGATCATGCGCGCCTTCGCATACGTGATCGTCAGATCTTCCTTCGCGCGCGTGATCCCCACATAAGCAAGACGCCGTTCCTCCTCGATGTCCTCCGGATTGTCCGAGGTGATCGTCATATAGCTCGGAAAGATGCCATCCTCCAGTCCTGAGAGATATACACTGGAAAACTCCAGTCCCTTCGCACTGTGCAGCGTCATCAATAACACACGGTTTCCATCCTTATCCACACTGTCAATGTCAGCCACAAGGGCAACCTCCTCAAGGAACGCGGACAGCGCAGCCTCCTCCCCAAGCTCCTCGCGCTCCATCTCGAAGCTCACGATCTTTGTGATCAGCTCGTCGATATTTTCAATGCGGTCCTTTGCATCTTCCTCTCCGGACTCCTCAAGTTCCCTCACATAGCCGGTCGTTTCTATAACATCCGTTATCAGATCTTCGAGTGATCCGTTCTGCTGCTTCGTCCGAAACATCCGGATCATCGTCGCAAAATCCCTGAGTTTATCTGCTGACTTCCCTTTTCCCAGAGCCGGGATCTCATCCACCTGCTGCAGCGCCTCGCAGAAGCTCATACCCATGTGATCCGCATAATCCTGAACCTTGGCGATGCTCGATGCACCGATCCCACGCTTTGGCACATTGATGATACGCTTCACTGCCAGATCATCCCTGCCGTTGTCGATCGTCTTCAAATACGCCAGGATATCCTTGATCTCCCTCCGCGCATAGAAGTTCACGCCGCCTACCACATTGTACGGAATGTTCAGCGCGATAAAGCTCTCTTCCAGAAGACGCGACTGCGCATTTGTCCTGTAGAGCACTGCACAATCCCTGTAATCACTCACAAGCTCGCGCTTTTTGCGTTTAATATCACCCGCTATATATTCGGCTTCTTCATATGCCGTATCGAAAGCCCTGAAATGGACACGGTTTCCCGCTCCCCTGTCTGTCCAGAGCGCTTTCGACTTTCTCCTGGCATTGTTTGCGATCACTGCATTGGCAGCATCCAGAATATTCTGGGTGGAGCGGTAATTCTGCTCCAGCTTGATCACTGAGGCCTCCGGATATACCTGTTCAAAATCAAGGATATTTCTGATGTTCGCCCCACGGAACTTGTAGATCGACTGGTCATCATCACCCACCACACAGAGATTCCTGTTTTGCTGTGCCAGAAGCCTGATCAGTTCAAACTGTGCCGTGTTCGTATCCTGATACTCGTCAACCATGATATACTGAAAACGTTTCTGATAATTCTCAAGTACCTCCGGACAATTTCTAAAAAGTTCCACCGTCTTCATGATCAGATCGTCAAAATCGAGCGCGTTATTTTTTTTCAATGTGAGCTGATATTCCGTATACGCAGCCGATATCTTCTTTTTCAGATAATCGCCTGCTGCCGACATCTCATACGCAGTCGTCGATATGAGATCGTTCTTCGCGGAAGAAATAGCGCCAAGGATCGTCTTTTCCCTCAGCTGCTTTGTATCGATCTCCAACCGCTTACACACATCTTTCATGACACTTTTGGAATCATCCGTGTCATAGATGGTAAAACTGTTATCAAATCCCAGACGGTCGATATGCCTTCTGAGGATCCGCACACACGTCGAGTGAAATGTAGATACCCAGATACTCTCCGCGCCATACCCGACAATAGCGTTCACCCTGTCGCGCATCTCGCCCGCAGCCTTGTTCGTGAAGGTGATCGCCAGAATGTTCCATGCACTCACGCCCATACTCTCTATCAGATATGCGATGCGCCTAGTCAGCACACTCGTCTTGCCGCTGCCTGCACCCGCAAGGATCAGCACAGGACCCTCCGTGGTAAATACGCCTTTTTTCTGTTGTTCATTCAATGTATCATACAGTCCCATTTTCCTGTTCCTTTTTATTCTTACCCATTTTTTATCCAATCTTTAAAATTATACCATTAAAATAATATCGTTTCAATTCTTTTTGCCATTTTGCACTATTTTCATATCGCATGCCATTACCACCCACTCCATTCCGGCAGCAGGTAAAAGTCCGTGCAAAAATCGCATTCACTCCTGCCCTGCCTGGTGCATATGATATAAAAACAGCATTTTGAGGAAAACAATGAAAAATCCAAAAAAAATAAAGCCCCTGTCAGTCTTTCTGACAATCGTGCTCCTCATATCCACACTCGTCACCGGGTGTGGCGGAAAAACACCGGACTCTGCAAGATCTGCAAAAAAGGTAACACTGAATGAAGTCGCGCATTCCATCTTCTATGCACCCATGTATGTAGCCATCGAGAAGGGATATTTCGCAGACGAGGGCATCAACCTCGAACTGGTGACAGGATACGGCGCAGACAAGACCATGACAGCGCTGCTCACCGGTGAGGCTGATATCGGCTTTATGGGAAGTGAGGCCTCCATATATACATATCTGCAGGGTGCCCAGGACTACGCAGTAAACTTTGCACAACTGACTCAGCGCGCCGGGAATTTCCTCGTAAGCAGGACTCCGGTCGAGAATTTCAGCTGGGATATGCTGAAGGGGACATATGTCCTGGGAGGCCGCAAAGGCGGTATGCCGCAGATGGTCTTCGAGTACATCCTCAAGATGAACCAGATCGATCCAGACACAGATCTTACCATCGATACAAGCATCGATTTTGGCTCCACTGCAGCAGCCTTCTCCGGAGCCAAGGAAGGCGATGCAGGATACGCTGACTTCACTGTCGAATTCGAACCGCACGCAACCGCACTCGAGACCCAGCAGAAGGGATATATCGTCGCCTCTCTGGGCATCGACTCAGGCTATGTACCATACACTGCTTTCAGCGCCAGAAAGAGTTACATCGAAGAAAATCCAGAGACACTGCTCGCTTTTACCAGGGCGCTCCAGAAGGGAATGGACTATGTGGCCAGCCACTCTGCCAAAGATATAGCATCCGTTATCAAACCGCAGTTTCCTGAGACGGAGCTTGACACGATCACCACGATCGTGACGCGCTATCAGACACAGGACACCTGGAAGACCGATCTGGTCTACACGGAGGACAGTTTCACACTCCTGCAGAACATCCTCATGGAAGCAGGGGAACTGGAAGATTACGTTTCATATAAAGATCTGGTGACCAACACCTTTGCTGAACAGGCAAAATGAAACGGTTAGGGGAAGTTTTTCCCCTAACCGTTTCATTCTGCATCGTGCCAATACTGCCCTATATGACACACAGCACCATATTCCTTTCTGTCCTGACGCCAAACGCACCGACACCGCGCACAGATATATTGTAGATCCCCTGCCTGTCCAGGTCATAATTTCCGGAAATATCGATGAGATATTCACCAGGATCATAGACACCGTTCATCGCGTCCATCAGACCGATCGCATTATAGATATCGTACTGGGATGCCCCGACCGGCAGCTGCAGCATTTCCGCCTCCCCGGCAGCCCCTGTCAGATACAGCGTCGGCCTCACCTTATTCCAGGGATTCTTGCTGTTCGTATCCGTAGGATCCCACTGCCGCATGGGATTTTCCGCTGTGAGCTTCACTTCCTCCGGTTTCCCCAATGGTCCTGGATTCCCGGCATCATCATACACGACCACCTCCGTGCCCGCCGCACAGTTATCATAGATCCACTTTGCATCCGCACACGTCAGTCTGACACAGCCAAGCGACGCAGCCTCGCCCAGCAGGTTGAACTGTTCCCACTCCATATTGCCTGCATTTTTCGTATAATATGGTATCGAGTGAAACATGATCCCCTTGTTGAACCGGACCGCATACTGCCCGTAGGAACCATCCACCATCAGTCTCCAATGGTAATAATTACTTGTCTTAAATGTCCCGAGCGGCGTCTCGTGTCCTTCCCGTCCGCAGGAGCAGACAAACGCCTTCACCGGCACGGTAAAACTGCCCTCTGCATCCTTTTCATATACGGTCACACAATTAGCCGCACGGTTTACCATGATCAGGTATGCCGTTTTTTTCTCTTTTGCGTCCGCCGTCAGTGTACAGCTTTCCATCATTACCCCCAGGCACATGCATACGGCAAAACAAAATACAGCCGCTTTCCTGGCATAATAAAACACAGAATGTCCCCTCACCAAAATTCCCCTCCTGAATTCAATAAACATTTTTTTACACAATTCAAATATAATACACCATTTTTCCATATTTTGCAACAAAAAAACACCCTTAATGGGTGTTTTTTAAGGATTTTTTTATAAAAACGGCGTAAATCCCACTCCGTTGAGCTGATCTCTCAGCCGATTCTGCAGTCCCATCATCCCAATAGTATCGTTCAGATAAGAAGCATACCCTGTCTGCCTGCCCTCGCTCTTCTGTGGGAGCATGCTCTCCTGTATGCCGAGCATCTCGGCAAAATCGCCGCTTGCCGTGCTCTTTGTCGCATCCAGTTCCCCGTAATCCCTGACATATGAATCTTCCTCAGAAGCGATCACGAGCGGCTTTCCAGAACGCCCGTTATCCTGTCCGATCTTCTGTATGGCATTCATGCTGTAGGGATTTCCGTGTATCGAAGAGATCCTGTAACTTCCGAACCCCGAGAATCCTGCGATTGCTGATATACCCATAGAATACCTCCTTTCCACCTACCCTATCATTATAATGCCGATGTCAGATAATTTCAAGTTTTTATCTCTTTTTTCACACATTTTATTCTTTTTTCTTATCGTCCGTCTTCTGGTCGGTCTTCCGAAAGCCGCCCTCCCTGATCTCGTCGATCAGTTTTTCGATCAGCTGCTTTTTCATATATACGTCAAAGCTCAGGAAACAGATAAACGAAAACAGCTTTAGAAATTCCCTGCTGTCCTCCGGGGCATCCCCAAAAGTTCCCATCGCGCGGTCATATTCTGTCATGACATGCTGTTTGAGCGCCTCGATCTGGTCATATCCCACCTGAAAGACCTCTTCATAGATGGACTGGATGTCAAACTCCCCGTCCTCGTGAAAAAACTTTTCCGTGATCGGTCCCAGCAACGTCTGGATATCGCTGATCGACAAGATACCTTTGTAATAGTAAATGAATATCAGAATCAGAATGTGTTCCCTTGAATATTTCTTTCTGACTGGGGGCGGCAGAAGGTCATTCTTCGCATAGTTGTTGATCATGGTCTTTGTCATGATCTTGTCATCTCCAGGATATCTGGTGGTCTTCCGAAAATTTTTATCCATGAAAGTCGTCACCTGATCCATATACAGATCAATATTGGGTATATCGGATGATCTCACATAGCTGATCCTGTCAAAACTCTCCATGATACTGTTTAGTAAGTCTTTCGTGTTTATATGCATATGCATTACCATGCCTTTCATTTATAATCTTCTATGATCTGCAGCATTCCATGTCTTTCCCTTTTGTCTTATTATATAGTATTTAAAACTACTTATCAAGACTATTACCCTATTTTATTGTCCACCCTCCCTTTCCATTACTGTAACCTCCATTCCCAGTAATACCTTTCCAAACTTTACAGTTCTCTGCAAATATGATAGAATATTTAAAACTGTAAAACTTTACAGTATTAAAGCTCTCATATTAAATATCAGCTACTATCAGGAGGTACTGCCAAACCATGAATAAAAAAATAAAAACGGATGCCGTCGACCATCTGATCGATGCACTGCTCTGTCTTGAGACCAGGGAGGAAAGCTATAATTTTCTCGAGGATCTGTGCACTGTCAATGAACTGCTCTCCCTCTCTCAGCGCTTCGAGGTTGCCCCCATGCTGCGCGAACACAAAACATATCTTGAGATCGCGGAGAAAACAGGCGCCTCGACAGCAACCATCAGCCGCGTAAACCGCTCCTTAAATTATGGAAATGACGGATATGAACTGATCTTCGAACGACTTGCGGACCGGCAGGAGTAGAAGTTGCACGGGTCTATGACATTTTTCCTCTGGACGCCCGCGTGCATAAAGAGAACCCGACAGGCACGCTACCTGTCCGGGTTCTCTTTAACCGTATGTCTCCATAAAGCTCAGCGGTTCGATATATTCTTCATTCTCTATGATCTGATACCCCAGTTCCTCTTTGCCCGCTTCAATATTGAAAAGCTCGGTCGCATTCGTCACTTCATCCCCTTCCTTTACTTTGGGAACCGCGCCATTTCTGTACACAGAGCGATACCCGTTTCCGTGATCGATCATCACGGTATATCCCGCCTCCGCATCACCTGTGACCGAGAGAACGGTGCCATTTGCCGTCGCGACCACGCCTGTCCCCTCCGACGCATTGAACACCGCGATCGGATTGCCTTCCAGCTCGGTCCTGGTCTCATTGCAGGACGCTGTTCCTCTCAGCGGAAAACCTGTGGGGACATATGTCCGGGCAGTCTCTGCCGCCCTCTCCTGTTCCTGCTGTACTTTTTCATTTATCGTATGGCTGAGGATCTCAACCTTCTCCTGCAGCTCCTTATTTTCCTTCACGATCTTCCCATTTTGCGCAAGCAGCTCCTCATTCTGCCCTGCAAGCTCCTCTGCGCGCAGCTGGAACCTCGCGGCATCATCGATCGAGCGGTTCAGCTCCCCTGCCAGAATAAAACAATACGCCAGCGCTGCCATGATCAACAAAGCGACCGCCGACATGAAGATCACCACGATCTGCACACTATAGCAGACTTTTCTCTTATCTCCATCCTCTTTCCTGCCCTGCAATACGAACACCTCCTCTGTCATAAATCTTTTGAATATCTTTACTTTTTCATAATGCTGTGATATTATATGAATGCTGCATCGGACAAAATCCTTTCCTCCCTGCCATCGGGCAGGCGCCGGAACGATCCCGGGCAGTCAGCTAATTAATCTTGGAGGTTTTATTATGAACAAAGGTACAGTAAAATGGTTTAACAACCAGAAGGGTTACGGTTTTATCTCTGATGAGGCAGGCAATGATGTCTTCGTACATTACACCGGGCTTCTGATGGACGGCTTCAAATCCCTCGACGAGGGCGCTGATGTGGAATTCGAGATCGTGAACGGCGAGAAGGGCCCACAGGCAGTAAACGTAACCAGATTATAAGATTGCTGATAAAAGCTTCGTGACAGATATCACGAAGCTTTTCTTGAATGTGTCCGAAAATAGTTCAATTCCTTATTCTCCTGAGCACCTCATCAAAGACAAGTTCTCCGCCAAAAATATCAAGCGCGCTTCCGACTGTCACGTTGATCTTCCCGCTGCCAAGCCCCCTGAGCAGGTCTATATCCTCATAACTGTGCACTCCGCCCGCATACGTGATGACCTTCCTGCCAGGGCTGCCGCACCACTCCCCGAGCTGTCTGACAAGCCTCTGCTCAATCCCCTGGCACTTTCCCTCCACATCCACCGCGTGGATCAGGAATTCGTCACAGTAATCTGTCAGCATGTCAAGTGTACTGTCGTCAACTTTTTCCTCTGTAAACATCTGCCAGCGGTCCGTAACAATATAATAACATCCGTCTTTCATCCGACAGCTCAGATCCAGCACAAGATGCTGTTTTCCCACTGCCATACAGATTTTGTCCAGATGCTCCATATTGATACGCCCATCCTGAAACACATAGGAAGTCACGATCACATGTGAGGCTCCTGCCTCGATGTAAGCAGCGGCGTTATCGGCATCGACCCCCCCGCCGATCTGAAGTCCTCCCGGATATGCGGCAAGTGCCAGCAGCGCCTGTGTCCTGTCAGCCTCATAGTAAGGACTCGATGCGGGATTGAGGAGAACGATATGTCCTCCCTTCAGCCCATTTTCCCGATAGAGCTGCGCATAATACCTCGCATCCTTCACCGCCACAAAATTCTCCCTGGCCTGATCGTCCTGATCCTCCAGTGAACTTCCGACGATCTGCTTGACCCGCCCGTTATGTATATCTATACATGGCCGAAATTCCATCGAAACCTCCATAATAACATTTGTTATTATACAACATCCTTCATATCATATCTGCCTGCAGGCTTTCCTTTCAGGAACTTTGCCGCCTGAACCGCTCCCTTCCCAAAGAGCGCTTTGGAGTAAGCCCTGTGCGAAAACGTGATCACCTCGTCCTCACCGGCAAAGATCACATCGTGGTCGCCCACGATCGTTCCGCCTCTCACCGCACTGATGCCGATCTCCCTGTCTGTCCGCTTCGCTCTCACCTGACTCCTGTCATAGACATACTCATACCCATTGTCAAACTCTTCATTGATGCTGTCGGCAAGCGCAAGCGCCGTGCCGCTCGGGGCATCGACTTTAAGATTGTGGTGCTTCTCCACGATCTCGATATCAAATCCGGCAGGAACCAGTATCTGTGCCGCCTCCTTCAGAAGCTTGAGCAGCATATTGATACCGAGCGACATGTTTGCCGATTTGAGCACTGCCACCTTTTCTGAAGCCTCCTCAACGTGCGCAAGCTGTACCTCAGAGAGACCTGTCGTACAGAGTACACACGGGATCTGCTTCTCCACACAGTAGTCAAGAAGTCCGTCGACCGCCTGGGCCACGCAGAAATCGATCACCACGTCCGCAGCGACATCACACTCCGCGATACTCGGAAACACAGGATATGTATTCCGGATATGATCTGACACATCCACGCCTGCCACGATCTCGATCTCCGGGTCTGACGCTATGATCCCCGTTATCATCTGTCCCATTTTGCCATTACAGCCATGCATTATCACCTTTGTCATTTTCATTCCAACTCCCATTCACCCGCTCCGGCGGGCGTACCAATCTTCATCTTATCATCTGTATATCATCGATCAAAGAAGACCATAATTCTTCATCGCCGCCTCCAGCTTCGCGGCATTTGCGTCTTCCATCTCTGTCAGCGGCCGTCTCAGCGTCCCTGCCTCCAGTCCCATCAGATTCATCGCCTTCTTGACAGGTATCGGATTGACCTCACTGAACAGAGCCGTGATCAGCTCGATCGCCTCCAGCTGCAGTCTCGCGCTCTCCTCAACCTCTCCTGCAAAATACTTTGCGCAGATATCATGCGTCTGCTGCGGCGCTATATTGGAGAGCACGGAGATGACTCCCTTTGCGCCCAGCGACATGAACGGCACGATCTGATTGTCATTTCCGGAATACACATCCACTTTTCCTTTTGCGAGCGCCATCAGCTTCGCATACTGAATGAAGTTATCCGTCGCATCCTTCACACCCACAATGTTTGCTTCCTCCTCACACAGTGAGACGATCGTCTCCGGAAGGATATTCACACCGCCGGTCCGCCCCGGAATATTGTACAGGATGATAGGGATGTGGACCGCCTGTGCGATCAGCTTAAAATGCTCCTTCAATCCTTTCTGTGTGGCTTTATTATAATATGGTGTGACTACGAGCAGCCCGTCAGCCCCTGCCTTCTCCGCTTCCTGGGAGAGATACACCGCTGTCTGGGTACAGTTCGAACCCGTTCCTGCGATCACGGGTATCCTCTTGTTGACCTGTTTGACGCAGAAGCGGATACATTCCAGATGCTCCTCGTGCGTGAGCGTGGAAGCCTCTCCTGTCGTTCCACACACAATGATCGCATCCGTGCTGTTGGCGATCTGGAACTCGATCAACTTTGCAAACGCCTCGTAATGCACTTCCCCGTCTGGTTTCATCGGTGTGACGATCGCCACACCAGCTCCTTCAAATATAGACATAACGTATTCCTCCTTAAACTATTTCTTTCCCTGCCTGCGCGCCGGGCGTCCGTCAGCGAACCGATTTATCGGTTTGATGACATATTTCCTCTGGACGCCCGTGTGCATAAAAGAAAACCGATCATCTACACAATAGATGGTCGGCATCTTATTTTCACAAAACACTGCCCGCCAAAGCGCCCCGGCTCCGGCTGAAAATGATAGCTCTCCATCTGTTGATGACAGTCATACAGCTCTTAACTGCATGCCCAAGCAAAAGCCCTCAGGCTGCCCCTGCTTTCGGCGTTTTTCCCTTTCCCTCCCGCTTAGACGGTGCCTGACACCTGAACAAAAAGTACTGATAAAAAACGCAACCTCTATCCAATCTTTCAATCTTCTTTTACGCCCTTTCATTATATCTCTTAACAGGCGGGCTGTCAACCCGTAAATCATGCAGAAAACCACACAAAGGAGCCATAAATGACTCCTTTGACGATTTTGATGTTAATATATCTTATAATTGACTGCCTCGATCTTATAGATCTCATCCGCCAGCTGGCACACGTCACCGCTGAGCCGTATCCCTGTCAGGATGATATCCACATCGTCGGACCTTGCATCCAGGATATGGCTTAGATCCTCGATCGTTATGATGCCCTTGTCGATCAGGCCAAGTACCTCATCCAGGATCAAAAGACCGCACTCACCGGTTGTGAGAACTTTCTTTGCAAAATTCAGGCCGTTTTTGATATTGCAGATCTCATCCTGCTTGCGCTCGTCAGACAGCTGTGCGAATTCCTCCTCGCTCTTCTCAAAGCGGAAGATCTTGATCTCCGGCTCCAGCCTCTTGAGAAATGCCTCATTCTGACACCCTTTCAGGAAATTGATGATCACCACGTCCCTGCCCGTGCTTGCGACCTGAATGGCTCTGCCGAGCGCTGCCGCGGATTTGCCATGCCCTTCCCCACCGTATACCTGTACCAATCCTTTTTCCATAGATCTATACCTTATGTCCTTTCCTGTAACTGCACCGTTCCGCGCAGTTCTGAACAATCATAGCAGCAGTCTGAATACCGTCACTGTCACCAATCATCTCTTCGAACATGATAGCATACTGTATAGGATTTTGCAACTTATTTTATTCCGTCGGCTCCTTACAACTCTTCCTCATCCTCCTCAGGAAGTTCGAGCTTGCTGACAGAGACCTCATAGGCGATCCGCTTTTCCAGCTCATCCTCCGAAAGCTTTTTCATATATTCCCTTGACTGGATGCGCCCCCACACCAGACAGCGCTCCCCCACCTCAAAGTTGGAGGCGTAGCGGGCGTTTCTCCCCCAGCAGATGCACGGAATATAATCCGACTTGCCATACGGACGATTGACTGCCAGCAGCAGATCAGCGATCTCACGTCCAAGAGGCGTCTTTCTATATACAGGTTCCTTGCACACAAAACCGTCAAGGAAGATCTGGTTCGTCTTGATATTCTCGCTGATCTCCTCGACAAATTCGATCTCCCTGGCGAAAACGGAGAGAACCAGCTTGTTCTTGTGCTCCTCGTGCCGGTTGTAGGAGCGGAACTGTCCGTTCACCACCACCGTCATGCCGCGGTAATCCCCGTTTACATCGAGCAGTCTCTCCGAGATCATCACCGGGATGATATCCATGGACTCCGACAGCCTTGCCACCTGAATGTCTACCATGTAGAAGCCCTCACCAAAGATCTCATGGCTGAATGAGAACTCGCTGACGATCTCCCCCATGACTGTCACCTGATTGTTTTCAATAACCTGTTCATGATACCCGTTTTTTGTCTTTAATGTCTCTTGCATTTTTTTCATTCTCCCTTCGTTCTTGTAGTTCAATCATATGCTACTTTATACGGTAAATAAAGCTTGAAATATCGCAGAAAATCCGCATATTCGCTACATTTCGACACCGTTCGACACCATCTGTCAGGTACCCGTATCTGATTAAGCCGTTTTATGAGAAATGCCGTAGAAATGTTTTTTGACGTTGCAAAAAATAAATGTAAGTGCTATACTATTTGGGCGTATTTGAGGAGAGTATATTATTATGGAGGATATATCGATATGATTCAGAAAAGAGAAGATGTCAGAAACGTAGCCATCATCGCCCATGTCGACCACGGCAAGACGACGCTCGTGGATGAACTGCTGAAACAGAGCGGCGTGTTCCGCGCAAACCAGGAGGTCGCCGAGCGCGTCATGGATTCCAACGACATAGAGCGCGAGCGCGGCATCACGATATTATCAAAAAATACAGCTGTTATGTATAAGAATACCAAGATTAACATCATCGATACCCCGGGACATGCCGATTTCGGCGGCGAGGTTGAGCGTGTCCTCAAGATGGTGAACGGTGTTATCCTTGTCGTCGACGCGTTCGAGGGTGCCATGCCGCAGACAAAATTTGTGCTCAGAAAGGCGCTGGAGCTCAGGCTTCCCGTCATTGTCTGCATCAACAAGATTGACCGCCCGGAGGCGCGTCCTTCCGAGGTCGTCGAGGAAGTTCTGGAGCTTTTCCTCGAGCTCGACGCGGACGATTCCCAGCTTGACTGCCCCTTCGTGTACGCCTCTGCAAAGACAGGCGTCGCTTCTTTGGACGAGGACGGAGCAGGCGTTGACATGACACCGCTGTTCGAGACGATCCTTGACTATATCCCTGCACCGGAGGGCGATCCCGAGGCAGGCACACAGGTACTGATCAGCACGATCGACTACAATGAATATGTAGGGCGTATTGGTGTCGGCAAGGTTGACAACGGCACCATCTCTGTCAACCAGGAGGTCATCATCTGCAACCACCACGAACCGGACAAGCAGAAAAAAGTAAAAGTCAGCAAGCTCTACGAGTTCGACGGCCTGAACAAAATTGAGGTAAAAGAAGCCGGGATCGGCTCCATCGTCGCCATTTCCGGTATCACAGACATCCATATCGGCGACACGCTCTGCGCTGTCGACAATGTGGTTCCCATTCCTTTCCAGAAGATCAGCGAGCCCACGATCGCCATGCAGTTTATCGTCAATGACTCGCCGCTCGCCGGACAGGAGGGAAAATATGTGACGAGCCGCCACATCCGTGACAGGCTTTTCAGGGAGCTCAACACAGATGTGTCGCTGCGCGTCGAGGAGACAGACAGCCCGGACTCCTTCAAGGTATCCGGGCGCGGCGAGCTGCATCTCTCTGTGCTGATCGAGAATATGCGGCGCGAAGGATTTGAGTTTGCCGTCAGCAAGGCGGAAGTATTGTATAAGACAGACGAAAGCGGCAAGAAACTGGAACCGATGGAGCTCGCCTATGTCGATGTTCCTGAGGAATTTTCCGGCACCGTCATCGAAAAACTCAGCCAGAGAAAGGGCGAACTGCAGAACATGGGCAAGGCAAGCGGCGGATACGCCCGCCTGGAGTTTTCCATCCCGTCGCGCGGCCTGATCGGATACCGCGGCGAGTTCATGACAGACACCAAGGGAAACGGCATCCTAAATACGATATTTGACGGTTACGGCCCCTACAAGGGCGATATCCAGTACCGTAAACAGGGCTCCCTGATCGCGTTCGAGGCGGGCGAGGCGATCACATATGGCCTGTATAACGCACAGGAGCGCGGCACTTTATTTATCGGGCCGGGAGCGAAGGTATACTCCGGCATGGTCGTCGGACAGAACGGAAAAGGCGAGGATATCGAGCTCAATGTCTGCAAGAAGAAGCAGCTGACGAATACGCGTTCATCCAGCGCTGACGAGGCTTTGCGTCTCACTCCGCCCAGGATCCTAAGCCTGGAGCAGGCGCTTGACTTCATCGACACGGACGAACTGCTCGAAGTGACACCCGAGAGTCTCCGGATCCGGAAAAAGATCCTCGATCCCACGCTCCGCAAGAGATCCGGCATGAAAAAGCAGTAAGAAACTGCCGGTAAATCTCCTGGCATGCGTAACTGAATGGCAGTCCCTGTACAAAAATAACGCTTGTAACACATAAAGATCCCCTGCATATATTATAAAAAACGTATGCAGGGGATTTTTATGTCTAATATTATGAAAGCCGAAACCCCGGCCTATTCTGGAGATCTAACGATCAGCGTCACGTCATCGCTGGGCTTCATCCCCGTGAATGATGCCACGATCACGATATCTTATTCCGGCGATCCCGACACGGTCGTGCAGACACTTTCCACCAACGACTCCGGGCAGACCTCCACGATCTCACTTCCTGCCCCGAATCTGTCCTACAGTACCGAGATCAGTGATGTCCAGCCTTATTCGGAATACAACATCTCTGTCACCGCTCCGGGATACGAGCCCGTATATATCTCTGGTACCGAGATCCTGCCTGATGTCACGGCTGTCCAGCCAGTCACCATGAACCCGCTTGAAGTCGAACCGCCGGGAGAGACTGAGGACGATATCGTCATACCCGATCATACATTGTATGGCGAATATCCGCCAAAAATACCGGAGGACGAGATCAAACCGATGGACGAGAGCGGTGAGATCGTCTTAAGCCGCGTCGTAATTCCGGAGTATGTCATCGTGCACGACGGCGTCCCGCAGGACTCTTCCGCCCCCAACTACTATGTACGCTACACCGACTACATCAAAAATGTCGTGTCGTCGGAGATCTATGCGACCTGGCCCGAGAATACGATCTACGCCAACACGCTGGCGATCATGTCGTTCACACTGAACCGGGTGTATACGGAGTGGTATGGGGGCTGGCAGTTATCCCCGGATTTTCTTCCCTTCGGAATGTCTCTTCACTGATCTTAAATACGATCTTAATCTTATCCTTTCCAATCTCTATCCTTTCAATAATCTTGGACAACAGCACCTTCTTCAAATGCGTATCCGCCTCCATAAACTCCTGTTCCCAGTTTGGTATGATCTGCGAGAATTTGTCAATATCACGGTTGTCAGGCTCTATCGCCTGATACTCCTGTTCTTTCTCCTCCAGCAGCCGTCCGAACCCTTCTTTTTGCTTTTCTTTCTCCTTTAACAGGCCAGACAGTTTCTCCGCGCTGAAGATCCCCTCGCCGCGCAATGCCTGCGGAATCTGTGATTCCAATGTATCAATATCCTTCTGCACTGCGCGCTGTTCTTTGCGGATCTCCTCAATCTCCCTGCGTATCACCTTTCGCGCTTTCTCCTGTTTTTTCAACAGATCCGTATAAACATTACTCTGCTTTAGCTTTGCCATATACTGTTTCACTTCTGCAAACACGACTGGCTCAATCTCGTCTGCACTGTACAGGACTGCCCCCTGACAGTTAGTTGACGCGTTCGCTCTCTGTGTACATCTATATCTGCGGTTCATTTTCTTTACCTTAGTGCCATCTTTTAATGTCCACTGGTCATACCTCGAACCATTGGTCAGCCTGCACCCACAGGATGCACAATAGATCAACCCCATCAATGGCAGACTTCCCGTTGTCGTGACCAGATCGGCTTCCTTTTTGTTATCAATATTTGACTTACGCTTTTCCCGCAGTTCCTGCGCTTTTTTCCATACAGAGGGACTTACGATCTGCAGCTCTTTTGACGGCTTTTCCGAAAACACCCACTCCTCCACAGGATTTCTCTGATAAGATTTCCTATGAGAACGCCTGTTATATGTAAAATATCCCATGTAAATAGGATTTTTCAGCCGGTCTGATATGGTACAGGCCTTCCATTCCCCTCCGTTAATCGCCGGAATGTGCTGCTCGTTCAGACGTTTTGCGATCGCATAGGCGCCCAGTTTTTCCTCGACTGCTAAACGGAATATTTCTCTCACAACATTTGCCTCACTCTCCACAATACGAAGTTCCTTCAGGCTCCTTCCATGGCTGCCAATCTCCCCATTGTACATCAATTCATAGCCGTAGGGGGCATAGCCCCCTGCGTGTTTTCCCTGTCTGACCATTTCCTGCTGTGCGGCTTTTACACGTTCCCCGGTTTTGCGCGACTCCCTCTCATTTGACCAGAACTTGATAAAAAGTGTGAGGCGGTCTGTATCTTCCTGCGTATCCAGCAGCCCTTCCTTAATGGTCCAGACTTCTATGCCAAGCTGATTGAGTGTCGCGATATACATATTGTACTCCTCTTTCCTGCCGATCCTGTCTGACATAAATGTAAGCAGTACATCGAACTGATGCATTCTCGCATCTTCCAATATCTGTAACAGGACTTCTCTGTCCTGCACTGTATTCTTATATGCACTGACTGCTTTCTCAATATATTCCCTGTCAAACTCCCAGTCTGGACGCCCTTCGATATAATTTGCGATCTCCGCTCTCTGAACCGGTATATCGTCATCATGCAGTTGTTGTCTTGACGAAACACGAAGCAGGCTCCTCACACGTTTCTTTCTTTCTTCCATATGCATTTTCCTCCATTTTCCTAACATTTTCATTATCAGGATTTGATACTAAGGAACTGTTAAAGTATTAACTTTATACCGACTTGTCATCTGCAAAGTTAATTCTTAGCAGTTCCTAACGCTCCAGACTCCGGCTTGCAAGATGACATCTTAGCCAGAAAGTTTCTTTTCAAAATGGCGACCACTTCCTCTTCTACCTGCTGGTCATCTGCTGTCCCGAGAAAGGACAATTCCACTGTATACTTTGACGTTACTGTTTTTGTCACGGAATTTTTTGACGCCATCGGCTTCTCTCCCACACAGTCACTTGTTGTTTCTACAATATGCGGAGACAATTTCAAAAATACATTATATTATTGTGTCTTAATCAAATGACATGATGCCGGGAGTGAACAATGATTACGGAATAGAATAAACAGTAATGATTAGACAGATCAGAACTATAGTGGTAGAATATTCATATGAATTTAAAAAACCGAAAGGAGCATACTATGAAACCAGTAATACTGTGTTATGAGAAATGTACAACCTGCAAGAAAGCGCTAAAGTGGGTGGAGGAAAAGGGATGTGACGTTCAGGTGCGTCCGATCAGGGAGGAAAATCCGTCCGTGGAGGAGTTAAAACAGTGGCATGAATCGAGCGGACTGCCGCTGAAACGCTTTTTCAATACAAGCGGCAATCTGTATAAGGAAATGAAGCTGAAGGATAAGCTTGCGTCGATGAGCGAGGCGGAACAGTATCAGCTGCTGTCCACAGATGGCATGCTGGTGAAGCGTCCGATTCTGGTGACGGAAAACGGTGTCTGTCCGGGATTTCAGGCGGAACATTGGGAGCGTCTTTTGCGCGTGTGAATAGGAGCAGACAGTGATCACAGAAGAATTATACAGGGAACTAAAGAAGATCACGGAGGAAGAAGCACGTATTCTGAACGGTGATACAAAGATCGAGACAGCGATCTATATGTCACAGGAGGCAGCGGTCGAGGATGCGTATATTGTTGACGCGAAAAAGCTTCTGGATGCGGGGAAGCTGATCCAGGTGCGCCCGCACACCCGGTTTGTGCATTTCCCGAAACATACGCACAACTACATCGAAGTAATCTATATGTGCTGCGGCACCACGCACCATGTAATCGACGGGGAGGATGTCTGGCTGCGGGAGGGGGAGATGCTCTTTCTGAACCAGAAGGCGGAGCAGGAGATCTATCCCGCGTCGGAAGATGATATTGCAGTCAACTTCATCATTCTGCCGGAATTTTTTGACTATGTTCTGAGAATGATCGGGGAGGAGAAGAACCTCCTGCGTGATTTTGTGATCGACTGTCTGACGGGGGAAAACGAGGAGGCGGGATACATGCACTTTAAGGTCGCAGGGATCCTGCCGATCCAGAATCTGGTCGAAAACCTGATCTGGTCGATCTGGAACAGGCAGCCCAACAGGCGCAGCATCAACCAGGCGACAATGGGACTGCTGTTTCTGCAGCTGATGAGCCATATGGAGCGGATGCAGACTAACACCGAGAACCGTGGACGCAGGCTGCTCATCGAGGTGTACGCCTATATCGAGGAAAATTACCGCGACGGGGAGCTGACAGAGCTTGCCGCACTGTTGAACTATGACGTGTGCTGGCTCTCGAAGGAGATCAAGAAGAGGACTGGGCGCAATTACACGGATCTCGTACAGGAAAAACGGCTGAACCAGGCGGCATATCTGCTGCAGAACACGGCGATGTCCGTCATGGATATCGGGCTGTCTGTCGGATATGACAATCTGAGCTATTTTCACCGCATCTTCCAGAGGCAGTATGGTGTGACGCCTAGGAGATACAGAGTTGGCAGGATAAACGCCGAGAAACAGCTGTAAGAACTTTCCCCAAGACTGCCTGTCCATTTTTACCCATAGTCCCAGCAAGCCCCGCCGTACCGCAACCAGGGCTACAATTTCACAATCACCTCCTCCACCGCCTACGACCAGAAGTGGATCCGCGGCAGGAACATCTACGAAAATATCAGCCGCATCGTGGACTCCATCTTCTCGAATTATCTGTCGCGTCCGGGAGTGCGCCAGCCGATCTTTACCTCCTACTGCGATGGAAACCGCGTCACCTGCAATGGGCTCTCCCAGTGGGGAAGCAAATACCTTGGCGACCAGGGCTACACTCCAATAGAGATCATCCGTTATTATTATGGAAATGACATGTACATCAACTCCACCACATACATATCGGGTGTTCCCTCATCATGGCCGGGCTATGATCTGACGATCGGTTCTTCCGGACAGAAAGTCCTGCAGATGCAGCAGCAGCTCAACCGCATCGCGCAGAACTATCCTGCGATACCGCGCATCACTGAGGACGGCATCTTCGGAACAGGCACCGCCAATGCCGTCCGCACGTTCCAGCGCATCTTCGGCCTTGCTCCCACAGGTATCGTAGACTATCCTACCTGGTACAAAATATCTGAGATCTTTGTCGGTGTATCGCGCATTTCAGAGCCAGGCTGAACTGCCGGACATTTCAGTCAAAATAATACAGCCTCTCGATCTCCTCGATCCTTGCGCGGGCACTCGTCGCCTCGACGATCTCTTTACACAGACGGTCATACTCCTCAATCGGTGCTATGACCGTCATTTCTACATCCGCCGCGTAAACACTGTCCTCTATACTGATATTTCTGCCCGCAAGGAGATACTGGATCTTCCCCACTGCGTTGTAGTCTGTCCTGACCAGCATCCTGACGCCAAAATGCTGCCGGGCCGTCTCACACTTTGCCAGCGCATCCTTCAGCACACCCGAATACGCCCGGACCAGACCGCCTGTCCCCAGGAGCGTACCGCCAAAATACCTTGTGACTACAGCCGCAATATTTCTGATCCCGCTTCCGAGCAGCACTTCCAGCATCGGACGGCCTGCCGTACCGCTCGGCTCCCCGTCATCACTGCTCCTGGTGATCTGTGCCCTGCTCCCTATCACAAATGCAGAACAGTTATGTCTCGCATCATAATACTTTTTCTTCATTTCCTCTATAAAAACCGCTGCCTCCTCCTCGCTCGCCACAGGGCGGACTGTCGCTATAAATCTTGATTTTTTCTCCACAAGCTCCGCCTCTGCCCCTTTTACGAGCAGCACATAATCCTCATGCTCCTGACCATTCCTATCCTTTTCCATGCCTGTCCTCCATCCAAAAGTTTGTCTTCTTTTGATTATAACACAAACCAGACCTGTATAAAATGAAAAATACAAGACTACACTAAGATTAAAGAATCCAGCCAGACAGAATATAAACTCTATGTAAACTCTCAAAAAAAATCCTTTATTTGCACAAGGTAATTTGCTATAATGAGAAGAATGAAATTTGCTTTACGGAGGTGATTCTATGAATTATGGGAAAAGAGGAACTTCAAAGATCCAGAAATCCCTGACTTCAAAAACCATAAAATTCAAAAAACTGTTCTTTGTCTCCGCACTGAAGATCATACTGATCGGCACCCTGTCGGTCATGGTAGTCGGTGTATGCTTTGGTATCGGTGCTTTTAAAGGAATCCTGAGTTCTGCACCCGACGTGGATCCCGCATCCGTCCTTCCGCAGGGCTTTGCAACAGTGGTCTATGACGCCAAGGGCAACGAACTGACAAAACTGGTGGCCGCCAATTCCAACAGAAGCTCTGAAAAGATCGACAAGATACCCCAGTACCTTTGCGACGCTTTCGTCGCGATCGAGGATCAGCGCTTTTATGAACACAACGGCATCGATCTGAAGCGTATCCTGAGTGCCGGCATCATGGTACTGCAGTCCGGGAAACTACAGCAAGGTGCCTCAACCATCACCCAGCAGATCATCAAAAACAATATTTTTGACAACTGGACTAATGAGAGCGACATTCAGAAAATCAAGCGTAAGATCCAGGAACAATACCTTGCACTTGAACTTGAAAAGAAAATGTCAAAAGAACAGATCCTGGAGATCTATATGAATACGATCAATCTGGGACAGAACACCCTTGGAGTCAAGGCTGCCGCACTGCGCTATTTCAACAAACAGCCCTATCAGCTCACGCTCTCTGAATGCGCCGTGATCGCCGCTACCACTTCAAATCCTTCGAGATATAACCCGATCTCCCATCCTGACAACAACAAGAAACGACGCGATGTCGTTCTTGATAATATGAAAGAACAGGGATATATCACACAGGAAGAGTACGACGAAGCGATGGCTGACGATGTTTACAGCCGCATCATGGCTGTAAATGAGGAGAGTGAGATCAACTCCGTCTATACATACTTTGTAGACGAGGTTACAGAACAGGTTCTCGCTGACTTGATGGAGATCAAGGGTTTTAACGAGACACAGGCGCACCGCCTCCTGTTCAGCGGCGGTCTGAGCATTTATACCACACAGGATCCCGATATCCAGGCGATCTGTGATGAAGTGTACGGAAATGAGGAAAATTATCCCGAGACTGTCAAATGGTATCTGAACTATGTCCTGACTATCCAGAAGGCAAATGGCGAAAAAGAAAACCACAGCACAGAGATGTTCAAGGCTTACTACAAACAGCAGAATGCATCGTTTGACCTGCTCTACTCGACAAAGGACGAGGCATATGAAGCGATCGAGGCCTACAAGCAGGCTGTGATGGAGGAGGGCGACAAGGTTGACGGCGAGCGCATCACACTGACGCCGCAGCCACAGATATCCATCACCGTCGAGGACCAGTCAACCGGATATATCGTTGCCATCGTCGGAGGACGCGGCACCAAGGAGGCAAGCCGCACCCTCAACAGAGCCACAAATACAACGAGACAGCCTGGCTCCACGTTCAAGGTCGTATCAACGTATGCACCGGCGCTGGACAGCGCTGGCCTGACGCTCGCCGACGTACAAAATGACGCCCCTTTTAACTACACAGGCGGACGTCCTGTCAGAAACTGGTGGGGAGGCAATTACAGAGGTCTCCTGAGTCTCCGTTACGGTATCGCACAGTCTGCGAATGTCGTTGCCGTCAAGACGCTCACCCCTGTCTCTTATACAAATATA
>VSNO01000032.1 GCA_009774375.1 Lachnospiraceae bacterium
AGGAACAGCAGGATGAGTCCGGAACCTACTGGGGTTCACGGGCTTCTTAAGCAGCGCAAACTTTTTACTCACAAGTTCCTTTAAAACATCATCTAATTTTTGCACACATATTTCCTGAACATTGCTTGATTTCAAAACACTAAAACTTTCACCGCCGGAATTCAATTCATTCCCGTATCCAATTACCTTATTCTCATTCCAAACACCTGCATGATACAGCTTAACCTTTTTTTGTACTTCCATCGGCAGTGTAGATACATACTTACTTAAACTATCATAATTCGCGTTGTCAATCTCAAATGCGCAGACTCGTCGAAATTGCTTAGCTACCCTTAAAAATTCCCTAATTGTGTCCCCATTATAGGCTCCACAGTCAACAAAATACTCTTCGTCCGTAACAGGAAAATATACCTCGTTAAAATACGCACTGGAATAATACAAATCCGAATAACTTTTCTCCGCCAATTCCGGCGCTAAACGATTCGCCATCAGCTCCGTATATGTATCCTTTGCATCCTCTTCCAACAAATCATAAACATCCAATATTTTATTATTCGCAAACTGTTCCGCGGAAACAATTTTGCCAAGAGACATTTCCAACAATAATTCAAATCCTGCCACATACGGAATTCCCCAATCTAAAAACTGCTGTTCTAACTCCGTTGTATCTCTGACCATAATAATAACGATCAGATCATCCAGTTCTTTCAATTGGTCCGGACTGATATACGGGATTCTAAATAACCCCTTGTATTTCTCAACATTTGAATCAGACAAATAATTGACATGAAACCTTTTTGCCATATCCCGATCCTCAAATGTATCTTCAAACAATTTTCCAAGCCCGTATACACATACATTCTTATGGGCAAGAATCATTGTCTGCTTACAGTACCGCCCGCTTGATTTTGCACTTTCAATTATTTTGCACAGTTTGTCTCTTCTATTCATTTTTGTCCTTTCACTCCACACATGCGTAACAGACCGTCTCCGCCACCCAGTACTTCGCATGATGGCGCATATATATCTTATAATCTCCGCAAAGCGCTTTCAGATACAAAGATACTTCCCACAAATCCTCGATGCGGTGATAAACACATACAGCCATGACAGGATGCTGTTTTTGTATGATCGCAGCACACCCCTTCAGCGCCTCCATCTCAGCCCCTTCTATATCCATTTTGATGAGATCAATTGACGCATCCTTTAACTGATGATCCAGACTGACTACATGAGCAGTCTGTTTCCCCCTGGTATTGTAGATGCTGAGACTGTCATCAGATGCCATCGTGCCATAGCAGATGTCTTTATCCTCGCTCCATACCCCATAGGGAAAACAGGTTACCTTATCTTCCTGGTGAAGATTCTTAACTGTTTTCCGCAGTTTGATATGATTGCCACAATCCAGCTCAAATGCATAATAGCGCTCATATTCTCCTCTGGTTCGTTTTACATACTCTTCTAATGTATCTCCTGTATACGCTCCACAATCCACTACATTTCTGCACTCTGTCACAGAAAAAATATCTCCTGGAAAATACTGCGGTAATGTACACAATGCCTCATAAGAATACCTTGCAAAATGCGGTGCCACCCGAAGGCAGAAGATATTGACAAAGATCTCTTTGGATCTTTCATCTGCCTGCATCCGAAATGCCCGCAACAACCTGTCCCATGAATTCTCATAATAATCATCTGTTCTATTTACCGTCATCAGCTCATCCAGAACCAGGTCATTATATGTGATACAATTCTCGATCCCCACCATATCTCCGAGATCATCCAATGCACTTCTTGGATCTCCTAGCATCAGGATCACCACCACATTTTTCAGTGATGCCAGCTCTTCCGGCTTAACCAGGCGAAACGACTCCACTCTGGGATCCCCTGACAATTCTTTCATGCGCTGTTCGCTTTTATCACACAGCAGGTCCACACCAAAACGTTCTTTGACATGCTGCTGAAAAAAAGCTTCCTGAAAATACCTGCCCAGTCCATAGACACAGACATGTTCAGCTTGTTTTAGGAGTTTTATCTTTGTAAAACTCTTTCTTTTGACAGCATATTGAAATGCATTCTGCAGGACTCCCTCTAAGCTACGATCCCCCTGCATACTGTTTCTCCTCCATCTTCCGCCGTACCCCGTCCGCAAACGATACCACCGCCGCAAACCCGATCTGATCCAGTTTCCCCACGTCCGGCTGCAGCCAGAAGGTCCTCTCCGGATCCGCCTGCCTGGCGCCGAATCCCAACTCAGTTCCCGGTGCGACGATGTCCCGCATCTCTGTCACAAACGCTTTCAGCAGCCTCGTATCCCTGGATGCCACATGGCAGATTCCCTGCACGCCCTCACACTCTGCCAGCATGCGCAGCGCGCGGACACAGTCCGTGATGTAGAGAAAATTCCACATATTTTCACAGGGTGAGAGCACTGGAACCTCTCCTTTTTTCAATGTATCCAGCACATAATTTACCAGCGTTCCCTGATTTTCACCCACGCCGTACACGCTGTAGATCCTCGGCCACACCAGTTCGATCTGCAGCTGTTTTGCCAGGATGGCGCCGAGCTGGTATGCGGCAAGCTTGGCGGCACCGTACATCATGAAGGGGGCGGGCACTGTCCTTTCTTCCACGGCGGTACCGTGTACCACGCCGTATTCTGCCTGGCTTCCTGCTCCGATCACTTTTGCACATCCGCACGCTTTTGCGGTTCTGACCGCGTCAGCCGTGTACGCGATGTTCGTGTGCTGGATCTCAAAATCTTCCCGGGCGCTTCCGGCGGAGCCGTTCCATGCCAGATGGAAGAAGTAGTCCGCCCAGATATGATGTTCGGTGTGAAGGCTGTTTATATTGTTTAATGGGATTTCCAGAATCTGGAGAGATCTGCCTGATGCGTCATTTTCCTTCTGTAAATCCAACAATTTATCCTTCTTCTCTGTGTCCGGCCGGATCACCGCCGTCACTTCATATCCGTTCTGTAATAATTCTCTGCACAACGCCAGTCCGATAAACCCGGTTGCGCCGGTCACAATCGCTTTCATTCTCACCCTTCATTCCTTCGTAGATTATTTTCGATCATTCTCTTCGTATTCCTGTAATTGACACAGTCGTCATAATCCTCTTCCCTGATCTCGAGTGTCAGCGGGCAATCGTACCGGTATTTGCGGTACAGCCCTAACAGGTGATCCACTTTTTCCTGCGATGTGAAGCCGGTTCCGTGGTTCTTCCGGTATCCGTTCCTGACAAAATCATTGAAGTGGATCAGTTTGCAGATCTGCCGGTTCGCCTCGAAATAATGCTCTATGCTGTAGTCCAGCCTCGCCGGAACTTCCCCATTCCCTTCGGGATAAAAATCTGCCTCCCTCAGCCACAGGGACATATACTTTTCCGTCATCATCGCATGGCAGGTGTCCAGCACACTTCCGATCCGTTCGCCAAAGCGCTCCCGCAGGTACTGTACGATCTCCACAGTGTCCAGGAAGATGCCGTTGCACAGACGCGGTATCTCCGTCCGGTCCGGCTTGTATTCCATAGCGACCACATTCTCGACTGCCATGTCCACCAGAGGATGCTCCTCCAGCAGGAGCCCCAGACGCTCCTCGAGCGTCTCGCGGAACAGTTCATATTCCATAAAGTCGTACATCGACAGTCCGCAGTGAATGACGACCAGGATCCTGTGTCCCCAGATCTCCGCGCAGTACTGCGCCAGGCGGAATACATTTCTGACTGCCGAGTAGTCCCTGTGCTGGAAGATATGTTCCATGTGCATCATCTGCTCGTTCGCCAGACAGGGCACATGGACGACTTCTATATTATGTGTGGTAAAGATCTCGTTCGGATAATGTCTCTGAAAAGAATCTCCGCAGAGCAGGAATTCTTCCGTGAGGTTATATTCTATCCCGTCACATCCACATCGTATTTTCTCCATGATCTCATTGCGTTCCAATGAGGCTTTTGCGTACAGTTTCATCGTGATCCTCTGATACGGTTCTTTCTGGCGGACACGCCCTTTGACAGACGCTCGACCTTCGTCATCACATGCGAATGCAGTGTGATCATGCGGATGTGTTCCAATATCTTCTCCGCGCGGTAGCTTAGCATGGTCTGTCGATTCGCCAGGATCTTCAGGATGATCCTTGCCTTTACCGTACCTTTCTTTACATATTCTGAAGCGCTGATGCATTCATCAAAGCACCGGCTGTATATATTTTTGTCATAGTAGGCGCGTATACTGCCTCTGTCCCGCCTCCCGCGGGCGTCTGCGATATTCTGCACTGCTTCCAGGTACTGTCTGCAGTGCAGGACCTTTTTGAGCCATTCCAGGATCTGTCCGTCGTCTATTTTTCCCACCACGCTGCTGTGCAGATCCTCATAACACTGCTGCTGTTTTACAGCGATGTCCTCTATATATCTGTGGGAATGGGATTCCGAGCTGTAATTCACTCTCCACAGATACCCGATCGCGGAGACCGTACTGACCCTCTCCGCTTTTGCCAGAGCCTCCACTTTTACCAGCAGGTCATCCTCATAATTTACATATGCCCTGAACCGGAGACCGTGCGCTCTCCAGAAACTCATGCGGAACATGCAGGACCATATGTGCGGATACCGTCTCCCCGTTCCCATCGGAACAGGCACGTC
This sequence comes from Lachnospiraceae bacterium, assembly GCA_009774375.1. Taxonomy (GTDB): domain Bacteria; phylum Bacillota; class Clostridia; order Lachnospirales; family Lachnospiraceae; genus COE1. Next base: position 4,642 of record VSNO01000032.1, read on the forward strand.
AAATCCATTAAACAGGATCGGATACAACAGCTGCTCCAGTATTTCCCCGCCTTCGCAGCAGCTGTCTTCCAGCAGTTCAAAGGCGGACATTTTCCCTTCGATGCTCTGGCCGACACTGCAGATGCAGATGTCGCTCTGGTCTGCTTCTATTCGCTCGACCTGCCTGGCATAACAGTTCCTCTCCACGATATCATCCTGGTCGCAAAAACACAGATACTTACCGGACGCCATCGCCGCGCCGCAGTTTCTCGCCGAGACGATCCCGCCGTTTGTCTTGCGGTGCAGTACGACCCTGTCATCTTTTTGCCGGAGCCGCTCACAGACCGCCGGGCTGTTGTCTGTCGATCCGTCGTCGACCAGAATCACCTCGATCTGTTGATACGCTGACCTCAATATGCGGTTCACCGTTTCCGCTATATACGCCTCCCCGTTATACACCGGAATGACGACGCTGACTTTTCCACTCTGTTTCATCTCTGAATCCCGTTTTTCGCACCCTGTCTGTCCATACCTGATCACCCGTGCCTGCCTGTCGGCACCCGCGATCGCCTTCTTATCTGCGCCTATCCTTCGATCATGGCCGTTTCATCATGCGGCTCAGCTTCTGAAGCACCGCGACCGGCATCAGAAAGGTTCCCATTGCCGCCGCCCTGTTGACTGCCCGCGCAGAAGGATCAGACAGGATTGCTCTTCTATATGTTTTGATCTCTTTCACAAGTATGTTGTATTCGTTCTGGTGATCCTTCTGATCCGTCCCCATGGCGGCAAGCAGTTCAAAACAGGCGCTGAAATGTCTGGATATCGCCGCCCGCTCCAGATCCGGATGTCTCTCTCTCATGGCTTCGATACATTCTCTGGTAAATCGGATGTAATCCATCCTTCGGATGTCAAATCCTGAATGCGTGATGCTCCCCTGCCGCTGTACATAATCGTATTTGATCTCTTTTCCGACAGCGATCACTTCCGCGCCTTCAAGCAGCCGATACATCACTGCGGCGTCCTCATGCCATCTGCCTTCCGGAAACCGGATCGATGCGAACAAGTCCTTCTGAAACAACTTCCCCCACACCGATGCGGTGATCCCCTTCTGATAAAGCAGCATAGACAGAGCCTCCTCAGACCCGCACACCGAGACGTCTCTCTCTTCCGCCCGTTTTACCGTGTCCCCGCCGTCTTCGTATATTTTGCGATACCCGCACACCGAGATCTGTGCACAGTTCGCACTGGCCAGATGGTACAGATACGCGATGAGATTCTCCGCGATATAGTCGTCGCTGTCCACAAAGGAAATATACGCCCCTTCTGCAGCCTGGATCCCTGCATTCCTTGCAGCCGACATTCCGCCGTTGCACCTGTGGATCGTCCTGACCCTCGCATCCCTGTCCTTATATGCCTCGCAAACCCTGCCGGAAGCGTCCGTCGATCCGTCATCGACCAGTATAATTTCCAGATTTTCATACGTCTGCGCAAGAATGCTGTCCACGCAGCGCGATATATAACGCTCCACATTGTACACCGGCACGATCACACTGATCAATGGTCTGTTCATTTTCATGCCTGTCCCATAAATTCATCTATTTTTTCCACCAGCCTGTCCCATGAGAACCGGTCTGCCTCCCTGCGCACCTGCGCCTCAAATCTTTCCGCCATATCGTTCTCATAGAATCTGACAATGGCGTCTGCAAGCTGCCCGGGATCCCCGCGTTCCACGATATACCCGGTCTGACCGTCCGCCACCACATCCGGCAGGCCGCCCACGTTCGTGACGATGACCGGTTTCCCAAAGCCAAACGCGATCTGCACGATCCCGCTCTGCGTCGCCGATTCATATGGAAGCACTGCGATATCGCATGCGGCGAAATATTTTTCGACCTCATTGTCCGCGATGTATCTGTCCACCACTTCGATACAGTCGTTTGCCCCATTGTCATCAATCATACGCCGGTACGAAACCCTGTCGCTGCCAAACGCCCCTGCCACGATCAGCCTGACATTTCCAAGCCGCCTTTTGACCTCCGGCATCGCCTTTATCAAGTGTTTCAACCCCTTGTACTCCCTGACGAATCCAAAAAAAAGCAACACTTTTTCATCCACCGGCAACAGGAGCTCCTCCCGCGCCTGCGATTTCGTCAGATTGCGGATCCTGAACGCATTATAGGTTGGATGCGGGTTCAATCTGTACTGTGCATCCGGGCGGATCGCGAGCAGATCATCCACATCCCTCTCAGAATGAAGCAGGAAATAGTCCGCTTTGTTTAACACGAGTTTCGTCAGCGCCCTGTCAAACGGAAACCGCTCGTGCGGAAACACGTTGTGACATATGAACATTTTCCGGATTTTTCTGCCGAGCGCCGCCTCCAGGATCCGGTAACACGGCGCAAAGTAGGGATGCCACCACTGTATAATGACCAGATCCGGATGCATCCTCCTGATCTTGGACGCAGTCCTTATGATATTGAACGGATCCGCCGTGTGGAGCAGAAACTGCGCATCCTCGATGCGAAACACATCATTCCTGTAGTCCTTCTGCTCCCTCCTGAACAAAAACCTGGGATACTGCATCTTGTATGATATCATTTCCACATCATACTTCTGCGACAATGCCCTGTACAGCAGGCTGGTATAATGGGCGATCCCGCCCTTGTAAGGATAAACCGGTCCGATCAGCACGATCTTCCTACTCTTCATCCTGACCACCGGATCCCTTGTACTTCTGCTCCATGTTGTATTCCATCCTTCTCACGTGATACTGTGTATCGGCCAGTATCCGTCTGTTTGAAGAGATCAGATCGGACACGAGCCCTATGGTAAATGTGAGAAAGCCGATGATGATCAGCGTGCATGCCAGTATGAGCGACTGCACATGCCCTCCTCCGTCCCCTGTGAAATAGAAATAGAGAAATCTGAAACTGACGCCCAGCCCCAGCAGTGTCGGAAGGATGCTGATGTAGGTAAATGCCTTGAACGGCTGGTACATCACATAGGCCCTCAGTATGATGACGACCGACTTCTTCACATACGACCAGATACCGCCAAAGAGTCTGGAAGGCCTGACCTGCGGATTCGTGTGGACAGGGACGCTCGTGATGGCGATCTTCTCACGCCCCGCCTGCACGATCGTCTCCAGTGTGTATGTGTAGTCGTTGACCACATTGATGCGCATCGCCGTGTCGCGCGTCATGGCGCGGAATCCGCTGGGTGCGTCCGGTATATCTGTCTTGGAAGCCTTTCGCACGGCCCAGCTGCCCAGGTGCTGGAGTTTTTTCTTCAGATAGGAAAAATGCTCCGTCTCATCGATCGGTCTGGCACCCACGACCATGTCCGCACTGCCGTCCAGGATCGGCTGGATCAGCGCCTGTATGTCCTCTGCACAGTACTGGTTGTCCGCATCCGTGTTCACGATGATGTCCGCCCCGTTTCTGAGACACCCGTCGAGACCTGCCATAAATCCCTTTGCTAGTCCTCTGTTCTGGCTGAAATTCACGATATGGTGCACGCCCCATCTCCTCGCCACCTCCGCCGTGGCATCGCAGCTTCCGTCATTGATGATCAGATATTCGATCTCATCGATCCCCTCGAGTTCCCGCGGCAGATCGTTCAGCGCCGCCTCAAGTGTATCCGCCTCGTTGTAGCAGGGTATTTGTATCACGAGTTTCATTGTTATTTCTTTTTCCCCTTATTACCTGCCAGCGTGGTGATGATCCCTACCGCAAAGATCGCGACCACCAGCACCGCGATCACGATTCCCCACATTTTTTCAGATGATGCCTGCTTCTCCGCGTTCTCTGCCTCCTGATACGCCATCCGGTTTGCTTCCTGCACGCTTCGGAATTCCTCGTCAAGCGCATTTTTCTGAACCTGGGCATTGTCTTCACCTGGCGCTGACTCCGCCCTGCCGCCGGCCAGATCACTGTCATCCTTTTCTGTCTTCCCGCCTGCCGCAGCGCTGTCGTCCGCTCCAGCTTCATCCGGCGATAATGCCATGTCTGTCTCGTTCACCGAAGATTCCGACGCCGCTTCGTCCGGCTGAGTCTCATCCACCGCTATTTCCGGCTGATCCTCCACTGCCGCAGGTATGACTGGACTTCCCAGCAGCCCCAGGATCGAAGTCCGCACATACCCTGTCTGCGTCTGATACGCGACCAGGCACCACCCATCTTTCGCGTCCTCCTTAGCGATCACCGGTGTACCGCCCGGCAACGTGGCTGCCACAGCCGATTCCGCATCTGGCTGTTCGTGCAGCTCCGCATCACTGTTTACCTGAAATACCTGATTCTTCTTTATCTCTATATTCATCCCAGCGTCCGCTGCCCACACTGTCATACCCATCACAAGCATCAGCAGCACGCCTGCTATTATTCCCAAACGCTTTTTCATAATTCTCCAGTTCCCTCTCCACTATTCATTGTAATATAACGTGAAATGCCCGCTCGTCAGATGCTTGTTATATCTTTCCTCCAGCATCTGACCCTGATCGCTCCGAAAATCGATCAACAGCAGATCTTCCTCTATGTGACTATCCAAGTCATAGTCTTTTTTCACAATATGGATCGGTGTATCCCGCATCATAAACTGCAGGATACCGATATTTCCAAAAGCATCCCCCTCCGTACTGTAATAGACCTCCCTGCCGCCATCAGAGTTCAGCTCATAGAGTACATCCCTCAGCATAGTGTCCCTGAAGCATCCCAGCCTCGAGGCATCGATATATATCGACGACAGATGTATGCTGATCACAACCTGCACAGTCACCAGGACCATCAGGAGCAGTTCCCTGCCCTTCTGCATGCCGATCCACCAGATTCCCATGCAGATCATCACTGTCATGGCCGCGCTGGTCAGATATGTCTTCCAATAGTAAGCGACAGGCTCAAAATCCTCCGGGTTATACAGCCAGCTGATCCCGCAGATCGTGTTTCCGAAAAAAGCAGTCTGACCGTTCTCCTTCAGGCTTAGCGTCACCAGTCCTGTCATGACGGCTTCCAGAACGAGCATGACAGCGATGGTGCACACTGTCTTTCCCGCTGAAACTTTCCTGCCGCGCAGTTCCCTGATCCCCATCAGGAGCAGAACAGGCATCACATACTCGTGATAACGTCCGTATGTCAGCGTGTCCACCCGCCCGGGGCGTATGGTATAGATCGCGCAGATCATCAGTGCCGCAACTGTCGAAAACAACACAAACAGTGAAAAATAATCTTTCTCCCGCGCCCTTTTGACAGCATAAATGATGCCAAAATACGCGATACCAAAACTCGCAAGCCCCAGATACAAAACTTTCCCCGACACGCTTATGAACAGATTCTTCAGTCCCTCTCCCGAAAAGATATACACTACTTTGCCGATCTGTCCGGCATAGTCGTTCACATTTTTCAAGGCATCCTGCGGATCCTCAGAAAACAATCCTGTCAAATACAACCAGATGAACAGTCCAGCCGCCAGTATGACAGCTGCTGTTACTGTCAGCGCCAGCACACACTTCACTTTCCTGCCGGCATTGCGGAGACTGTATATCAGAAGTACCGCGATCCCCGACACCAGCACGCCAACCGCGCGCAGATGCACCAGATACATATAGAATATCACGGCAATCATTGACACCACATACACTTTATTGTCTGTCTGAAGATACCTGAGCAGAAGCAGGCAGATGACGAGATAGAGCGTGACGAGCAAAATCTCCGCGAACGTAGTCCCCGCATAAAACAGCCATGTGGGATAGAACGCCGCCACTGCTGCGCTGAAGGTCTTTCCCATCTTCTGCAAAATAAAAAAACACACTGCAAGCAGCACAAAATTCACAAACAAGGCTGCCCGGTAAGCGATTACCCCATCTTTGAACACAAGAAAAACAGGGAGCAGTATCAGACTGTATCCACAGGAATAATAAGAGCCCAGGGATTCAATATCCGACCAGTCATATCCGGCAAGTCTGGCTGCATGAGACCAGTAGCCAAACTCATCGGCCGGAAAATAGAACCCATAACTCTTACTGATACCATGGCATGCGACACAAAACATGAGCAACACAAACAATATGTCGAACCTTTTCTGTACATACCACGCCTTCATCTGTCCAAAGCTCCTCCCTGTTTGTTCATAAACCTGATCTACGCCGCAGCATCTGTCAGGTTCTGCTACAATCAGCAAAATTAATCAACAGACCCTGGCAGATATCTGCCAGAGTCTGTTGAATCTGCTTACTGTGCTACGATCGCATATGTTCCGATACCAGCTTTTACTTCAAAAGTAACAGTATCCGGATTGGTATCCTGATCCTCAAGGACCGTTACGACTCCGCCCGGCTGTACAAGGATCGCGCAGTATGTCTTTGTCTTGTCAGCGTCCTTGGGAAGACCTGTCGCAAGTGCCACAGCACCGTCTGAAAGTGTTACCCACTTGCCATTCTCCTTAGCGCCAAGATCGATGTTCAAAGACGTGAGCACTTCTCCGCCAAGTGCCTCTGCAGCTGCATTGATACTCTCAAGAGCTGCCGGGCTCTTCTTCGGATCTGTGTCGTAGATCGTGATGGCAGGTCTCTGTGTATCAGTCAATCCAAGATTTGCCTTTACAGAGTCAAGCGGTGTTGTGACTGCTGTACCCTGTACGCTCTTTGCTGCATAAGCGCCGCCAATAGAAGTCTGTACATTATCGCCAGCAACTTTGACCGGTTCAGTCGTTCTCTGAATCGTCTCAGGCTCTGATGATACCGGTGAGGGAACTGATGCTTCTGACGAACCATACTTCCCCTTAGCACCTACTGTCATAACAGATGACATTACCATCGTTGCTGCAAGTGTTGTAACAAGAATTTTTTTGAGTTTCATAACTAATTCCTCCTTCTCTGAGTCAATATGACCAGATATTATTATAATATATACTTGCTTGTTTTTCAACTAAAACGGACATTTTTACAACCAAAGTTGTGTTTCTTTGTGAAAATCCTACAAAATTGTTTATACTTTATAATATATTTTTTCATTTTTTAGTTCCAATATGATCATTATGTTGCATAATTTGTTTTTCCTTGTAAAAAAAGCCAAAATAAAGGACTTACTGATGCCCTCGACTACTTCATCGGCAGGACCACCGTGATCCGCACTGTTCCCGCAGCCGGGGCCGACGCCGTTATTTTTCCGCGGTGCGCCTCCACGATCGATCTGGCGATGGACAGTCCCAGGCCATACCCTCCGGTTTCCGAATCCCTCGACTGTTCCGTCCTGTAAAAGCGCTCGAAGAAGCGCTTCAGCTGTTCCTCGCTGACCGGTTCGGAACTGTTGCTGACACTCAGACAGAGACTGCGGCCTTTTTTTCCGAGTTTTAGCAGTATGTCCTCGCAGCCTCCGTCCGCCTGCTCCCTGATGTATTTGATGGCGTTGTCCAGGAGGATTCCCACCAGCTGCCGGACACTGCCCTCGTCGCCATGAAAGGATAACATCGGTGCGATCTCTGTCATGATATTCCTGTTCCAGCTGTGCGCCAGCGCCTGAAAGGACAAGACCGTCTCTTCCACAACATCCGATATCGGGAAGTCGATCATCGTATACTGCTGCCGGTGCTCGTCCATGCGGGACAGTGTCAGCAGGTTGTCTGTGAGCACCGCCATTCTTTTCGTCTGTTTGCAGATATCCTGCAGCCACTCGTTCCCGTCCCCGATCTCCATCGCCAACAGTTCTGCATCGGCATCGATGATCGTGACCGGCGTCCTGATCTCATGCCCCGCCACCGAGATAAACTGTTTCTGCTTCTCATAGCTCTCCGACACGGGTCTGACGATCTTCCCGGAAATGACGACGATAACGATAAAAACTGCCACCAATCCCAGAAAGGAGATCAGGCAGTTGATCATAAGCGAATGTTTGAATGTAAAAAGATTTCTGCCACAGTCCAGAAATAAAACGCACATTTCATGATCACTGTCCGAGTTCTCCCCGGTAAGCTTCTGATACCGAAACTCCCCGATAAATCCTCTGGCACCCTTCTTCCTGTATGCTGCCTCACCATAATCCCCCGCCTCCGTCTCATCCACCATCACAATGCGCTGTGTGTCTACCCGCAGGACCTGCCCTTCCGCCGAGAGCACTACGGCAAAAAACCTTGCCTCATACATGCTCTCCGGAGACAGCGGCCTGCGCCCGAAAGGTCCCATGAACTCTTTATCACGCTTCTCCGCATCCGTCCCGGGAAACCTGACCTGTTCCGGCGGCAGCTCTGGCAGGGGATGTACACCATTCTCGGCAAGCATGGCAAGCACCCGGTCCGCGTTCTCCACCAGTTCCCGATAAGTCAGAACGCTGCTGGATATCACGATGATACCCAGCAGCAATAACAGCGATGCTGTCGAAAGAATGATAAACCGCACTCTCAGCTTCCTGATCATTTAATTCCTCCCTTTTCCAGAGAATATCCCGCGTTCCGTCTTGCCCGGATCTCCACATCCGCCCTGAGCGCCGCAAGCTTCTTTCTCAGATAGGAGATGTAGGTCCACACCACATTACTCTCCGTGCTCGTCTCAAATCCCCATATCCTGTTCATGAACTGTTCCGCCGAGATGATCTGCCCGGAATTGCGCATCATAAGCTCGATCATCTGAAAGTCCTTGTTAGCGAGCACAAAGCTGCCGGCGTGCGACGACAGTGTGAAGGTCGCATAATCGAGTGTTATATTTCCAAAATGCAGTCTGGAATCCCCCTGTACTGCCGCACCGTTTCTGGTCATGGCGCGTATGCGGGCCAGCAGTTCCCTTGAGGCAAACGGTTTGGTGAGATAATCGTTCGCACCGCTGTCAAGTCCCAGCACTTTGTCATCCACCTCCGCCTTTGCGGTCAGTATGAGCACCGGTACATTGTTCCCGTCCTTTCTGATCTGCTGCAGCACACTGATCCCGTCCATGCGCGGCATCATCACATCCAATATCACGCCATCGTACTCATTTGACTCCAGATATTCCAACACCTCAATGCCGTCGTATGCGGCATCGACCGTATAGTTGTTTTTCCTGAGGATCGTCACGACCGCCCTGGAAAGCGAAGCCTCGTCCTCCGCGAGCAATAATCTCATAATAACCTCCCTCATCCCTCCGGTCTGCCGCCACGGCCTGCACCAAATGAAAAACCCTCTCCGTAAACCAGACCATCCATCGTGATCTCAGTTGATGTACCGCCGATCTTTACGATATATGAACCTCCGCTCCTGATCTCAGGACAGCTGATCACGACAGAATTGCAGGCTTTCTCCATCGTCCATACGATCAGTTCCTCTCCCTCCGTGTCCAGCAGCGCGATCTCACTTCCTGCCGCATTCTGCTGCTGTGTATTCACCAGGATCGTACCCTGCGTCGAATCCGCACTAAAGTTCTGCGCCATGCCGCTCTGGCCTGCCGCCACCACGATGCCTCCGCTGACCGTGGCATTAATGCCATAGTCAAGAGCGCCGTCCTTGCCCGACGAAGGTCCTGTCACATAGAGCTCCCCTCCGCTCACGGTGATATATCCATTGGAGTCTACGCCATCCCCCTCTGCATCGATGCGGATCACACCGCCGGAGATATGGATGCCCGCATCCGCCTGCGTGTCTCCCATGCCGCCGGGGAAACCTCTCTTTCTATCATTTTTATTATTTTTATCATCGTCATCCCACGCACTCCGGTCATTCCCTGTCACCGCTCTTTTGGAAGCATCATCCGCGGCTGTTTCGGCCTGTGAAGACACTTCGGCAGACAGATCGGCCCGCTTATCAGTCGCGTTCAGACCGTCATCGCGCGAGGTGATGTCCACTTCACCGCCGGAGATATTGATGATCCTCGCCTCCAGCCCCTCATACGATTCCTCCACCGTGATGGTCCCGCCCGCAATATAGATCTCATTGACAGCGCTGATCCCGTCGCTCTCCACGTTCAGTACAAACTCTCCATCCGCGATATACACAGATCCCAGCGTGTCATCGTCCTCATTCTTTGACTGTATGGCGTCCTTCCCGGCTGTGATCTCAAAGCTGCCGTCCGCTACCGCCACACCGTCCTTGCCTGTCATGCCATGCGATGCCGCTGTGATCCGGTATGTCCCGTTCGTGATCGTAAGTTCATTCTTGGACACGATGCCATGATCCGCCGGCGAATCAATGATGAGCGTTCCTGTCCCGTTCAGTGTCAGGTCATCTTTGGAAAAAAGAACCGCATCGATATGATTGTCGTCGATCTCCTCAAATGTACCACCGTTTTTCAGTGTATTTTCTGTTCCGTCAGCCAGTGTCACAAACACCTTGTCAGCCTTTCTGACATAGATGGCCGCCGAAGTTTCCGAGGTGATATCCACACCGTTCAACACCAGCTGGACTTTCTCGGATTTGTCCACGTCAACGATGATCATTCCGTCGCTCAGTGCGCCGCTCACGATATAATCTCCCTCTCCTGTGACCGTGACAGTGCTCCCATCGATCTCCACATTTCGGGAATCCGTCGTGCAGCCTGTATCCGAGAGCGTGATGCTGTCACACTTTGATATTTCATATGCTCCGCTTAAGTCACGGTCTGAGAACAGATCTGAACTGTCGATCGTTGTCCCTGTATATGCCGCGTCTTCTCCCGTCTGCCTGTCTTCTGTGCTGCCCGTTCCGCCATCACCTGCAACAGCTGCTGCATCCGCATTCTGACGCGCCAGATCCCCACACGCTGTCACAAGCATACCGCACATCAGTACTGCCGCTGCTATCTGATACTGCCTATTCTTCATCGATATGCCACTCCTCTCTACATCATTTCCAACACACTGCTCTCCTGGCAGGACAGCGAAACCTCCAGATTCCCATTCCTGCAGCGCAGCTCATCGATAAACGCCTTCTCCCGTCCAGCCTCCCGGAATGTGATATGGTACGTCAGTTTGAACAGGCTTCCCATATTCGTCGTCTTGACGTTGAGCAGTTCACACTTGCCCGCATACTGCTCAAACAGATCGTCAAACACATCCGCATAGTCCAGATCCTCCGGGATCGTAACGTGCAGCGTCCGAGCCAGCACAGCACTTTTCCTTGTACCAAAATCGATCCGCGCATAAAACATATCGACAGCACCCATGATGACGACGAACAAAAATGCGTACGCTATATACCCCATTCCAGTGATGATACCTGCGCCCATCGCCATGAAAAGCACTCCGATCTCCTTCGCCGTCCCCGGCGCAGAGCGGAACCGCACCAGGCCGAAGGCTCCCGCCACTGCCACGCCCGCCCCCACATTGCCGTTCACCATCATGATCACCACGCACACGATCGCCGGGATCGTGGCGATCGTCACGATAAAGCTCCTGGAGTATGTATTCCTGTACATATACATCACCGACAACATGAAGCCCAATATAAGCGAGCTAACGACACAGATCATAAAATCCGCCACCGGGATCACTCCCGCCGTCTCCGCGTCAAACAATCCCCTGAATAGATTCTCTGCCATTCTGATTACCTCTCTTCATCTCTTAATTTACGCCCAAATCGGATTTTAGTAAATACTTTTTCCTCATCGCAGGATGATCATCACGCAATGATCACCTTTCCAGTCGTCTCCGTCTGCTTTCCGCAGATCATCTTTTCATACGCTGTGCCATATTTCGAAAACGACGTCTTATATATTTTTTCCTGCGCCAGCACATGCGTCATCCACAGAGGGATACCGCCCGAAGTCTTGATCTCCATCAGCACTTTGTCCGCATCGGTCAACGGTTCACCCCACACTTCCCTGGAAAGGGCGAGCTCCTCCTGTCTGGCATGAAATGAGTATAGAATGTGAAGCTTAAGTCAAACTTAAATATGATGTGTTCTTTTTGTGAATTATTCAGACAGCACTTTTCTTTTTCCAGTTCAAAAGTGTCAAACACGAAACGTATTCCCCAAGAAATCAGGGTGGATAGGTTATTTTTGAACAGTTCCTTAGACTGTAATGTTGTTATACAGTACGAATGATAAGCTGAAGGAACAGCATTGACATGTTTTCAAGGAAAGGAATTGACATTATGAGCACAACAGAACCGATCAGAGACATACAGAAATTACTGGACTTCAAGAACTACTATCTGAATGTAAAACCAAACCTGCGCAATTACACGATCATCATCTTAGGGCTGAACACCGCCCTGCGCATCAGCGATATTCTGAATCTGACCTGTGATGACATCTATCTGGACGGCTATGTCCGGGAACACATCACTGTCCGGGAGCAGAAGACCGGCAAGGAAAACCGCATCCTGTTAAACCGCGAGGCGAAGAGCGCACTCGCAAATTACCGCAGGGAACTGGTCAAAACAGAACTGTACAGGAGCGGAAACCCCTATCTCTTCCCGAGTCCGCGGAAAGCCTATGCTCCGGTATCGCGCTCGCAGGTGTACCGCATGATCACCGCCGCCGCGGAGGCGGTCGGCATCGAGGGGCATATCAGCTGCCACTCCCTGCGCAAGACCTTCGGCTACCACGCGTGGAAACAGGGCAGCGACCCAGTCGTGATCATGGTCATCTTCAACCACTCCTCAAAAACAGCAGATAAAAATATTTTTGAAAAAATCAAAAAAAGGGCTAAAGTTTTGAAAACACCCCACCGATATATAAGGTGTAAGTAAAGAGATGCAACAATTTACACAAATTGTTGCATCTCTTTTATTATATCCCATATCCGCATTTTGATAACATACAGAATCTTAAAACCTACATATGGTCCACTTTCTCCATCTTCTGGATCACACAGCTGCGCAGTTTATCCCTGTTTTCTTTATAATAATTGATGCCGACAAGCAGAATTTCTCCGCTGTAGCCCTCCAGCGCCTGCGTGTAGTGTCTGTTCCTGATCTGCTGCAGGGCTGTTTCCGCCGTCCTGTCGTACTTCAGTTCTACGACAAGCGCAGGCTTATCCGTGTGCGGCAGTGGAAGGAACACGATGTCCGCAAAGCCTTTTCCTGACGGAAATTCCCGTATCATTTTATAGTCTTTTCTCGCGCTGTAATATGCAAGCCCGATTCCACAGGCAAGTGAATTCTCATCATTGTAAGTCAGTATGGAAGACACTTCTGTGTGCGCCCTGTCAAGCGCTTCGGCGACGCTCTGGGCATCGCCGTTTATCGTGTCCGCAAGAAGTTTCTCAGATGCCTTTAACACACGCATGACTTCAGGCCATCCGCCGACGCTCATTGCATTCTCGAACTCCTCTATAATCTCCTTATTGGGAATGAACGTTTCCTTTTTCTCTGCGTCATATGCGAGATACCCCAGGTGGATCAGCAGCGTGAGCACATCATCTTTTGTCTCAAAGGTGCGCATATCATTTTTAAAACTGCGCGTATTTACCGCAATGCGCCCGCCGCCCAGCATATGCACAATATCAGACCGAAGCCCGTTAAAATCCATGTCCATATATATTTTCAGCGCATCGTAAACCTCCGTGGATGTCCAGTAATTGGAAAATTTGTGGCGGCGCATCGCTTCCACCACGGACTTCGGATTGTATATATGTTGATATTTCGCAAAAAAATATCCGTCATACCAGTTTCCTGTCTCTGTAAAATCCATATCAAACTGCGCGCACAGCTCCTGCACCTCGTCCTCGGTAAATCCCGTATATTCTTCAAATACATCCTGGTCTGTCATGGAATATTCCGCAAACATATTTAATGCAGAGTGCAGTCCATACTTCTTTACAGGCAGGATCCCCGTCATGTAGGCGAGCGCTACATAGGGCTGGTCCTTTAACAGATCCCGCAGAAAATCCAGATACTGCTTCTGCTGTGCCTCGGACTCCTGCCGTTCGCGCATCACACAGTCCCACTCATCAACCAGGAAGATAAACTCCCTGCCTGTCCCGCTATAAATCTGCTCCAGCACAGTGGCAAGGTTTGTTTCCTCCTCGGAAAACAACTCCCCATAAACTTTACGGATATCTGCAACCACAACCCGCTCCAGATATTCTGTCACTTCCTGCTTCTTTGCACGGATCAGGAACTGCTGCATATTCAGATAAATCACATCATACTGATTCAGGTACTCCTCAAATGTACTCACACGCTCTATCTCTTTTCCCCGGAATAAATCGCGCGAATCGCAGCCGCAGCTGTAATAAGCCGCGAGCATTTCAAGCGCCATAGACTTTCCAAAACGCCGCGGCCTGCTGACACAGATAAATTTTTGTCGTGTGTTCATATAATTGTTTGTGTGTGCGATCAGCCCCGTCTTATCCACATAGATCTCAGAACGGATCGATTCCCAAAAACCTTTATTGCCCGGATTCAGATAAATGCCCATGGCAGTACCTCCCATTTTTTCATCTGATTTTATTATATGGGAAATCTGACCTCTTAGCAAGACAGCAAATATAATCAAAATGCTCGAACAAACTTTCTGTTATTATATTGGAATTCAAACTACCGTTTGGTATACTCGTTTCAGAACATACATTTATCCTTTCAAGTGCATGGCGCGCATCCATAAAGACAGCTCAGCCGACTGCTGAACTGTCCTTAAAATGGATCGGCTCAACGTCCACGCTGAGCGGCAGCATCTCATACTCCGGGAATCTGTCGAGCAGATCTTCCAGGATCTCTCCTGTATTATGTACGACGTCGTGCGCGAGGAGGATCACCTTTTTGCGTCCCAGTGTCGTCTGGACACCGTTGGCGATCAGCTGCGTGGGTTCCACGCCTGCCGCCGCGTCCTCGAGGCTCGCATTCCAGTCATAGTAGATATAGCCCCGTCTCGTCATCTCTTTTATGATCTCTGCATACACCTTATCATTATAGCTGTTGATGCTGCCGCCCGGGAAGCGGAACAGCACTGCCTCCACGCCAGTCGCTTCGCGGACAGCCCTGCGTGCACGCTCAAAATCTTCCAGAAAGCTCTCCGCGCTCCGGTACAGGTCTTCATAGTCATGCGTATAGCAGTGGATCCCTATGGCATGTCCCTCCGCCGCGATCCTGCGTGCGATCTCCGGATGCTTCTCCACATTCTCCCCGACGAGGAAAAACGTCGCCTTGATATTTCTCTCCTTGAGGATATCCAGCACCTTCGATGTATTTTCTGACGGCCCGTCGTCAAAGGTCAGGTACATCGTCTTGGGATGAAAATAATACTCGATCCCCTGCACGATGCCCGATGCGATCTTCTCCTGATACTCCTGCGATGCCAGTTTGGTGCGCTCCTCCTTATTGCTCAGGAATCCGGTCTCGATCAGGCACGCCGGCATCCGTGTGCTGCCTGTCACGTGAAAATCCGCGTCTGACCGGACTTCCCGCTCCACCGCCCCCGTGCTCCGCGCAGTCTGCTGGGAGACCAGCAGCGCCAGACGCCTGCTGTCGCGCTGTGCGTCCGCCCCGTCATACCACACTTCCATGCCTTTGACGCTCCGCACCTCCGACGAATTCTGGTGAATGCTGACGTAGATATCTGCGCTGATGTCATTGGCATTTTTCACCCGGTCCTCCTTTGCGACGTAGGTGTCCACGCTGCGCGACATGACGACTTCATATCCCAATGCCTCAAGCTTGTCCTGAACCAGTCCGGCGATGGACAGGTTGATATTCTTTTCAATGATATCTCCCTCAAAGCATCCGCCGTCATTTCCGCCGTGACCGGCATCGACAAACACCACAGGTGCCGTCCTGGACGGCACCTCCACCTGCTTTGCCGCCAGTTCCTGTATCGTCTGCTCCGTCTTTTCCGACAGGTCGATCTCGATGACCTCAGGCTCATCCTTTCCCCATTCTCCCGCCCTGCCCGGCGTCGCCCAGACTTCGATCGGCAATACCCTGTCCGACAGCAAAAGGGCCAGCACAGCCACCCCCGCGACCAGCACAGCAGCGAATGCCACCCTGCGCATCCGCCTCCTGCTCCTTCTCCTCCGCTCACAATATTCTGAATATCTCCGTCCAAATGACTGTCCCTCATACATTGCCAGATACCCTCCTCTTTCGTCCTGCAATATGCCTGAAAAATTCTCCGGAACTGTTCAGAGAGAACCGTTCCCCGTTCATCATAGCTCTATTGTAAAAGAGGGGTGCATCAGAATATCATCATTTTTGTATCAAAGTACCATCATATTTGCATCAGATTTGCATACTTTACGGAGTTGTTACAGCTTTTTTACAAACCGGCTTCATACTTCTCAAAGTGCCGGTTAGGATATTTTCAAAAATATCTCATTGATCCCTTCATAGTATCCGACCGTGACGATCGTCCTGCCATCTCCCATCCCTGAAAAGACATATTTCCTGAAATACGGCGTCGTCTCCAGCAGGGGATTGTCCGATTCATACGCGGTCGGTGCGTCCAGTCCCATGTAATCCGCCCACGCCCCGATGATGGCGTCCGTGTCAATATCCCGCCACAGCAGCGGCGTCCGCGCATAAAACTCATAGATCCTGCCGTCGTCCGCATCAATATAGGCATCGATCAGCCTGTTCTCCTTATCCGCATTTTTCTGGCTGTTGGACAGCTCCAGCTTCCAGACTGCGACATTGTTGCGCGGCTCCAGCACATCGATCGCGGAGTACAGCGTCGCATTGTAGGAAGACGCGCTCACATCGCTGACTTCCTGCGGCAGGATATTCAGTTCCTTTAATGCCGCCAGCCCTTCATTGCAGGTCGCGTAGATCTGCTCATCCGTGATCTCCTTGCCTGACGGTCCATTGTACTTGCGCACGAACGCATATGAAGCGTCCAGATTCTCATAGTCAAGGCTCGCATTTCCGGCGTAAAAGGTCAGCGCGTTCTGGTCGCTCTCCGAGTGAACCTGATTTCCGATACATCTGGACAGGATATAAAGCTTTTCATTTGCATTCATCTGGTAACGGTAGCCCTCCCCTGCCTCCACCACCAGCTCGACGTGCGGCTCGTTCAGGATTCCTTTGTCCTTGTACTTGGCGAGTGTCTCCGGCCCCCATATGGAGACTGCGATCACGAGCGCTACCGCCAGAAAAACTGCAAAATACCGTGCTTTTGCTCTCATGTATTGTCCTCCAAAGTAAATCCGATGCAGGAACCTTTTCCCTGCTCGCTCTGTATCGTCAGCTCACTGTGATGGATCTTCAGGATCTCCTCGCACAGTGCAAGCCCGAGTCCCGCACCATTTTTGCTCCTCGAGCGGGATTTGTCGACCATGTAAAATGCCTTTGTGATCTTGCGTTGTTCCCGAACCGGAATACCGATCCCCTCGTCCTCGACCTCAAACCGGTATCCGGTATCAAGCTTTCTGCCCCGGACCCGGATCGCGCTCCCCGCCTCCGACGCCTTGCAGGCATTGTCGATCAGATTGACGAGCACTGTCTTGATCAGGTTGACCTCCGCCCATACGACGCCGTCATCGTAGGTAAATTCAAACTGCATGCCGCGGTTCTCCTCCGCAAACATACTCCACAGATACTCAAAGATCTCCGCGGTGCGCACCTGGCTCAGATCCACATCCTCCTTCTTTGCCACGATGATATCCAGCAGGCGGAAGGACATTGCCTCGAGGCGTTTCCCCTCGGTATAGATATAATTGGCGGACAGGAAACTCTTCTCCTCGTCGAGCTTGCGGGAGCGCAGCAGATCCGCATAACCGATGATCGCCGTGAGCGGTGTCTTGAGTTCATGGGCAAAGGCGCCCATAAACTCCTCCTTTGCCTCATTCTCCTCCTCCAGCTTCTCGATATTCTCCTCCAGCGCATTCGCCATATCATTAAAATCGCGCGTCAGCTGTCCCAGCTCATCGCTGCTCACCTGCCTTGCCCGGTATGCATAGTCCCCGTCTGCCATCCTCCTTGTCGCCCTGGTGAGCAGCCGGATCGGTTTGGTCAGCAGGGAGGCGATCAGATGCATGATCCCCGTACCGATCAGCAGCATGGCCAGCGTCACTTTCCGGTACAGTGAAAATCCCATCGCACGCTCCGTGAACACATCCGAGACATCCTTCATCGTTTCCAGGTACAGGATCCTGCCAAGCGAGTTGACAGACGCGCAGGTGTGGACATAATAGCCGTCCGGCGTCTCGATGACGCGGTATGACTTGGTGTCCGTCCACGTCTGCTGCAGGAGCTGCTCGTCCGCGTCAAAGCCGTCGCTCGTGTGCAGGATCTCCTTCTGCTCATCGGCGATCCGGATCAGACGGCTCGTGCCGCGGCCGCCGCGCTCGAGCTGCGACGCGATCTCCTCCACTGTGCTGTCGGGAAGCACGCTGTAGCGCGCCGGCACGTTCAGGACTGCCGTCTCGAAGGCAAAACCCAGGATGCTGCTCTCGTCAGCCGCCTGTCCGACCTCCCGCGCGAGCGAAGTCTCAAACACATAATTGACAAAATAAAATCCGCTGAATCCGAGCGCAAGCGCCATGACGACGATAGTCGACAGCAGTAATTTCAGTGATATTTTCATGGTTTAATCCGATACCTCCAGGCGGTAACCCACTTTGTAGACCGCCACCAGACTATGCTCCCACCCAAGCTTTTTCCGCAGGCGCTGGACATGCAGGTCCAGCGTGCGGCTGTCGGCAAAATACTCGCCTTCCCACACCTTCTCATACAGCGTCTCACGGAACAGCGCCACATTTTTATTTTTCATAAAGAGCAGCAGCAGCCCGAATTCCTTGTTGGTCAGCTCGATCTGCTTCTTTCCCTTCATCACGCGGTGCGCCTCCACATCGACGGTCACATCCCCCGCAGTGAGACGCCGCTCCGTCTTGTTGTAACGCCGAAGGACCGCCTCGACGCGCGCGACCAGCTCCACCACGTCAAAAGGCTTTACGAGATAGTCGTCCGCCCCGAGCTTGAGTCCCTTTACCCGGTTCTTGACCTCGTATTTCGCGGTGATAAAGATCACCGGAATCCCCAGCGGACGTATGTACTCCATGACGTCGTACCCGTCGGCGCCGGGAAGCATGATATCTAGAAGGACCAGATCAAAAGATTCCTTCTCGATCAGGTCGATCGCCTTCAGCCCATCCTGCACCGCCGTGCAGTGATATCCCGCCGAAGACAGGTTTAAGTCGATCAGATCGCAGATCGGCTTTTCATCATCCACTATCAGTACTCTAATCATCTTCTGTTTTCCACCCCCAATAAGCTCTCGCTCTCTCCACCACGACCTGCATGGTATCCTCCTCGCTGCACGGATACCGCTTCTTGATCTCCGTATCCGCGGAAAATCCGCCGGTTCTCTGGTAATATATGCTGTAATCACTCCTGACTGCCAGCTGGTGATCCTCGTCCTCGTAACTGTACTTTGCCAGCACCACGATATCTTTCAGCCCATCACCGTCAATATCCCGGCAGTTGATGCCCTTCAACGCATACAGGTTATCGTAATCGCCCATGGGCTGCAGTGCGGACAGGATGTAATCCTGCTCATTGACAAGGTATATCATGAACACGTCATAGTCCGCTATATGATAAGTACCCGGCACGACCTGCAGCTTCCCCAGCTTGCCAAACGTTCTCGTGTAACATTGCTCCGATATGATCTGGAATCCGTTCTGCAGAAGCTCCTGCAGCGTGACTGCCGTGTACAGGAATTCCGTGGAATAACCATCCCTGACAAACGCCGTGATGGAGTCCGTGTTCTGGTTCATGCCGAAGCGGTTGATCTTGTCCGAGATGCGGTAATCCCTGTAAAAGATCAGCCCCTCCGTGTCCTGAAAGAGAACATCCCCGATCCGGTATTTCCGATCGCCGCCGACCTCGCAGGATGTGATCAGTATAATATCCGTCAGCTGGTCGCCGTTCAGATCCTGAAAGGCCACAGAGACCAGCTCCTGCTTTGGCTGCCGCATCTGCCCGAGCACGCAGCTGTTCGTCTCAAAGCGGTCCGTCTTGTACACGATCCTGTCATCTTCATCTATGAAAAACAGCGCCAGACGGTTGTAGGTGCTGTCATATGCGGGGATCATCAGCATCGGCGCCTCCAGACCCATTTTCAGCTCCTTCACGTCCGCCTCGGGATCCGCCTTTATCTGCCGCACCAGTTCCGTCTCCATCTCCTTCTGCCGGTCGATCTCGTACTGAACCGGAAAGATATGGATATCCACTGTCTCAAAACCGTTTTCCGTGATATCTGCCCTGTTTTCGACTGCTGCAAAGCGCGCGTTGTACTCCTCGTACTGTGCACGGACATTCTCCTTATTTTCAGCGGATCTTGCAGGCAGGCGCGGTGCGAGCAGCGCCGTCATGTATATGGCTGCAAAAAGCATCGTTTTCTGCAGTTTCCTCTTTCTCATGATCATCTTACCTTTCGTATTGTTCCATAAAACACTGGCTATTTCTATATTACCACTACCGGAAAACAAAAGTAAATAAAAGTTTGCCATTCTGTATATGAAATGATAAAATTATTTGAAAGCTTTCACGGAAAGGATATTGCATCGATGACAAATACACCCATTTCAATCGGAACACAGGACTTTGAAAAACTGAGGACATCCGCCTCCTTCTACATCGACAAGACGGATCTCATAAGGGAATGGTGGGAGCGGCAGGACGATGTGACGCTGATCACCCGCCCACGGCGTTTTGGGAAGACGCTGAACCTGAGTATGATGGAATGCTTCTTTTCAAAAAAATATGCCGGAAGAGATGATCTGTTTGAGGGCCTGTCCATATGGAAAAGTCAAAAGTACCGCGAGTTACAGGGAACCTTTCCCGTTCTCTCGCTGAGCTTTGCCGCCGTCAAGGGAACGACCTATCAGAATACAAAGGAAGCGGTCATCACCGTACTGAGAAAACTGTACGAAAAGCACGATTACCTTCTGACAGGAGACGCACTGAGCGAATCCGAAAAGAAAACATTCCATACATTAGGCCAGTATATCGAACCTGACAAAGATCCCGTCAGGGAGATCTCGGACAACACGATCGCATGGGCATTGAATACGCTGATGTCCTACATGACCCGGCATTTTGGTCAGAAAGTGATCGTTTTTCTGGACGAATACGACACGCCTTTGCAGGAAGCCTATATTCACGGTTACTGGGACGAGCTCACTTCCCTCGTACGCAGTATGTTCAATTCCACCTTCAAGACAAACGACCATCTTTACCGTGCCCTCATGACCGGCATCACACGGGTCAGCAAAGAATCGATCTTCTCAGATCTGAATAACCTGATGGTCGTGACCACCACTTCCGAGGAGTATTGTTCCGCATTTGGTTTCACGGAACAGGAAGTGATGCAGACACTGGACGAGCAGCAGCGCTCATATGAGATGGCAGACATACGGCGCTGGTATGACGGATTTGTATTTGGCAGCCTTGACAATATCTATAATCCATGGTCGATCACCATGTATCTGCGCACCGGGGAATACGGGACATACTGGGCCGACACCAGCTCCAACGCCCTTGTCTCCGAGTTGATGCGGACAGGAACGCCTAAGCTGAAAATGCAGTTGGAAGACCTGATCGCCGGAAAATACCTGGAAACAGAGCTGGACGAACAGGTCATCTTTGAACAGTTGAAACAGAAAAAGGGCGCGATCTGGAGCCTGCTGATCGCGAGCGGATACTTAAAACCCGAACTGCGCACGTTCAACCGTGAATCCGGCAGGTTCCTTTACAGGATCCGGCTCACAAACCATGAGGTTGCGCTGATGTTCCGGGATATGATCGCTTCCTGGTTCCCGGAAGACGAGACCTCGTACTGCAATTTCCAGCGGGCGCTGCTGGCCGGAGACCTTGATTATATGAACCAGTATATGAACGACGTCGCGGAGGAAATGTTCGGCAGCTTTGACACTGGACGCAGACCTTCCGAAAAAAAACAGCCCGAGCGATTTTACCATGGTTTCGTGCTCGGACTGATCGTAGACCTGTCCGGGCGCTACCACATACGCTCGAACAGAGAGAGCGGCCTGGGACGCTATGATGTCATGATGGAACCCCTGAACGATGCAGACGATGCCATCGTCATAGAATTCAAAGTATTCTCAAAACAGAAAGACAAAACACTCAAAAGGGCAGTGGAAAATGCCCTGAAACAGATTGACACAATGAAATACGACACGGAACTGCTCGCAAGGGGCATCCCCAAAAAGCGAATCCGTCACTATGGATTCGCTTTTGATGGACAGACCGTCCTGATCGGAGATGGCAGTTCCTAAAGAACATTTTTCCGGTACACTGCCACCGATAACATATAGCAGAGCACAAACACCGCAAATACCGCCAGCGTGCTGACGACATAGATCGAAAACAGGCTGGTGTGCATCATCCTGCCGAGTGCGTGCACGGAAAAGTACGCGGACACGGCCATGACGGCAAAGGGCAGCATGTATGCGCTCAGCAGCTCCTGCGCGATCGATGCGCCGATCGTCCCCGACGGAATCCCGAGCTTTCTCAGGACGAGATACCGTTCTTTTTCCTCAAACGAGTCGTTGTAGAGTTTCATGAACATGATGCAGCCGCACGCGACGACAAACACCAGAAACATAAAGATACACAGCGAGTGGAGCGCCTTGATCCAGTCCTTGTCATTGTCAAACGGATCGACCGCCACGCGCGCCGTAAAATTCTCATCGGTATTGCTGATCAGGGTGTCGACCGCCGCGCGCGCCGCCGCAAAATCCATGTCGTCGGCAAGCTTATAATTGTGGATATACAGCATCGTTCCCTGCTCTTTCAGGCGCTCGTACTCCCTGTCCGACACCACGTAAAAACACCCCATATCCCGCTGCATATAGCCGATATATGCGTCTCTGACTGTCCGCGTCGCCAGATACGCCTTCCCGCCGATCGTCACCGGATACGGCTTCTCATGGACGATCAGGGACATCAGTATCTGATACGCCAGATAAACAGTCTCATCATCCGCCGGTTCAGACAGATCAAACCTTTCTCCGCGCTCCTGCGCCACGCGCTTCACCTCGGAATATTTCAGCACGAGATGGTCCTGATCCAGACTCAGCGCCGTAAGCGATGTCTGACAGGCGATATCGCCCGCCCCGCCGATCAGCGCGGACGCCTTTTCTCCCAGACCGCTCTGGTTGGTGAGCAGCTGGAACGTATACTGGTTGTCAAAGCGGACTATATTGTGGTAGCGCTCCTTCATCGCAAATCCGGTCGCAAGCGCCGTGACCGAGCAGATCCCTACGATGCAGACCATAGCATAGGTGCGGTAATTTTTCCGCATGCGGAAGACCATCTGATTGACCCACAGACATCTCTGCCCGCGGTACAGAAAGTGTTTGTTGGCTGAGAGCGTCTGAAAAGCAAGCGGGATCAGACCCCCGAACAGCAGATATACCCCGGCAATGACAAGCACCACCGCCAGCAGGGCATTGTTCAGCATACTCTGCCTTCCGCCCTTATTTGCCAGATAATAGCCAGCCGAGAGCACGGCAGCACCCAGCGCCGCTTTTGCAGACAAGGCCGCCATCGGCATGCGCACATACTCGTTCTGCCTAGCTGCCGAGATCATATTGAGCACACTGCTGTGCGTGATGTTCCAGTATCCTTTCAGTGCAAAAAAGAAGTACATCGCCAAAAATGACACTCCCGTCACGTTTACTGCCTTCCATGAGACGCCGAACCGGACGTCAACCGCGATATCGGACACTGCGCTCATGATCATCTGAAACAGCCCCCCCAGCAGTGCGCCGGATCCGATCCCCGCCGCCAGTGCAGTGACCCCCACAAAACTGATCTCGATCACGTAGAGCCTGCCGATCTTCCGGTTCGACATACCCATAAAGATATAAATCCCGATCTCCCGCTTGCGCCTCGTCAGAAAGACATTGGTCGCATACCACAGGAAAAAGAACATGAAACAGCCAAGCACGACGGACACGGTCTCGACCAGCATATCGATGTACTGCTTATTGCGCTCTCCCAGGACCGCAAACGGCCCGGAATAAATAAGATTCTGGAAATTGAACAGGATCAGGATCGTAAATGCCAGGGAGAGCACCAGCGACAGATAGCTCCTGAAACTGTTTCTGAAATTCATAAAGGCAAGACGTAACACTCTCATGCGAAATCCCCTCCGATCGAAGTCTGCAGGTCAATGATCCTGTTGTAGAACTCCTTCCTGTCACTCCCCCTGCTGATCCGGCATTTCATCATGCCGTCGCTCAGCAGATACACATCCTTTGCATACGATGCGCAGTGCGGATCGTGCGTCACCATCAGGATCGTCGCCTGCCCGCTCTCATTTACCCTGCACAGACAGTGCAGCAGATCCTTTCCCGCCCTGGAGTCGAGCGCCCCCGTCGGCTCGTCGGCAAAGATGATCTCCGGCTCCGTGATCAATGCCCTGCAAACAGCCCCTCTCTGCTTCTGTCCGCCGGACAACTGATACGGATATTTGCGAAGCTGCGCCTCCAGACCAAAAGCCGCCGCAAGCTCCCTTGTCCTGTCCAGGATCTTTTTCGCCGGCGCACCGTCAAGCGCGAGCGGCAGCGCGATATTGTCTTGCAGCGTCATGGTATCCAGCAGATTGTAATCCTGAAACACAAAGCCGATCTTGTCCTTGCGAAGCTTTGCCAGCTCCCTGTTCGAGATGTGCGTCACATCATGTCCGTCGAGCGTGACCATGCCCTGCGTGGGCTTGTCGATCGTGGATAAGATATTCAGGAGCGTCGTCTTGCCCGAGCCCGACGGCCCCATGATCGCGATAAAATCATTTTTGTAAATGGTCAGATCGATCCCTTTGAGCACCGTCGTCTGGAAATCTTTTGCGCCGTAACTCTTGATCAGGTTTTTGATCTCTACTACTTTGTTGTCGTTCATCTTACTCTTTTTTACCTCCCGTGTGATCATTTTACAGAGCCTCTGTATGATCCCTATTGTAAGATATTTTATCACAAAAATCCTTACATTCGCCTTACAGTTTTCTGCTGCATCTAATTCCTGATATTTCTTGTAAAGATCAGTGTTTTGAAGTAAGATAATATTTAGAACACATTCAGAGCGCGGAGGTTGATATGGGAATCTATCTGAACACAGGTGTCAAAAAATTTAACAGTGCTTTACAATCCAAAATTTACGTAGATAAAACCGGCTTTTTGGAATATACCAATTCTGTCATTGACACAGAAGACCGATATATCTGCCTCAGCCGCCCAAGGCGTTTTGGTAAATCCATCACGGCAGCAATGCTGGCTGCCTACTACGGAAAGGGCTTTGATTCCAGTGCACTTTTTGACGGAAGGCGCATCGCGCAGTCAGCGGACTACCAAAAGTATATGAATCAGTACGACGTTATTCAGGTGGATATGAATGTATTCCGCCACCGTCTGGATCCACAGACAGCACAGTCCATATCTGCAAGTGAAACCGTCATCCTGTTTCAAAAAGAAGTTGTCAGGGAAATCAGGGAAGCCTACCCCGGCAGCCTTGACAGCGCAGAGATCGATCTGCCAAACGCATTGACCAGAGTTCACGAAATGACAGGATCCATTTTTATCGTGATCATCGACGAGTGGGACACGATCTTCCGCGAGGATCCGGACGATGAGGAAGCGCAGGAACAATATCTGAAACTCCTGCGCGGTCTGTTCAAAGACGATGTCATCGAGATGCTCGGCGGCGGACACTGCCGCGCCAACCCCGATAAATTCCAGAATGACATGGTAACTTTCAGGAGCAGGGACGATGTGTTTGCCCTGCTGATCCATCTCGGATATCTCGCCTTCGACCATGACCGCCGAGAAGTCTATATCCCAAACGAGGAGATCCGCAGCGAGTTTGTCAATGCCATCGAGGGCAGCGAGTGGAATACCGTCGTCAGTGCGATCGCAGCCTCCGACAAGCTTCTGCGCGCCACCCTGAAAAAAGAGGAAGAAAAAGTCGCGGACGCAATCGGCAGGGTGCACATGGAGAATATCTCTGTCATCCGATACAATGACGAGAATTCCTTAAGCTGCGTCATCACGCTCGCCTACTACAGCGCGATGAAGGATTATGTCCTCATCCGGGAGTTTCCCACAGGCGAAGGCTTTGCAGATATCGTGTTTCTGCCAAGACAGCATACGGACAGTCCGGCGCTGCTTGTCGAGTTAAAATACGACCACACCGCCGAGAGCGCCATCGACCAGATCAGGACAAGAAAAGAGGCTGTAAAAAATCTTGTGTCTATGAACAAAAAATTTTCTTGATATGAATTAGATATGTAGAAAAATGTTGTCA
>VSNO01000033.1 GCA_009774375.1 Lachnospiraceae bacterium
CGCCAGATTTAGGTTCTGGTGGGCGACCGTGCAGGTTCAAGTCCTGTTATCCGCAGGAGCGCATGTGGCCGGAAACCTTGCAAAACTAAGGGTTTCCGGCTCTTTTTTTGCTTTTTTATGACAGAAAATATGCGAAATTATTACGAAATATTAAATCAGATCCCATTTCTTGACAACAAACAGCAAAGCTGATACTATTTTTTAAAAATCTTAAGATAAAGGGGAGTAGGATGATGAGACGAACGAGGATCTTTGCTGTCATTCTTGCCCTGCTGCTGGTACTGTCATATGGCATGGCAGGTATGGGCGGCAGTGTCAGCGCGGCAAACACGAACGCAAGTCGCTATTATTACAGTCAGCTGAAAGGCGATGCCAAAGCTATTTATGATGCCATGTACGAGATGTATGTGCAGGGGATCTTCAAGACGGGCACGCAGGAGTATGATCTGGTGGAAAAGGGGCATATGACCAGTGAGCAGGCTGCGCGCTATGAGACGGACAAGGACGAGCTGCTGCGCCAGTACGGGGCGGCAAGGGATGCTTTTTATGCAGATTATCCGGATATTTTTTATGTGGATTTTTCAAATCTGTCGGTCTCATGGAGCAAGAGCGGAGATGTGTACAAGGTTGTGCTGAGAATTGGCAGGAGCGAGAACTATTTTGTGGAGGGATTTGCCGACACGCAGCAGGTAGAGCGTGCGGAAAAGGAGCAGGATGCCAGAATCAGCGAGATCGTAAAGGGCGCGAAGGGGAATTCCTCGTCAGTCCGGGAGCAGGTGGCATATGTCTACAATGCCATTATAGACAACACCGAATACAGGCTCGACACAAATTGTGATGCGGGCAACGCAGGGCATGTGAGAACCTCCTACGGTGCGCTCGTGAAGGGACAGAGCCTGTGTGAAGGTTATGCCAGGGCGGTCAAGACCGTGCTGGATGCCATGGGGATCAACAGCGTGCTGGTGCAGGGAAACTACCGGGCGCCGGACGGCAGCGACAATCTTCACATGTGGAACTATGTACAGATCGACGGAAAGTGGTATGGTGTGGATGCCACAGCCGGAGACGGTATGAAGGGTACTGTTGACAGTGGAAAGTATCTGCTGGCTGACAGATCGGTGATGGATGCGAACCACAAGCCCGACGGCGTTATGTCAGGCAGCGGTTTTCGGTTTACCTATCCGCAGCTTTCGGGACCGGAAGGAGGCTCTGAGGGGGAAGAACCGGAACCGGATACGGGGAACACGGACGGGGATACGGACGAGGACGGATATGAAAAGCGCTTTGACAAAGAGGGACTTCTGGTGCAGTACCGGAATGGGACGGAGTCAGAAGGGGCGGTAGGTGTATTTAAGGTAAGCTACAAGGGCATGGGATATCAGAATGCGGTCGACCGCGAGGGCGTGTATATGCTGGCCCGCTTTTATCAGTATATGCCAGGAACTGGAGAGTATGAAGTCGGCAGCTGGGGCTATGCCGATCCTAAGCCTTTTATGATGCCGCAGCATGCGGATGCGCTGCTCCTTGCCAACGGGAACAGCAGGTATATTGAGTTTGCGGTCACGAAAAAGGCGCCTGCGGGTCCGCTCTACGGTGATGACCTGACTGCGGAGGAACTGGAAAAGAACTGGAAATTCCAGGGGACGGAGGCAGATTTCATCGTCTCCACGGGAAAGCTGGACAATCCGAAGGGCACATTTGTCCCGTCACCCTTTGCCAGAAAACTCACGCCAAACAATACGAGCTTTATCTCCTGTGGAAAGAAATATCATATTACGGCGGTGTTCAACGAACAGCTCGTGGAGATCAACGGGCAGAAAGCCGGATATAAAGTCACTGTAAAAAATGGCTGGAGTGCGGAGGAGAACAGCAAGATCGAGAATTTTACATGGGATGGAGACCGCACGGTGGAGTTCGACTTTACGCCGAGTGATCAGCTGGCGGACAATTACGCTGATTATACGTTCCAGATCACCGGTCTGCAGGGGATAGGCAGCCTGAAGGCACCGGACAGCTTTATCTACAGTGCGAAGATAAAGATATCAATCTGTGCACACAGGAATGAGGGGATCTATCTGAATCTGGGCGCGAAACCCAAGCTGTTGGAGCCGATGGACATATTCTGCGGCGACTGGGTGAATGAGAATAATCAGAAACTCAGGGATGTGAAGAACATCGTCTTGACGGCTTCGAAGCCCGAGGTGGTGGTGGAGAGCGATCCCGCGAAGCAGAGCGGGGAGATGCTAGAGAAGATAGAAGGCAAGCTTCCCGATGAGTGCACCATAGTAAAGAGCGCTACCTACGATCTCAAGCTGATGACCTGCAATGAGAATATACTGAGCACAGGATCCAGTGTCAGGCTGCACATCGGCTTTCCGGAAGGTTTCGGACCGGAGAATGCAGGTGTGAGCTACAAGGCGTATCACTTTACGAGAGACAAAAATGGCACGATCACTGGTGTGGAGGAACTTGACTGCATTGTGACGGACAAAGGTCTGATCGTCACATGCTATTCGTTCAGCCCCTTTGCGGTTGTGGCGCTCAAAGGAGAGCCCGAGGCAGATACGATCAGCCAGAAACTGCTCATCATGAATACTGAGGGCGGCGATGCCGTATTTCAGGAAGATAAAAACAATAAAATATGCACGATGTCAGAAAAAGGACAGACGCGGACGATTGATATAAAAGCGAAGGAAGGGTACCGGATCAGCGGGCTTTACCTGAACAATATTGCGCTGAAAGTGACTGACAGCAAGTCTATGAAGTATACAGTCAAGTCCGAGGATCTGAAGGGCGGGGGCAATATTCTGGATGTGACGTTTGCGAAGGACAATCCGAAACAGGAGACGGCGCCGTCGACACAGGACAAGCCCTCGGCATCTTCTTCGCAGGGTTCTTCACAGAACGGATCCGGGAGTGCTTCTGCCAGCAGTTCCGGTAACAATAACACTGTCGGCAGCGCTGGCAACAATACTGCTGCCAGCAGTTCCAGCAGCAGTAAGCCGGCAGATCCAAAAACAGCTGGAACACCGGTGGTGGTGTTTCCGCAGGGGGTAGTGAATAATGCTGTGACAGACCAGACATCAGCAGCTGCAGCGCCCACAGTAACCTCGCCGGCGGCGCCGGTGACTTCGGCCGCACCGTCATCGCCAAAGCCGTCGGCGACAACGATAACAGGCGAGATAACGGCAGACGCCAGTGTGACTTCATCCGAACCGGCAGACGAACCGGTTCCGATGATAACGCCCGACACGGATATGGAGTTGGAACACATCGTGTTATCAACGGGGGAGGACGGTATGGATCTGGTAGTCTTGCCGGCAGATACCGCTGAACCTGAGGAGGATGGATCGGGGATGAACAGCATCCTTCTGACGATCCTGATCGGTGCAGTCGTTGTCGGCATGATCGCCGTGGCAGCTGCCGGTTTTGTGCAGATGAGACGTGAAGAGTGAACGCGGCAGATCTAATCAAATCTCCGCTGGCTCATAACTGAGTTATGATACGCAGGATCATCGGTGACGTCCGCGTCAAACCATGAGGGCGGGATAAAGGCGTCCGCCATCCCGGTCTCAGGGAACTCTACCTCCGCTACGATGAGAGGCGCAAAGGGCGGGGCAAAGACGTCCAGCTCGATAAAGAGCTTGGGTGTGGTCAGGGGGATATAGCTGTCATCAAACTGTGGATCTTCGATGGGAATGACATATCTTTTCTTGGATATGACATTCCCATCAGCTTTTTTGAGCAGATGGCGGTAGGAGGTCTCGTCGAGAGGCAGGTTGTACTCTTCCCGCACCATCAGACCGCTTCCCTTGTAGGTCAGGGAGTAGGAATCGTCGGATCTGCGGACGCGCACGACGGGAGATGTGTTGAGATAGGCCTGCTCAATGATCCTGCAGGGGTATGCTTCCAGATTTTCGGGTAATTTCTTGATCGTGTATTTTTTTTCGATTTCTATGTTTTTCATAAATGTTCCGATCCCTTCTATAATATTAGTTTATTTATTATATTAGTTTATTCAGCCAATGCTGCCGGAAGACGGCGCTTTCCGGCTCGATCAAAAGTCTCTGTCTGTATAATAAGCGATCGGCGGCAAAAATGCAAGGCCTAAGTGTGCTGATGAGCTCGCCGGTGTGGGGCTTCATGGCGGAGTAAGCGGCATCGGCAGTGAAGATCAGCGTGAACACAACACACAGCGCCGCGCGCATTGCAATGGTCAGGCGGTGGTAATATCTGTTGAAGACAGGCTGAAAGACGCAGATGAGCAGCATGCCGCCCAGTCCGAAACCGACGGAGCTGGTCAGACAGATGTGCCCGTTCACATTGCACATATGCCCGCTGTAATCCCACCAGCGGATGCCCCATTTCCATTCGAGCCAGACGCCTGAGAAATATTCCAGTGCAGTACACAGGATGCAGGAAAGCGCAAAGACGGACACAGGATGTCTGCGCAGCCTGTGGAGCAGCAGGATCAGGAGGACGCAGCCTGTGCCGTAGATAGGCAGATAAGGTCCCATGTATACGCCCCGGTTCACAAAGGTGTGGGCAGTCACCAGATAGAGCAGCACTTCCCAGAGCCAGCCGGCGAAGGCGGTTGTGAAGAACAGCAGTGCATAGTAGTCAAATGGACGGATGTTTTTTCCTTTCATGATAAGATCAGATTCCCTCTGTGCAGACTTTATTGTTACAGGATAGTATCTCCTGAAAAAGTGCGGATCCATTCGCGGAAGAGTGCGAATGGATATTCCTTTTTCAGGAAAACTGTGATATCATGATTAATATGTAATAGTGTAAAAAATGTTTTGGGAACTGGATTTCACGGAGGAGTACGAGATGGCTGATATTATGAGGCTTCAGAATGGGAGCGATATACGCGGTATTGCGTGTGATGGGATCGAGGGGGAGAATGTGAATCTCACTGAGGATGCGGGAAACCTGATCGGCGGCGGTTTTGTCAGGTGGCTTGCGGACAGGAAGGGAAAGCGGACAGATGAACTGCGGATCGGGATCGGTCATGATTCCAGGATCACGGCGGACAGCCTGTTTACTGCGGCGGCAAAAGGGATCGCGGCATCGGGGGCAAGGGTTTACGACTGTGGCTTGGTATCGACGCCTTCGATGTTCATGACGACGGTGTTTGAGGAGTTTGCGTTTGACGGGGCGATCATGATCACGGCGAGCCATCTTCCGTTCAACAGAAATGGTTACAAGTTCTTTGACAGGAGCGGCGGCCTGGAGCATGACGACATCACCAGGGTGCTCGAGACGGCGTCGGGACTCCGGGTGATGGATGCGGATCTGTCCGATGTGGAAAAAGTTGATTCCATCTCTGTATATTGTGGATTTTTGCGGGAGAAGATAAGGAAGAGTATCAACGCCGGCAATTATGACAGCCCGCTCACCGGGCTGCATATCGTGGTGGACGCGGGGAATGGCGCTGGCGGCTTCTTTGTCGAAAAGGTCTTAAAACCGCTCGGCGCGGACACGACAGGGAGCCAGTTCCTGGAACCTGACGGACATTTTCCCAATCATATACCAAACCCTGAGAACAGGGAGGCGATGGAGGCGGTCAGGCAGGCTGTGCTGGAGAACAAGGCGGATCTGGGTATCATATTTGATACGGACGTAGACAGAATGTCAGCGGTGCTTCCAGACGGCGGCGAGGTGAACAGGGACGCGATCATTGCGATGATGACGGCGATCATCGCGGAGGACTACCCTGGCGGAACGATCGTGACGGACTCCGTCACCAGCGACAGGCTGACGCGCTTTATCGAGGGCATTGGCATGAAACATCACAGGTATATGAGAGGCTACAGGAATGTCATCGATGAGTCCATCCGCCTGAACAGCGAGGGAGTGGTGTCGCCGCTTGCGATCGAGACCTCTGGTCACGGTGCGCTCAGCGAGAATTATTTCCTCGACGACGGCGCATATATGGCGGTGAAACTGTTGATCGCGCTCGCAAAGGCGGCGAGAGAGGGGAAAACGCTGGCATCCTTTATCGAAACGCTGGAAAAAGGTTTTGAGGAGCGGGAGTACCGCTTCAGGATCCAGGGCGATGATTTCAAGACCTATGGAAAGGATGCGCTGAACACGTTTGAGGAGCGGGCAAAAGCGAGAGGGTACCAGATCGCGCCGGATTCTTATGAAGGGATCCGCATCACCTTTGACACGGACGAGGTGAAGGGCTGGCTGCTGCTGCGCATGTCGCTGCACGATCCGCAGATGCCGCTCAATATCGAAGGCGTCAGGGAGGGCGACTGCGATAAGCTCTTTGACATCGTGCTGGAGCTGCTTGACGGGTTCGACAGACTGGTGATACCTGCCAAATAATGAAAACTGGGAGATCATAGATGAGAATAGGAATGGGTTATGATGTGCACCGCCTCGTGGAGGGAAGGCCTCTTGTCATGGGCGGTGTGACGATACCGTATGAGCTGGGACTGTTAGGACATTCCGACGCGGATGTGCTGCTGCACGCGGTCGCGGATGCGCTACTGGGCGCTGCGGCGCTCGGCGATATCGGAAAGCATTTTCCGGATACAGATCCCGCCTACAAGGGGATCTCCAGCATGATCCTGCTGGAAAAGGTCGGGAAACTGCTGGAAGAAAATATGTTCTTTATCGAAAATATTGACGCGACGATCATCGCGCAGGCGCCCAGGATGCGTCCGCACATTGACCAGATGCGGGAAAATATCGCCAGGGCGCTGGGGATCAGCGCTGATCAGGTCAATGTCAAGGCGACGACGGAGGAAGGGCTTGGATTCACGGGCGAGGGAAAGGGCATCTCCGCGCAGGCGGTCTGCATGCTCACAAGTCCAAGGGAAATGGCGACAATGGAGGCAGGAACGGGCGTGCGGTCTGCAGATGGGCGTTCCTGTGAAAACTGTCCGGGCTGCAGTGCCCTGGCGCAGTGACGGGATATAGCAGGATGGATCAGATGATCGGGGAACGGGAATCAGAGAAAGAGCTCGCTGACAGGATCCAGAGAGAATATGATATCGCTGTACGGCATGAGGAGAATGAGGGCCGCTTGGTTTTTTCAGTGCAGGAGGACGGACAGCTGTCTGCGCTGAAGCTCATGCCCCGCGCTGCTGCAATGCGCAGAAATCCGCAGACCGTCAGTGCAGGGCGCCCTCCATGCATGGCGGATATCGAGCGCGTGGAGACAAAACTGCTTGCTTTTGCGACGCCCATAACCCACTGCAGAGAGGCGGCGATGAGAAAGCTGATATCAGGTGCCCTGGCATATCAGAATCAGGCACGGGTGCCATTGTGCCTGATCGACAGCCTGCAGGAAGGGCTTTGTGAGAGCCTTCCGGGGGCGGAGCTTATGAGGCAGCTGGGGTTTCAGTATATTTATGACAGACCATCGTATGCGCTGAATACAGAGACGATATCGGTGGAGATGCTGGAGCGGGCAGCAGGGGGAGAGACAGTTTCCCTGGATATCCCTGACACGACGCTGCAGGTGGCTGCCGGGGAAGACCTGCTCTCCCTCGCACATTTTGTCAATGCGAGGCTTTGCAGGCAGTACGGATTTTTTATGATCCGGAGCGCATCGTACTATGAAGGGGTGCAGAAAAGGCTGCTCGGCGCTGGTGGAAATCTGTTTCAGATCATGGAGCACGGGATCCGAAGGGGGTATTTTGCCTGCGCAGGTACTGCGGCGGACAGCATCAGGGAGGCTGTATTTGATCCGGCTTTTGACAGGGAATGTTATATCCTGACAGAGAAAGGGAACACGCCGGCAGTCATGGCAAGGATCGTAAATCTGCCTGAAATGCTGAGATATGTCACGGGAAATGGCCGGATAACGATCGCCGTCCGGCTGAAAGATCCGGCAGTTGCGGGGAACGACGGACTTTTTATATGGTATATTGATGAGAAGGGAAGCCGTATGGAACGCGTGGAAGCGCCGGATGGCGCGATGGAAAAAGAACCTTCCATGCGCCCGGAAGTCACGACTACGATCGGTGAGTTTACCGCATTTATTTTTGAGTATATGAAGTTGAAGCAGAGTGCGAAATTTGATAGTATATACCTGGCAGGACCGGTGTCTGTCAACGATATATATTAATAAGGAGGGATGCATATGGCATTTGTCACAACACCGCATATCAATGCGGAGAAGGATGCTTTCGGAAGGACTGTACTGATGCCCGGGGATCCGCTGCGTTCAAAGTTTATCGCTGAGAATTT
The DNA here is from genome assembly GCA_009774375.1 of Lachnospiraceae bacterium. GTDB lineage: Bacteria > Bacillota > Clostridia > Lachnospirales > Lachnospiraceae > COE1. Next base: position 8,209 of record VSNO01000033.1, read on the forward strand.
TCTGGAGAATGCGGTTCTCGTCAACAATATCAGAGGCATACAGGGGTACACGGGAACCTATAAGGGGACGAAGATCAGCGTGATGGCAAGCGGCATGGGAATGCCGACGATCGGGATCTACTCGTATGAGCTTTTTCATTTCTTTGATGTGGAAAATATCATGCGGATCGGCTCGACGGGCGCGATGCAGGAGGATGTAAAGATCCGGGATATCGTGTTCGGGATGGGCGCATGTACCAATTCCAATTATGCAGGTCAGTATGGCCTGAATGGCACGTTCGCACCGATCGCGAGCTATGCGCTGCTAAAGGAAGCGATCGCGCAGGCTGAGCAGGCAGGCATCCGTTACCATGTCGGAAATATTCTGTCGTCCGATGTATTTTACAATGACGATGATGCGGCAAATGAGGGCTGGCAGAAGATGGGCGTGCTCTGTGTGGAGATGGAGGCGGCAGCGCTGTACATGAATGCGGCCAGATGCGGGAGAAAGGCGCTTGCGATGTTCACGGTCTCTGACAGCCTGGTGACAGGCGAGGCGACGACAGCCGAGGAGCGCCAGAACTCTTTTACACAGATGATGGAGATCGCACTCAACACGGCGGTGCGCATAGATCAGTGAGCGAAAACGGAGTTATGACATAATTTAAAATAAGCAGAACAGTCTCAATGGAGGCACAGCATGGGATTCATTAAGAACATTCAAAACGAGATAAGGGTCATAAGGGAGCGCGATCCGGCGATCCATTCCAATATGGAGGTTTTCCTCTACCCGAGTTTTAAGGTGATGCTGCACTATCGGGTGGCGCATAGGCTGTACAAGGGCGGACATTATTTTCTTGCCAGATGGATCTCCCAGCGCGCAGTCAGAAAGACTGGTATCGAGATACATCCCGGTGCGGAGATCGGAGAGAATTTTTTTATAGACCATGGAAATGGTGTGATCATCGGTGAGACGGCGGTGGTTGGCAACAACGTCACGCTCTACCAGGGAGTGACGCTCGGCGGCACAGGCAAGGAGCATGGCAAGCGCCATCCGACGATCGGCGACAATGTGATGATCAGCGCCGGCGCCAAGATCATCGGCTCATTCAAGGTGGGCGAGAATTCCAAGATCGGGGCGGGGAGCGTTGTGATCGAGGAGGTTCCCCCAAACTGTACGGTGGTCGGTGTGCCCGGGCGTGTGGTGCGGCGCAACAACCAGAAGCTCGTGCGGGAGGAACTCAACCAGGTCGATCTTCCCGACCCTGTCAGCGAAGATATCAGGAATCTGCAGTACGCCAACAGTGAGATGACCAACCGGATCCTGGAGCTGGAGCGGCAGATCAGGCAGCTGAAAAAGGGAATCGACACAGATACGGAATAATATACATAGATCGGGAGGTTATGAAAAAATGGAAAACAGAATGTCCTTTTACAATACGCTGACGAGGAAGGTGGAACCCTTTGTCCCCAATGAGGACGGAAAGGTGGCGATGTACACCTGCGGACCGACAGTGTACCACTATGCGCACATCGGGAATCTGCGCAGCTACATTGCGGAGGATTTATTGGAAAAGACGCTCCGCTATGTGGGCTATGACGTGAAGCGCGTCATGAATATCACGGATGTGGGCCATCTCTCGAGCGATGCCGACACAGGCGAGGATAAGATGCTCAAGGGCGCGAAGCGGGAGCACAAGTCGGTGATGGAGATCGCCAGGTTTTACACGGATGCCTTTTTCAGCGACTGCGGCAAGCTGAACATCAAGACGCCCGATGTGGTGGAGCCCGCGACAAACTGCATCCCTGAGTTCATCCATATGATCGACACGCTGCTCAAAAAGGGCTATGCGTATGAGAGCGGCGGAAACATTTATTTCGACACCTCGAAGCTCGACGAGTACTACGTATTTTCCAGCCAGAGCGAGAAGGAGCTGCTGGTGGGGGTGCGCGATGATGTCGACGAGGACGCGAACAAGCGCAGCAAGAGCGACTTCGTGCTGTGGTTTACCAAGTCCAAGTTCGACGACCAGGAACTGAAGTGGGAGAGCCCGTGGGGCGTGGGCTACCCGGGCTGGCATATCGAGTGCTCCTGCATCAGCATGAAGCATCTGGGCGAGTGCATGGATATCCACTGCGGCGGCGTGGACAATATTTTTCCGCACCACACCAACGAGATCGCGCAGAGCGAGGCGTATCTGGGACATAAGTGGTGCAACTACTGGTTCCATGTGCACCACCTGATCGACAAGTCGGGGAAGATGAGCAAGTCAAAAGGGGATTTCCTGACGGTGTCCCTGCTGGAGTCGAAAGGATATGATCCGCTCGTGTACCGGCTCTTCTGCCTGCAGTCACACTACCGCAAACCGCTCGAGTTCTCCTACGAGGTGCTTGACAACATAGGAGCCGCGTACGACAAGCTTGTAAAGAAGATCGGCACGCTGGACAGGAGCGGGGACGTTGACCGGACAAAATTTGACATGTACAGGAAAAAGTTCGAGGCGGCGCTGTGCGACGACCTGAACTCGTCCATGGCGGTCACGGTATTGTACGATATGCTCAAGGATGACATGTCAGACGCGACCAAGTACGCGCTTGCGGAGAGCTTTGACGAGGTGCTGTCACTGAACCTGACGACGGCGTACGCTGCGAGGGAGGCTGGAAACAGCGTGGACGCGGAGCTTGAGCGCTATGTGCTCGCCAGGATCGAGGAGCGGAAGGCGGCGAAGAAGGAGAAGGATTTTGCAAGGGCCGACGCGATCCGGAGCGAGCTGCTGGAGAAGGGCATCGTGCTGGAGGATACGCGCGAGGGTGTGAAATGGAAGAAAGCTTAGCGGAAAAAGACGGAAGAAAAGACGTTACCCTGCTCTCGCAGATGCATCGTATGTTTGGCGGCGGGGATGTCGACATCAGGACATATTCGCCGCTCACACTCGCGTATATCGGCGATGCCGTGTTTGAGGTCATCATCAGGACACTGATCATAGAAAAAGGTCAGCGGGCGGCAAACACGCTGCACAGGCACACGACAAAGATCGTGTGCGCGCAGACACAGGCGAAAATGATCGATGCGCTGTGCGGGAATGGGGATCTTACGGAGGAGGAGCAGGATATCTACAGGCGCGGAAAGAATACAAAGCTTCACTCGACAGCAAAGAATGCAAGCCTGGCGGACTACCGCAAGGCAACCGGGTTCGAGGCGCTCTGCGGATATCTTTTTCTGAAGGACGATACGGTGAGGATCACACAGCTTGTCAGACAGGCGATCGAGCTGACGCAGGCAGAGCTGTGAGGCATGCAGGAAGGAAAGGGAACAGGTGTTGCGGTATACATGAAGATAGAGGGATTTGAGAAGGAACCGGGGACGGAGTCCGCAGGAGAAATGATCATCGAGGGCAGAAATGCCGTCATTGAGGCGCTTCGTGCAGGAAAGCTGATCGACAGACTTTTGATACAGGACGGCGCGCAGGACGGACCGATCCAGACGATCAGGCGGGAGGCGAAGAAGCGGGATGTCCTGGTTCGGTTTGTGGCAAAAGAACGGCTGGACCAGCTCAGCGGGACGGGCAGGCATCAGGGCGTGATCGCATATGCGGCGGCGTACGCGTATGCGGAGGTGGCGGATATCCTCGCCGCCGCCCGCGCAAAGAACGAGCCGCCCTTTCTCATCCTGCTGGACAATATCGAAGATCCGCACAATCTCGGGGCGATCATCAGGACGGCGAACCTCGCGGGTGCGCACGGTGTGATCATCCCCAAAAACCGGGCTGTCGGCCTCACGGCAGCAGTCGCGCGAACCTCGGCGGGGGCGTTGAACTACACGCCGGTCGCGCGGGTTACGAACCTCGCAAGGACGATGGAAGAGCTTAAGAAGGAAGGGCTTTGGTTTGCCTGCGCGGACATGGACGGCACGACGATGTACCAGCTTGACCTCACAGGACCGATCGGACTCGTCATCGGGAGCGAGGGAGACGGCGTGGGCAGGCTGGTGAAGGAAAAGTGCGATTATGTGGCATCGATCCCCATGAAGGGGGATATTGACTCGCTGAACGCCTCGGTCGCGGCGGGGGTGCTTGCATATGAGATCGTGAGACAGCGCTCGTTGGGCGCGCGGGCGATCGAGTAGGGGAAGGCGGCATGGGGGTTTTATATGTCGGATGTATATGAAGGACTTACAGATGAGGAGCTGATCGACAGACAGCGGAGCGGTGAGCGCCAGATCATGGACTATATCATGGATAAGTACAAGAACCTGGTCCGCAAAAAGGCCAAATCCATGCATATCCTCGGCGCGGACAATGATGACCTGATACAGGAGGGGATGATCGGGCTCTTCAAGGCAGTGCGGGATTATGATCCGGGGCGGGATGCCAGTTTCTATACGTTTGCGGATCTGTGCATATCGCGCCAGATGTACAAGGCAGTGCAGGCGTCCCGCAGGGAAAAACACACGCCGCTCAACACATATGTCTCCCTCTATGCCGACATGGCGGAGGCTGAGAACGACGGGAACAGCACGGAGCTCGTCAACGTGATCGCGTCGGCGGTGGAGACGAATCCGGAGCAGCTCATGATCGACAGGGAGAATGTCGCGGATATCGAGGCGATCATCGAGAAAGAGCTGAGCAGCTTCGAGAAGCAGGTGCTGGACCTGTACATAACGGGAATGAGTTATTCACAGATAGCAGGAGTACTGTCGAGGGATGCAAAATCTACAGACAATGCACTGCAGAGACTGAAAGCAAAACTTAGGAAAGCAGTAGATAAGAAATCATAACAGATGATGGGCATTTGAGGGATGAGAGTTACACATGAAGAGAAGAGAAAAGCCACAGATTCAGAAACCGAAAATGTTAATTGTTGATGATAAGGCTGTCAACAGATATGTCTTAAGAAGTATCTTTGAGGATGATTATGAGATCGTTGAGTGTCAGGACGGCAGGGGGGCGATAGAAGTTCTGGAGGAGAGGCGTGACGGGGTGGCGGCAGTGCTGCTCGATATCGTCATGCCGGTATGCGATGGTTTCGCAGTGCTGAAATATATGAAAGAAACAGAGCTGAACATGGTTCCGGTGATACTCATAAGCTCCAATGTGGATGACAAAAATATCCACAGGGCGAGTGACTACGACGTCGCGGACTATATACAGAAACCGTTTCAGGAGGAAGTAGTCAGGCGGCGTGTCCAGAGAGTGGTCGGGCTGTTTCAGGTAAAAAGAGAAAATGAGGAGTACGAACAGGCAGAATAGAAGGCACATCATGGGAACAGGATGAAGACAGGCGGTTTTTCATCAGAAAGGTTTGGGACAGATATGAGATATGAGAAGATTCCAGTAGCAGTCGAAGGTACGGTGCAGGCGGAACTGGCACTGTATATACAGGAGGACTATCCGGATACTTATGGGGAGCGCAGGCGCCCGATGGTTCTGATCTGCCCGGGAGGCGGGTATGAGCATGTGTCTGTCCGGGAGGGGGAGCCGGTCGCTTTCCATTTCCTGACAGCGGGATGCCATGCGGCCGTGCTCTGGTATGACATCTCCAGGCAGGGCGTCACACACCCGCAGCCGCTCAAGGAGCTCGCGTGGTCGGTGGCGTATATCAGGGAATATGCGGCACAGTATGCGGTCGATCCCGATAAGATACTCGTCGCCGGATTTTCTGCAGGTGCACATCTCGCGGCAAGCCTTGGCTGTTTCTGGGACAGGGAATGGCTGGAAAAGGAGATGCAGATGCCGCAGGTGCGCTATCAGCCAAACGGTATGATACTCGCCTACCCGGTCATCACGTCCGGTGCATTCGCACACAGGGGAAGCTTTGCGAACCTCATGGGCGAAAAAGCGGATGAAGCGCTGGAGAGAGAGCTGAGCCTGGAAGAGCAGGTGACGGACAAGGTGCCGCCGGTATTTATGTGGCACACGGCCGAGGATGGGACGGTGCCGCTTGAAAACTCCATGCTGTTTGCGCAGGCGCTGAGAGCGGCAGGAGTGAATCTGGAGTATCATGTATTTCCGCATGGCGGTCATGGATATGCGCTTGCGACCAGGGAGACTGCGATGAAGGCAGGCGTGGAGATCGACCCGCAGTGCGAGCAGTGGATCGGTCTGTGCAAAAACTGGTTGAAGTATAATTTTGTGAAATTATAGGAAGAAAACAAAGAAGCCTGATCGCTCAGGCTTCCTGTTGTGTAAAAGGGGAATTCTTCCGGAATTGCTAATTAGCAAGTCTAACATCGCTGTTAAACATAATATAACTATACAATGAAACAAGTCTTTTATCTATAACTATATTGTAAAAATATAGCAATATATTAACTAAATGCATTCGCTATGTCAGATTGATGCCGTCGATCAGGACCGGTGTGTACTCAGCGGTTCAAAGATCGTCTTTCTTCCGATATATCCGAAGATCCTCACCAGCAGGATCCCGGTCAGCGAACCACAGCTGTCAATGACTACATCCCGGACAGAGCAGCTGCGCCCGCTGACAAAGTACTGATGGAGCTCGTCGAGCGCCGCAAAGCCGATACAGAGGATCCCTCCGGCGACGAGCAGCCAGATCCCGCGTATGCCGTACACGTACAGAGGGAATGCTACAGTGACTGCCAGCAGGAAATATTCGGAGAAATGTGCAAACTTCCGGATGTAAAAGTGTATTTTGCGGATACAGCGCGATACCTGTTTGTCTGTCAGCTCCAGGTCGAGCGCCCGGTCAGCGATGGACACGGCTTTGTAGGATACCCTGTAGCTCAGATTGGCGCTGGCAGCGCCGTCCTGTGCCGAGAAGGAAAAGATGATGTACATCATCATTAACGCAGGGATAAAGGAAAAGGGTTTCAGGATAAAACGCAGGAAAGCTTTCATAAATCGTTTCAAAGTCATGATGTTCCTCCCGATAAAGATTCTGTAACTGTCCGGGACGATTACAGTATTATTATAATAACTGCAGGGAGTACAGACTGGCAATTAATTTTTTATAAAGTTTATCGAAATTTATACACAGGACTGCCCGGAGACAAAATTTGGAAAGAAAAACTGTACATTTTTGTGATTTATGTTAGAATAGAAGAATATAGAATTCGAAAAAGACGCAGGGGAGGAGCGCATATGCAGGACAGTTTGAGACTTTCGAGAGACGAGATTATCATATGTTACAGGGATGATGTGGCGCGGCTGATGCGGTATCTGTCGTGGCTTCAGGAGAAGAGCGGCACGATCGCGACAGGGATCTACAGCGGTGAGGGGATCGAAAAGAATTCCATGGCGGTTCCGACCTATGATTCGACGCTGCTCAATTTCATCAAAGAAGCAAAGAAGACGGATTTCATCAACAGGAATTATGTGTATACTTTTTCGCGCTACCGGATCAAGACGGCGGCGGACGAGCTGCGTGTGATCGGCGCCTGCTCGCTGCAGGAGATCACTGTGCTGGGGGACATCCTGTCCAAGTATGTGCTCCGCGGGGACGTGAAAGGCGCAGTCTGGGCGGAGGGTGTCCAGAACGGGGTGTATCTCGCGCTTTTGCTGAAGCTGAAGGAACTGATGGAGATCAGAAGACCGTTGGAATATTAGTGATCGGAGGGAATCATGGAGGAGACAAAGGAACCGGCAGAAATGACGCTTGACGAGGTGCGGGAGCGGTTTTCGCATGACCGCTTTGCGACGGTGAACGGGGCGGTGATCGATGAGATCGGAGAAGGCTGTGCGAGATGCTCCATGGCGTTAAAGGACACGCACCGCAATGCACTGGGAGCCGTCATGGGCGGCGCGATCTTTACGCTGGCTGATTTTGCGTTTGCGGTGGCTTCCAACTGGAATAAGAACCCGCAGGTATCCCTCAACGCCTCGATCAGCTTTCTCGGGAGAGCAAAGGGAGAGCGGCTGATCGCTGAGGCCAGAAAGATCAGGGAGGGGAAAAAGACCTGTTATTATGAGGTGATGATCAGCGATGAACTTGGCAACCAGGTGGCGCACATGACTTCCAATGGATTTACTTTGTGAATCATATCGGTGAGAATGGGAAATATATTATAGTATGTGGAACAGTAATATTGGTATAGAGGGCAAGGAGGATGAAAAATGAAGGACGTAGTGATCAACAACAGAAAGGTTGCGATCGTGGGGTGTGGTTTTGTGGGTTCGGCGACGGCGTTCTGCCTGATGCAGAGCGGGCTGTTTTCCGAGATGGTGCTGATCGATGCAGACCACGACAAAGCTGAGGGGGAGGCGCTTGACATAGCGCACGGCATTCCGTTTATCGGGCATGTGGATATTTATGCGGGCGGTTATGATGATATCGTGGATGCGGCGATCGTGATCATCACGGCAGGCGCGAACCAGAAGCCGGATGAGACAAGGCTTGATCTGGTGCACAAGAATGTGGGGATCTATAAGAGCATCATCCCCGAGATCGCGAGCAGGAACTATAAGGGAATCCTGCTGATCGTGTCCAACCCGGTGGATATCCTTACTTATGTGGCCTGTAAGCTCAGCAATATGCCGGAGGACAGGGTAGTCGGTTCGGGGACGGTACTCGACAGTGCGAGGCTGAAATACAAGCTTGGCGAGCATCTCGATGTGGACAGCAAGAGTGTCCATGCCTTTATCATCGGTGAGCATGGGGACAGCGAGATCGCCGCGTGGAGCAGTGCGAACGTGTCCGGAGTACCGCTGAACGATTTCTGCGAACTGAGGGGACATTTCAGGCATGAGGAGTCCATGGAGCGGATCGCGGCGGAGGTCAAGAACTGCGCCTATGAGATCATCTCCAAGAAGCGGGCGACATACTATGGCATCGCGATGTCAGTGAGGCGGATCTGTGAGTCGATCGTGCGCAATGAGCGTTCGATCCTGCCGATATCGCGTATGATCCACGGAGAGTACGGGATCGAGGGCATCGCGCTGAGCATGCCGGCAGTGCTGGGCGAAGACGGTGTGCAGACCAGGGTGCCGATCGCACTGAACGAGGAGGAGCAGGCGAAGCTGCGGCAGTCTGCGGATACACTCGCGTCTGTGATCAGGGAACTTGACTTATAAAGCATCGGAAAAGCACATTTTGCGGCTGGGGCTGCAAAATGTGCTTTTTGGCTGTATTGTTCGTGCCGTGCGGGACAGTGATCACCCCGGCATCATTTTATTGTAAAAATATACGGACATGCCGGTTGCGATGGTCCATCCGACCGGCCATGCGCACCAGATGCCGATGGCGCCGAACAGGCTGGAGAAGCCAAAGGCGAGCACGACACGCAGGATCAGGTCGGTAAAGGTGGCAGCCATGAAGGCTTTCATGGCGCCGGCGCCCCGGAGTACGCCGTCTGTCACGAGCTTTGCAGACACGACGAAGTAAAAGGGTGACAGGATCCACAGGAACTGTCTTCCGGTGAGCAGGGCTTCTTTGGAGGTGGAATCCATGAACAGCAATAACAGGTATTTTCCGCAGCAGATATACAGGAGAACGACCGGAATACAGATGCACCAGACCAGTTTGAGTCCGGCGCGGCGGCCGCTCCTTACCCGGTCGGTGATACCTGCTCCGATGTTCTGTGCCGTGAAGTTAGACACACCGTTTCCGAGCGTGGTGAAGGAAGTGATCACCAGGTTGTTGAGCTTTACGGCGGCGGAGTACCCGGCGGTGACGCTGATGCCGAAGCTGTTGATGACACTCTGGATAAAGATGTTTCCGACAGAGATAAAGGACTGCTGCAGGATACTCGGTATGGCGATCACCGCGAGCTTTTTGAGCAGGGCTGATGAGAACAGCGCTGTTTTGCCCGATTCTGTCTGGATCCCCGCAAGTCTCTTCAGGATCAACAGGATCGAAAGGACGCAGCTGATCCCCTGGCACAAAAAGGTTGCCCACGCGACGCCTGCGATGCCCATATGAAAGCATTTGACAAACAGAACATCAACCGCGATGTTGGAGGTTGACGAGAAGGCGAGGAAGTAAAACGGCGTCCTGGAGTCCCCGAGCGCGGAGAAGATCCCGGTCGCTATATTATAGAAGAACAGGAACGGAAGTCCCAGTATGTAAATGTCCATGTAGAGGGCGGAATCTGCCAGGATCTCAGGCTGTGTCCCCATCTGTACCAGCAGCAGATCGCAGAACATGAACCCGGACAGCATCAGGACCGCGCACAGAACGGTGCTCGCGGCCAGGGTGGTGTAGACGGCGGTCTTCATCTGACAGTAGTCCTTTGCCCCGAAAAACTGGGACACGATGACGGAACAGCCGATATTGCATCCGAAGGCAAACGCGATAAAGATGAGTGTGATATTGTAGCTGTTGCCGACGGCGGCGAGTGCATTCTCGCTGATGAACCTGCCGGCGACGAGGCTGTCCGCGATATTGTAGAGCTGCTGGAAGAGGATGCTGCCAAACATCGGCAGGCAGAACTTCCAGAGGACAGTCTGCGGATCTCCGATGGTAAGGTCTTTGTTCAGGGTTTTGTTCGCATTTTTGTTCATATGAGGAATCATTCCTTTCTAAATATTGCAGATAGAATTTTACAGATCAGTCTTTTCATATTATAATAGGAAAAAAACAATATGAAAAATATATATTTTATATATGAGTCATATAAAATATATATGGCAGGTGCGCGATGAATATCAATTATGAGTACTACAGGACATTTTATTATGTGGGGAAATACCGCAATATCACAAAGGCAGCGCAGGCGCTGGGAAGCAATCAGCCGAATGTGACGCGGGTGATGAAGCTGCTGGAAAATGAGCTCGGGTGTCAGCTGCTCCTGCGGAGCAACAAGGGCATAGCGCTCACGGAAAAGGGAGAACTGCTTTATGAGCGGGTGTCCGCGGCATTTTTTCAGATACAGGCGGCGGAGGAGGAGCTGAGCCGTGACGGAAAGCTGGTCGAGGGAACGATCATACTCGGGACGACAGAGACGGCGCTGCATCTGATCCTGTTTCAGAGATTGAAAGAGTTCAAGCGGGATCATCCCAAGGTGCGTTTTAAGATATACAATTACAGTACCAGGGACGCCATCAACGAGCTCACAAGGGGCGCGATCGACATCAGCGTTGTGACCAGTCCGTTTCACGTCAGAAAGCACATCAAAAGTGAGAGGCTGCTCGAATTTAAGGATGTGCTGGTCTGCGGCAGCGCGTACGCGGAGCTCACGCACAGAAAAAGGCATCTGGCGGAGCTTGGCGACTATCCGTGGGTGTGCCTCGGGAAAAATACGATGACGTATGACATGATGAGCGATTTTTTTCTGAAAAACGGTGTCGTGCTGAAGCCGGATATCGAGGTCGCGACCGCCGATCTCATCATACCGATGATACAGAACGATCTGGGGATCGGTTATGTACCTGAAAAGCTGGCACAGCCGGAACTGGACGCCGGGAGCGTGTACCGCATCCCGGTGTATGAGGAGATGGAGACGCGGGCGGTCTGCGTCCTGTATGATGCAAAACGGGGGCGGAGCAGGTGCGAGAAAGAGTTCCTCGGAAAGATCTGCGGTAAAAAAGAGGATTGTTATTTCCGCCAAAATGAAATATAATGAGAACGATCTGGAAAAGGGGGATAAAGCGATGGATATAAGAAGGGCGCAGGAGAAGGATATGGACGGGATCAACCGTCTGCTCGGACAGGTGCTGGCGGTGCATCACGAGGGCAGGCCGGACCTGTTCAAGGGCAATACGAAAAAGTACACGGACGAGGAGCTTCGGACATTGATCCACGATGAGGCGAGACCGGTCTTTGTCGGTGTTGACGCGGAGGAGAATGTGCTGGGTTATGCGTTCTGTGTGTTTCAGCAGCATGTGGACGACAATATCCTCACAGATATCCGTACACTGTACATTGACGATCTGTGTGTAGAGGAGGACAAAAGGGGGCAGCATATCGGAAGGACGCTGTATGAATATGTGCTGGATTTTGCCAGGAGGCAGGACTGCTACAATGTGACGCTGAACGTGTGGGCGTGCAATGAGGGAGCCAGGCGGTTTTACGAGAACTGCGGGCTCACACCGCAGAAGTTTGGCATGGAAAAGGTGTTGTAATTGTGGATGCGCTGTTGACTTTGGTAGAAAATATTGTATAATTTGATATAGTAGTTGTGGGAAAAGGGAAATTTTTGAGATTCAAAAGTGCTCACAAAAAGAGGAATTGCAATGAAAAGGAACACAAAAAAGTTTTTGACAGTCAGTTTTTCGCTGCTGGCGATCGCGTGCATTGTGCTGATCTCGGTCACATCGTCAGTTATAGCTAAAAAAAGTGATTTTGCGATCAATGAGATCGGTTCACTCTATATGTCCGCGATGGCGAAGCAGATGCAGGAGAAGTTCGACACAGTGGTGGACATGCAGATCTCCGAGTTAAATGGTATCATCGAGAGACATCCTCCCGAGTCTGTGGCGTATGACCAGGACATGTTTGACCAGCTGGCACTGAGTGCGCAGGTGCGGGATTTTGTCTATCTGGGACTCTATACAGAGGATGGGGAGAGCGAGACGGTCTATGGCTCTGCTGTGGAATATGACAGTGAGATCACTTTCAGGAATGTGCTGGATGACAGCAGCCTCCGCGTATTTGCCGGAACGAGCGCGGAGGGTGAGAAGGTGCTGTGTATGCTGGTCAATGCCCAGTATCCCATGCGGAATGGCAAGACAAGCTGGGCGATCGTCGCCGCTACGCCTATGGCGGACCTGGAAAAGGTGCTGACTCTGGATGAGGAGATGGCACTGATGTATTCCTTCATCATCCGTGCCGACGGTACTTATGTGGTGAGAAACAGGGAGGAAACAGATTTTTTTACCTATATCAGACAAAATTTTTCGGATCATAACGGAAAGAGCGCGGAAGCCTATGTGGAAGAGCTGCGCGATGCGATGAGCCGGAATGCGGGGTATTCCACGATGTTCCGGGAAGGCGATGAGAACAAGTACCTGCTATGTACGGATCTGACCAATTCAGAGTGGTTTCTCATCTCCGTGATGCCGCACGGAACGCTCGACAGGATCCTGGAGGATCTGGGGTTTGAGCGCCAGCTCATCACACTGATCATAGCGGTCTTCATACTGGCAGGCGTGATGGTCATCTTTATCCTGTACTACAGACTGTCACAGCAGCAGATGCAGGAGCTGGATGAGGCGAGGAAAGAGGCGACGAAGGCAAACAAGGCAAAGAGCGAGTTCCTCTCCAGCATGAGCCATGACATTCGCACGCCGATGAACGGGATCGTGGGCATGACGACGATCGCGATGTCCAATATCGATAACACAGAGCGCGTGAAGGACTGCCTGGCAAAGATAACGCTGTCCAGCAAGCATCTGCTGGGACTGATCAACGACGTGCTCGACATGTCCAAGATCGAGAGCGGGAAGCTGACGCTGAACATGAGTCAGATCTCCCTGCACGATGCGATGGACAGCATCGTCAATATCGTGCAGCCGCAGGTGAAGTCAAGGCAGCAGCATTTTGATATCTTCATACAGAACATCATCACCGAGGAGGTGCACTGTGACAGTGTGCGTCTGAACCAGGTGCTGATCAACCTGCTGTCCAACGCGCTGAAATTTACGCCGGAGGGCGGTGTGATCAAGGTCTTTCTGTCGCAGGAGGAGTCGCCTGTGGGAGAAAATTATGTGCGGTGCCATTTCCGCGTGAAGGACAACGGCATCGGCATGACAGAAGAGTTCCAGGAAAAGATTTTTGATACATTTACCAGGGAAGAGAAAGCGCAGATCAACAAGATCGAGGGAACCGGCCTTGGCATGGCGATCACGAAAGCCATCGTGCAGGCGATGAAGGGAACGATCGACCTGCAGAGTGCGCTGGGCGAGGGCAGTGAATTCCATATCACGCTCGATCTGGAGAAGGCGGATACAAAGGAGGCCGACATGATGCTTCCTTCGTGGAGGGTTCTCGTGGTCGACAATAATGAGGATCTGTGCCTGAGCGCTGTTTCCTCGCTGAAGGAGATCGGGATCAATGCGGACTGGGCTACAGATGGAAAAAAAGCGGTGGAGATGGTGAGAAAATGCCATGAGGAGGATCAGAATTATGAGGTAGTGCTGCTGGACTGGAAGATGCCGGACATGGACGGCTTACATACTGCGCGTGAGATGCGAAAGCTTCTGGGGCAGAAAGTACCTATCCTGATCATCTCCGCGTATGACTGGAGTGATATCGAGGAGGAGGCGAGGGAAGTCGGCATTCAGGGATTCATTTCCAAGCCGTTGTTCAAGTCCAATCTGTATCTGGGATTAAAGCGCTATATGCTGGATGAGGTGGACGAGGAGGAGCACGAAGACGCAAAGATACAGAAGTTTGTCGGCAAGAGGATCCTGCTGGCGGAGGATAACGATCTGAACTGGGAGATCGCGGAGGATCTCCTGTCGGAGGCAGGGTTCGAGCTGGAGCGGGCGGAGAACGGCAAGATCTGTGTTGAGAAGTTTGAACAGTCGGAGACTGGATTCTACAATGTGATCCTGATGGATATCCGCATGCCCGTGATGAACGGTTATGATGCGGCGAAAGCGATCCGCGCGCTGGCGCGTGAGGATGCCTGCCTGCCGATCATAGCGATGACGGCGGACGCGTTCTCGGATGATATCCAGCACTGTCTGGACTGCGGCATGAACGAGCATGTGGCAAAGCCGATCGATGTGAACAGGCTGACGCAGCTGCTCAGGAGATATTTGTAAAAGGGGACAGATCGTCCCCCTTTTTTTGAGATGGAGGCGTGTTATGAAATATGATCATTTATGGCAGATCGTAGACCCGCTGCTGGACTGGTACCGCGCAAACAGAAGGCGCCTCCCCTGGAGGGAGAGCAGGGATCCATACCGTGTGTGGGTGTCGGAGATCATGCTGCAGCAGACGAGGGTGGAGACCGTGATACCATATTATGGGCGTTTTATGGAGCGGTTTCCCACGATCGCATCGCTCGCAGCGTGCGAGGACGAGGAGCTGTACAAGGTGTGGGAAGGGCTGGGATATTATTCGCGCGCACGGAATCTCAAGAAGGCGGCGCAGGCAGTCTGTGCACAGCATCAGGGGATTTTTCCCGCGGCGTATGAGGAGATCCTTGCATTGCCGGGGATCGGCGCGTACACGGCAGGGGCAGTCTCGTCGATCGCCTTTGAGGAGCCGAGGGCGGCAGTCGACGGGAATGTGCTGCGCGTGCTGACGAGACTGACACAGGACGATCATGACATTACCGATGCGAAATTCCGCAGCCAGGTTACAGAGAGGCTGGAGAGCGTCTATCCGCCAGAAGGGCGGGGGGATTTTACGCAGAGCCTCATGGAACTCGGGGCGGTGGTGTGCATGCCAAACGGTGAGCCGGTATGCGGGAAGTGTCCGCTGTCTGGTCTGTGCGGTGCGCACGGCAGCGGGACGCAGCTGCGGTATCCTGTGAAGAAAAGGAAAGCGGTGCGCAGGATCGAGGAGAAGACAGTGCTGGTCCTGCAGTGCCGGGGCAGGATCGCCCTTCGAAAACGCGGGGATAAAGGGATCCTGTCAGGTATGTGGGAGCTGCCGAATGTGGACGGCACATTGGATGTGCAGCGGGTCTGCCAATGGCTTGCAGGGCGTTCGTTCGAGGTGGGAGCGCTCAGGGCGCCCGCGCCCGGTGAGCGGCAGTTAAAACATATTTTCACACATGTGGAATGGCATATGACATGCTGGATCGCCAGCTGTGAAAATGAGGGAAGCGCTGCCGATCTTATGTGGGTTACTGCCGCACAGCTGGAAGATGAGATCGCGCTTCCCTCCGCTTTCAGGAAAGTATATCAGTATTATCTGTCTGTCCGTGTCGACTGAGGGAGACATTGTGGCTGGTCTGCGTCCGGTATTCCGAGGGGGACGCACCCTTTTGCTTTTTAAAGATACGGCTGAAATACAGCGGATTGTCATATCCGACGATCCTGCCGATCTCCGTCACGTTATAGTTGGTTGTCTCGAGCAGGATCTGCGCGTTGGCGATGCGTATGGAGACAATGTACTGCATTGGCGTAGTGTTGGCATACTGCCTGAAGCTGCGGATAAACCAGCTCACGCTCATGCCCCTCGATGCGGCATACGCCTCGATGTTGATCTCTGTGTTGTAGTTGTCGTTGAAATACTGTATCGCAGCTTCCATCTCTGTGTCCAGATAGACGTTCCTGCTCCTGCGGTCGGAGGCCAGCTGGCGGTGGATGGTGATGAGGAGCTGCCGCAGTAAGAGTGCCAGCATCTCCTGATAGTCGGGCTGACGGCGCTGCAGTTCCAGGATCATCTGTTTGAATAATCTGGTGTATTCCAGGGAGGTTCCGGTATTGATGACGCGCATGTCATCTGAGATGCCAGAACTGCGGAGGATATGCTTGACGTCTTTTCCAGTGAAGTGCACCCAGTACACTTCTGTCTGCTCATCGCCGAAATACTCATATTTCTGTGGTTCTTTGGGGCGGTAGACGACCATGTGCCCTGCGGGAACGACGGTGTCGATCCCCTTGTCTTCAAAATAAAAATGTGCTTTCCCGGAAGCGATATACAGGATCTGGAAATCAAGCCGCCCTTTGGGGCGGTAGGTCGGGAGCCGGGGGCGCGTGAACAGATGGTAAGTCCCGCAGCTGCCCACGATGAGCGGCTTTTTTTTGTCCATAAAATCTATGAGGGAGTTGTTGAGGTATGCTAAGTTGGTGTACATCTGTGATCAGCTCCTTTTTTATGACCTATTGTACCAAAAAGTGCATGTTTTGTCTAATGTAGTTTATGGAAGGGCGGCGCATGGAAAATTATAATAGAACTATCAGGAGCGAGACGATATTCAAGAAGAGGAGGGAACCAGATGATAATACCAAGGTATTATGAAGACCTGAATGTGCTGCACGAGAACACGCTGCCTGCCAGGGCTTACTACATCCCGGCATCCAAGGAAACGGATACCTTTGCAGGGAACAGGGAGGCGTCCGACCGGATCTGTCTGCTGAACGGCAGATGGAGCTTCCGGTATCACCGTAGCGTCTATGATCTGAAGGATGAATTTTATGCGCTGGAGCAGGATACTTCCGACTATGATCTGATCGACGTGCCAGGGGTGTGGCAGATGCAGGGGTACGATGTACATCAGTACATAAATTTCCGCTATCCATTTCCGTTCGATCCGCCGTATGTTCCGCACGATAACCCCTGCGGTGCATATGTGTGTCATTTTGACTATCACAGGAACGCGGAAGCGCCGAAGGCTTACCTGAATTTCGAGGGGGTGGATTCCTGTTTCTATGTCTGGTTGAACAACACCTACATCGGGTACAGCCAGGTATCCCATGCCACGAGTGAGTTTGATGTGAGCAGTGCGGTCATGGAGGGACGCAACAAACTGGCTGTGCTCGTGCTGAAATGGTGCGACGGGAGCTATCTGGAGGATCAGGACAAATTTCGCATGAGCGGGATCTTCCGGGATGTGTATCTGCTGAAACGCCCGGTACAGGCGATCAGGGACTATTTTGTCAGATCGGCTGTCAGGAGTGAGGACGGGAGACAGACGGCATCCGTGTCGGTCAAGCTAGAGTATTTTGATATGATCGTCCCCACGAAGGTGCGCATTTGTGAAGCGCAGGGAAAGGTGGTGGCGGAGGCAAGGATCGAAAAGACTGAGGACGCGGACTGTGCAGGAAAGACAAACAAGACGGAACTCAGGCTGGGAATACCAGAACCGGTCCTGTGGAACACGGAGGAACCGTATCTGTATAAGCTGGTGCTCGAGACGGCGGCGGAGACGATCACTGACCATGTGGGGATACGTGAGATCGAGATCAGGGATAAGGTCGTCCGCCTGAATGGGAGGAAGATCAAGTTCCGCGGCGTCAATCGGCACGATTCCGATCCGGTCACAGGCGCGGCGGTCAGTCTGGAACAGATGAAGCGGGATCTGGCGCTGATGAAGCAGCACAACTTTAATGCGGTGCGGACCAGCCATTATCCGAATGCGCCTGTCTTTTATGAACTCTGTGACCTGTACGGGTTTATGGTGATCAGCGAGGCAGACGTCGAGAGCCATGGTCCTTCCGAGATTTTTCACAGGGACTACAGCGATTCCAACAAATTCCACCATTGGAATGCGCCGATTGCGGACAATCCCGAGTGGGGCACGCCGATCATGGACAGGGTACAGCTCTGCGTGCAGCGGGATAAAAACCGCACGAGTATCGTGATCTGGTCGATGGGAAACGAGAGTGCGTACGGCTGTAATTTCGAGCAGGCGCTCTGGTGGACGAAAGCGTTCGATAGCAGCAGGCTGACACATTATGAGAGCGCCCGATATCGGAACCGCCACAAGAAATATGATTATTCCAATCTCGATCTGTACAGCAGGATGTACCCTTCCATGGACGAGATCAGCACTTATCTGAACAGTGCACCCGCCAAGCCGTTCATCCTGTGTGAGTACTGCCATTCCATGGGGAACGGTCCGGGAGATATCGAGGAGTATTTCCAGATGATCGACCAGAATGATCTGATGTGCGGCGGGTTTGTCTGGGAGTGGTGCGATCATGCCGTTGCAAACGGGCAGGATGCGGTCTGGCGCTACGGAGGCGACCATGGCGAGATCATTCATGATGGCAATTTCTGCGTGGATGGGCTGGTGTACCCTGACCGCACGCTGCACACAGGGCTGCTGGAGTACAGGAATGTGTACCGCCCGGCGAGGGTGGTGTCCTTTGACCAGCGCACGCAGGAGCTGAAGATCAGAAACCACATGGAGTTTACAGACCTGGCGGTGTATGCCGAGATCCGGTATGAGGTGAGCTGTGACGGCGACTGCGTGGAGACGGGGACGATCCTGCCGTTTTCCGTACTGCCCGGACAGATTGGCATGGTGCGCATGAATGTCACGATACCGCGGCGTGGACGCGCGTACCTGAAACTGTACTACCATCTGCGCCATGGCGGACAGATGGTTCCGGCAGGACATCTGCTGGGATCTGACGAGATCTTGCTGGAGACGCAGGACAACAGGAACCAGACAGCGGTCCGGCTGCTGGGACCGCAGGCGCATCTGGATCAAAAGGCGGAGATCGCAGTGCAGGAGACGGACACTGAGATCTTCTGCAGGGGATCGGAGTTTGTGTATGTATTTGACAAACGTACAGGCCTGTTCTCCGGGATCCGTTTCGGGGAAAAGAACTATCTCGACCGTCCGATGGAGCTCAATATCTGGAGGGCGCCGACAGACAATGACATGTACATAAAAAAGGAATGGAAGCGTGCGCGCTATGACTATGCGTACACGAGGGCGTATGACACTGTAACCAGCCGCACGGAGTCCGGGGTGACGATCAGCAGTATTGCGGCGGTACTCGCAGATTCTGTGCAACGCATGATGGACGTGAGCCTGACATGGGAGATCGACAGGGCTGGAAGGATCAGTCTGAATGCGCTGGTGAAAAGGGACATGGAATTTCCGGCGCTGCCGCGGTTTGGACTCCGCCTGTTTCTGGATCAGGAGTTTGACCGGATCACATATTATGGCATGGGACCCTGCGAGAGCTATCGGGACAAGCACAGGGCGGCGAGCCATGGCAGGTATGATGCGGGAGTCCGGGAGCTGCACGAGCCCTATATCCGGCCGCAGGAAAACGGGAGCCATACAGACTGCGACTATGTGCTCGTATCCGATGGCAGCCTGGTGCTGGCGGCGGTATCGGACAGGACATTTTCATTTAACGCTTCTGTGTATACGCAGGAGGAACTGGAGCGGAAGCTGCACGAGCAGGAACTGGAGGAATCCGGGAGCACGGTGCTGTGCCTCGATCACGCCCAGAACGGGATCGGATCGAACAGCTGCGGCCCCGAAGTGCAGGAGCAGTACAGGTTCGACGAGGAGGAATTTGTGTTTCAGATACAGCTTGTCCCATACTGGGACGGCGAGTGAGGAGAAGTGCTATGCAGGAAAAGACCTATCTAAAATGGTATAACAAAGTGGGCTATGGCTCTGGCGATATCGCGGGAAATGTCGTGTATGCGTTCCTGTCCTCGTTTGTCATGATCTATCTGACGAACACGGTCGGGCTCAATCCCGGCATTGTCGGAAGCCTGATCGCTGCCTCAAAGGTTTTTGACGGTGTGACGGACATTTTCTTCGGGGCGATGATCGACAAGACAAAGACATGGCTCGGAAAGGCAAGACCCTGGATGCTCTACGCGTACATCGGCTGCGCCGTGACGCTGGTCGCGATCTTTGCAGTGCCCGTGAACATGGGCAGAACATCGCAGTATGCATGGTTTTTTATCGCATATACGCTGCTGAATGCCGTCTTTTATACGGCGAACAATATCGCGTACTCCGCGCTGACGGCACTGGTGACCAAAAACAGCAAGGAGCGGGTGCAGATGGGCTCCTGCCGGTTTATCTTTGCCTTCTCGACAAGCCTGCTGATCCAGTCTGTCACAGTGGGAGCTGTCGCGGCGCTGGGCGGCGGGGCATCTGGCTGGCGGACGCTGGCTGTGATCTATGCCGTGATCGGTCTGGCGGTCAACACGATCTCCGTATTGTCGGTGAAGGAGCTGCCGGATGAGGAACTCAATGAGTCTGCGGAATGTGCAGAAAAGGAGACGGCGGCAGAGCGATACGGTCTGGTCGAGGCAGTAAAGCTGCTGGCAGCCAACAGGTTTTATCTGATGATCTGCGGCGTGTATATCCTCCAGCAGGTCTACACGGCGATGATCAATATGGGGATCTACTATATGACTTATGTGCTGAAAAATGAAAACCTGTACGGTGTCTTTTCGTGGGCAGTCAATATCCCGCTCATCATCGCCCTGGTGTTCACGCCGGCGCTGGTGGCGAAGTGGAACGGAATGTATAAGCTCAACCTCAGGGGATATATGCTGGGCACGCTTGGCAGGGGACTTGTGGTTGTGGCAGGATATATGGGAAGTGTTCCGCTGATGCTCCTGTTCACGGCGGTGGCGGCCTTCGGGCAGGGACCCTGGCAGGGGGACATGAACGCGGTGATCGCGTCCTGTTCCGAGTACACTTATCTGACAAAGCACAAGCGGGTCGACGGGACGATGTACTCCTGCACGTCGCTGGGCATCAAGCTGGGAGGCGGTCTCGGGACGGCGGCGGCCGGCTGGCTGCTGGCGGCGAGCGGATTTGACGGTGCTGCCCTGGTGCAGACGCAATCCTGTATGAATATGCTGTATTTCATGTATCTCTGGCTGCCGATGATCATCAGCCTGCTGATCACGATCGTGCTCTCCAGGATGAATGTAGAGCAGGCAAACGCCGAACTGAAAAAATTGGATCAATAGTGGCATGAGCAGGGGAAGAGTCCTTCCCCTGCATTGTCATGGCATCAGTGAGAGGTAGTTTAAGGTGCCGGGAACGACGCCGGTGCCTTTTTCCAGCAGTGCGATCAGCCCCTGCAGCGTGTCTGCGGTCTCTGCGGGCGTGGAAGGGATCAGGGAGTTGTCCAGCTTTACGGCGATGACGATCAGCGCGATCTCCGCGAGGGCGGAGGGGGATCCGAACCGGATATCCCCGCTGTCAATGCCCTGTTTGATGATCTCTGTCAGGGCAGGCTTCAGCTCGGAAACGACGTGGGCAAGGTATTTCTGGTGCAGAAATGCCAGATCCTGCGCGCTTGCGTTTCCAGAGGAGCTGTCGTTCTGCTTGATGAAGGCGGTAGAGGAGTTCTGACACGCCTGAAACAGCATTGCCATGCGCGTAAACGGCGAGATCTCCGTCTGCGCCGCGAGGTTCTTGGCCGTGGAGAGCGGCTGTTCATAGCTGCGTTCTATGAGCGCGTCGAGGATCGCTTCCTTCGAGGGAAAGTAGTAGTAGATGCTTCCTTTGCCAATGCCCGCTTTCTGCGCGATCTCGCTGACGGAGATGTTCTGTATGTTCCTGTCCTCCAGAAGCTGCTGGAGCGCGTCAAGGATCAGGTTGTATTTTTTTCGTTCTTTTTAATGTCTGGCATTGATCTTGTCACCTCTCATATACATTTCTACAACGTTATAACATTTTAACATTTTTTGATGGCATATATTTTTCGTATACACATTTTTTTCGAAATATTTCGTATGGGTAGTACAGATAGGTAAGGAAAGTATAGCACATTTACATTGTGGGAACAATTGTAAATAGTGTCACAAATAGCAGAAAAAAAGCTGTTTTTTCGGGGAAAATATACTTGACCGATGGTCGAAAAATGCGATAGGATAAGATTAAACAAAGTCGACTGATGGTCGAAAACAGGTGTAGAACTACAGCGTGAACCCGATGGAGGCTTTGGTAGCGTACAGTTGTTGAGTTCGATGTTGGAGGTGTAAAATGCC
>VSNO01000034.1 GCA_009774375.1 Lachnospiraceae bacterium
TGCCTACTCCATTCTCTTTCTTCCACTCTGCTCCCGGGAAATTGCCCCTGATCGCATCGGCAAGGCGGCTTTTATAATTCTCGACGTCTACATTATTATCTGCATTTCTGGTATTAGTAACTGCCAGATATACCGCTGTCCCTTCGCATGTCCTATGAAAAACAAGGGCGATATTGCACTCCTCATTGGATAACACTTCATAAACATTGACCAGCTTCTCCAAACTGTTTTCTTTTCGGTCTGACACCCACTTTGTAATATTCAGATACCTTATATTATGCGCTGCGCTAAACACCCTTCCGTATTCTGCATCATTTACCAGCGGAACATAAAAATCCTGAATCTGAGGAAGATACGCATTGTAGATCTCAACACTGCCAGCGGCCAGCAGCCGCTTCGTCAACTCGTCGGCTGCCTGATCATCAGAACTTGGCATCTGGGAAAGATACTGTGCTCTGCGCTTCTCCATATCCGCCAGTTGTTCCGGACTCAGCACTGCCAGTCTGGCCACCTTATCTGCTGCACGGTTTCCCGCCTTTGCAACCCAATTTTTTATTCCCATGAAACTTCCTCCATTATATTGCAAAACGACTTCACGTCTCGATCCAATCCATCATCTTCCATATATTTTCCGTATATTGGTTCAACTGAGACTGTCTCTTTTCCAGTTCTTCGATCTTATCTGAAGTGTCTTTAATGATCCTGTTCTGATCGCGCAAAGTCGGATTGTACTCTACGATCCTTTCCCGGATCAGAGAAATCAGATTTTCTTTCCAACCTCTTAGGCTCTGCTTATGGCTGTCACTAATCTTACCGTATAAGACCTGAACCAGCCCTGCCATTTCGGAATTATATTTTTTTGTCAGTTTATCAATGTTCAGACGTTCTGACCTTCCAATCACAAAATTCCCGAACCGAAATCCCCTTTCAAATTCTTCCTTGATAAAAACATTATCCGCAGACGCTTCAAATACAATATCCTCAAAATCGAAAATAATTCCTGTAAGTTCATCTTTCCTTTCATCCGTCAGCTTTGCGGATTCAGTAACCACTGCAGCCAGCTCGTTTTTGATATGGGTTATCTTTTCTTCCCAATATCCTCTGGATTCCTCTTCGAGCTTTTTCTGTGACTCTTTCGAATAAGCTGTGAAATCAGAACTAATCTCGCGAAGCAATTCATCGTTTGCAGCATTATAGATATCTTTCAGCTTTTCCCGCAAAATGTTGTCATTCTCTGATGTTTCTTTGGCATCATTGACCAGATCCGTTCCGATCTCCTTAAAAACAGACTTATTGGGAGATTTCAGTATCTTTGCAATATTCTCTTTGAGATTCTTATACAATGCCTCTCTGGCATCCTTTAGCTCACCTTCTGTCTCATCATATCCCTGTTGTTCCATCTGAATCTTGATATATTCTTCCTCGGCTTCCTCTAATTCTTTCACGGAACGGACACGCTGAACCATTTCAACAGCAGGCTGCATATAGAGATCATACTGGTCTATTGATGCAGATTCTAATTCGCAGCTTTTTTTCTCAATCTCTTCCAACAGCTCTTTCCTGTCTGAATCCAGTTTTTCGATGATCTGCTGTTTGAAAGCTGCCCGTTCCTTTATCGTATCTTCAATCTCCCCCGATGTCATTTGTATCACCCTGCCCAGAAAAAGATGTGACTGCTGACACTTGTTGTATGCGGAGTATTTTCCTGCAAAGGTCTGCATTTCCTGTTCAATCGCATACAGTCCGCTGTTGGCATACAACGCATCACTGTATCTTGCCGACTGCTCAACCGCCCTGAGTTTTAACTGGGCTGGCATAATGTTGTATTGATACAATGACTTGTGAAATCTTGAAGAAGGATCTGAATACTTCTGTGCCTGATCCTCAAAAATCTCAGCATAATGCTCATCAACAAATTCCCCACGATTTTTAGATCCAAGCCCCATGATCGATGAGACAAAATAAATCCCTTCTGAATACAGATTTCTTGGGATCGCCAGACTTAAGATTCTTTCCTCATCCTCCTTTGAATGCTGTCCCTTTGGCAGTTTCGCAACATCAGCCTTATTGACAATGATCATCGTAAATCTGTCATCCAGCTCTTTCATACCCCTTATTTCCTGGTAAAGCGCTTCATTGTCTGTACTGTCCAGAGAATCCAGCTCTGACACGTAGACAGGAAGTCCGTTTGAAAAACCTTCCATAGCCTTTTTCAATACCTGAAAATGTTTGTCGTTCGATGCAGAGTTAGAACCCGGCGTATCAAAGATCACAAATTCCGCCGATGTCTGTTCCCAGATCCCGCCAACGAACGGTACTGTGATCTTGATCAGATCCGGTACACAGTCCTCATCTCCGTTCATAACAAAGTTATTTACAAATTCTATTGTCTTATTTACACGGATCGTCAGGCTTTCATTTTTTATTTTCCCCAGCATTTTATTCAATTGTCTGATCATGGGCTTTTCGTTTGTTCCCATTGTAAAGCGATAATTGTTTTCTTCAAAACGAAGCTTGATCGCCTCTCCAGCGCACTCAAACTCAACATAGGCTCTGTCAGGCTGTTGGGAACGCTCTATCTTATAGATCTTTGCTGTGATCGGTTCGTCACCGCTTGGAAGAATCTCTCTGCCAATCAGGGCATTGATGAATGTAGACTTCCCTGAACTATAATTTCCGAGAATGCAGATCGGAATCTTATCTTCCGATGCATCTGTAAACCTTTTGATCTCTACCGCAATCTTGTCCATACTGACAAAGCTTGTCGCGATCAGCGGTTTTATGCTTTCAAAGATATTCTTTATATCGGGAAGGATATCACGGGCATTTTCAAGACATCTTTCCCCTTTAAAAAGTGCGGCAATATCATGATATTCGTCCGCTGTACAAACTTCCTGCAGATCCTTATACTCATCCTCTGTGCCTTCAAAAACAATATCAATTTTCCCTGAATCATCCTGATATTCATTTACGATCACACCGACGATCTTTTGTACGATAAAAGGAAAAAATGTAGTTGTCAGTTCATCGCTTAACAGCCTGCTATTCTCATTGTTTTCCAGATCAACTGCAATCCATTGCCCCACAGATTCGTTCCAACGCTGATACTCGATCTTTTTCTGATATGGATTGCTGATAATTTTTATCTTAGACATAGTTTTCTTCTCCGTTCTTGTATTCTGATAGCACTGCTATATTCCATTGTTATCTGCCGTATATTGCTGCATATGCCGTTTCTACTACAATGATAGCATAAAAATCAAACCCACTCAACGAAAAAACGCTATTTATTCTTTATCATCTCGATCTGATCCCCCTGGCTCCGAAGCCACATCTCGATCCCCTTTCCAAACGTCTCCGCACTGATCAGATACCTACCATCTTCCTTTTTCAGGACCCTTGCTGTAGGCAGACGGTCCAGCACGGCCTCCACATTGACGCCCTTATACCAAAATTCCGTCCTCTGCAGTCGTCCTCCCTGCATAAACTGGATCCGCTTACGATACTCGCCTTCCTCAAACCGGTCTTTATACGGAATCCTGTAGTGCTCATCCAATACCTTTAATTCCTGAATCCTGTCTATGCGGTAAATTGTCGGAAACTTGTCCTCTGCATTTTGAAATTCCTTTTCTCGGTCAATATTCTCAATATTTGCTGCCAGATAAAAATAGAATTCCGAAAACATGATCGCCAGCGGCTGTATTTTGCGGTTTACGATCTTGTGATCTGTTCTTTCATATGTGATCTCAATGTTTCTGGTCTCATGGATCGCGATTCCGATCTGCCACATCTTGTCTATGAAGACCTTTTTGTGCTGCAGTTCGATGTAGTGATACCGTTCATTTGCGATCAGGTCATTGACCAGTTTGCGATTTTCTGCCGGAACACAGCACTCCACCAGCCGGTCAAGCATGTCTGTCATTTCTACTTTGGTAAGTGCACGGCTGTCCAGCAGGATCTTTGCCACAGCCAGCACTTCTTCATTGGAGAGCATCAACCGCCCGGAACGCTCCAGCCGGTATCCGTTTTGTCTGTGGTCATAGATCAGTCGGTTTTCATTTCCAGTCTGCGTAAACTGTGTGTCCAAATATTCCCGTATATCCTCAATATCCCTCTGGATACTCTTTTCATTCACCTGAAAATATCTTGCTTCCTCGCTCTTGTATACTGTCTTTCCCTTGGAAAGTTTGTCGTACATATATAGCAGACGAAAATTTTTATCTTTGTTTGTCATATGTATTCCCCCCTCGGCTTTTATATCAATATAGCATATCACATGGACAGATTGTGTCCGTGTACACAAAAAGGGAGTAATCCGCTCTGATTTACTCCCTCTTAGCTGATAATGCGCCTTATGTAAGATTATCATGCGATCTGGTCAAGCCGATCTTTCATTCGACGCAACTCACTTTCAAGCATATTGACGCGGATCACAAGCATTTCTTTTTCAGTGTCCGTTTTAATTGCATCATGTAGATGTCTTGATAAGTCCAGATGTCCTTCCGCCACTCGTCTAATATTAACGCGAATCTCATTTTCAAGTGTCAGATCAATATTTGTTACTTTACGTTTGACCTCTTGAAGGTCATTATCCATATGCTGCATTTTTGTTTCTATACCCTGCATTTTTGATAAAATTAAGTCGAGTTTCTGACTGTCTGTCATCGTATCCCTCCTGACAAAGTGTATCTTTATGGGAACTGTTAAGGCATTACTTGTGACAGGAAATTGTCATGAATAATTTATTAACAGTTCCTTACCGTCTGCTACGAATATAATTCTATCACAATCCGAATGCAATGTCATTGACCGCGTAGTTAAATAACCGGCTCAATACTCCTTCCCGATTGTCTCCACGCCATACTTCGCCTTAAACTCTTCCAGATCCCTGTCATTCCTGACAAACAGGACCTCCTCAAATTTTCCGGTATGAATATCCTTGAAGCCCACGACACGCTCTCCGTTGCATATGCTGCATTTCATGACCGGTATCTGGTTCTCTTTATCATATGATGCTTTCTGTATCTGCGCCTTTTTCTTAAACATATGTACCTGCTCTCCCCGAATGTTGGCGGATCCTGCTCCACACAGAACTCTCTGCAGGAAATCTTTCTCTGCAAAACACAACATTATGATTTCCTCTGCACAGCCCCTAAGCCTTACAGCGACAACATTTTTTTCAATATATTATAGAGATCCGCCCTCGTCTCTGCATTGTTGGTATAATTCCTTGTGATCACCGGCGCGTCCTTCGTCGGTGTGGTAGCGACACCGATGCACTTGAACTGTCCCCACGGCAGCAGGGACGTATCCTTATAATAGACTTCCCAGATGTCCTTCTTGTTCCACGTGTACATGCCCAAAAGTTTGTTCTCACCTTTGGAGTAATAAAACTTCACAGGATTTTCCGAGTAATACATCATAACAGGGCGTTTCTCGTAGTACGTGTAGATCTCTTTTCCTTCCGCGTCGAAGATCTCAGGGATCCCGTCGCCAGTCACGTCGACAAGCGCAAACGTGCTGCTGTAGCTCT
Organism: Lachnospiraceae bacterium; assembly: GCA_009774375.1. Lineage (GTDB taxonomy): Bacteria > Bacillota > Clostridia > Lachnospirales > Lachnospiraceae > COE1. The sequence continues at coordinate 5,534 of VSNO01000034.1, forward strand.
CCATAAACTCAAGCTGCATGCGGTACGCTTCCGCAAAATCCTCCAGGTCCTCGAGCGCCTTCTGCTTTTCCGTTTTTGCGGGCTGAACCTGCGATACCAGGAACGGCCCTGGTATATAGAATGTCCCATTTAAGTCCACCTGATAAAATCCATTGTCCGTGATCCCAAATACCCTCACATTTGTGAACCTTTCGATGTACACCACCACCGGCGAAAATACGTCCGGCGTCGCATACACAGGCGTCCCCGATGTAGTGTACATCTCCACCATCTCGATCGGCATCACATTGAATGCGTAAGCTGTGGCAGGCGAATCCAGCAGCACGACCATTGTCAAAACGGCTGCCAGCGCCATGCCAAATCTTAATCTGCGCACCATCTTTTCTTTTCGTTTATCCATTCTCCAATTTCCCTCCACTAATGATCAGCTAAATCTTCCTCTTTACAATGTCCGCCAAAGCAGACGCGATGCCATATCTGCTCACAGATCCTTAAAATGAAACGCCTTTTTCCCAGAAACGTAGTCCGCGACAACATGCCCGCTTCCATAAAGCTTGTACTTGTACGTCAGAAGCCCTTCAAGTCCTACCGGTCCCCGCGCGTGGATCTTTCCTGTGCTGACGCCCACCTCCGCACCGAAACCGTAGCGGAAACCGTCCGCAAAGCGCGTCGAACAGTTCTGGTACACGCCGGCAGAATCCACCATTCTCATAAAATGCTCCGCCGATTCCTTATTTTCCGTGATAATGCAGTCGGTGTGGTGCGAGCCGTATCTGTTGATATGGAATATGGCCTCGTCAATGTTCTCAACTGTCTTTGCCGAAATGATCAGATCAAGGTACTCCGTGGCAAAATCCTCGTCTGTCGCCAGCTTACTGCCATATCTGTCTGCAATGTCAGCAGTGGCACGGAGCTCCACATTGTGTGCACGGAACGCCTCATTCAGCCGCGGCATCAGCGCGTCAACCGCATCTTTGTGTACCAGCAGCGTTTCTACTGCATTGCACACCGCCGTGTACTGCGTCTTGGCATCAATGATGACGGGTACCGCTTTCTCGATATCAAAGTCCTTATCTACGTAAATATGACAGATACCGTCCGCATGCCCCATCACGGGAATCCTGGTATTGTTCATGATATACTGCACAAAGGCGTTCGAGCCCCGCGGTATCAGCAGATCGACCGACTCATGACACGCGAGCAGCTCCGAGATCTCGTCGCGCTGCTCCGCCTGAAAGAGACAGTTCTCCGGCAGGCCGCTCTCCATCGCAGCCTGATAGATCAGCGAGAACAAGATCTTATTGGTATGCCTCGTCTCGCTTCCGCCCTTTAAGATCGCACAGTTTCCGCTCTTGATACACAGGCTCGCGATCTGCACCAGCGCATCCGGCCTCGCCTCGAATATCACGCCGATCACACCGATCGGACAGCTCTCCCGCACAAGGGTAAGCCCTTCGTCAAGCTCCCGTATGAACTGTGTCTCATACACTTTGTCCGGCAGTTCGATCAGTTCCTCAACTCCCTTGACTGTACTGGTCAGCTTTTGCTCATCAAATTTCAGGCGCTTCACGACTGCCTCCGGCACATGATCTTGCTCTGCCTCCGCCATATCCTGCGCATTTGCCTGAAAAATGTCCTCCTGGTTTGTGACCAGCGCTCTGACAATGTTCGCGAGCGCCTGGTTCCTGATCCCGGCGGACTTTGAAGCCATCTGCGTACTGTCAAGCTTCATCGCCGCCGCCTTTTCTCTGATCGTCATATATCCTCCCCCTCCATAATTCCAATAAAAAATGCCCTATATCCGCAAAAAAGAATAAATGATCTCCTCTGTCACGATCTTGTCCATCTTGATATCGTGCTCGTCCCTCGGTATCTCATCAATGATCTGGCAGGAATACGCCAGTGCCATGGTCGAGAGCTGACGCCTGCTGGCAAGGAACCTGTCATAAAAGCCTTTCCCATATCCTATGCGGTATCCAGACGTGTCGAACGCCACCCCGGGCAGGATCGCCAGCGTATCCTCCCTGGGCAGGAACTTATAACGTGTGCGGACATCTTCCCTCGGTTCAAGGATATCCTTATAACCCCTGTCAAGCTGCCTGATGGAGATCACCTGAAAAAAATCCATCGTGTTGGTCAGTTTATCGACCCGCGGAAAATAGATCTTCTTCCGGTGAAGGAGTGCATCCTCGAAGATCCCGCGCGTCATCACCTCCCGGCAGTAATCCGCGTAGAGCAGAATGTTGTCCGCCTCCCTGTACTCGGGCGTCTTGATCACCTTCTGGACGATCGACTCACTCTTTGACGTGACTTCCTCATCGGACAGTCCTGTCCGGATCCCCAGTATTCTCTTCCTGATCTCAGCTTTGGTTTCCATTTCCTCACTCCCCGGCTCCATACTTTTTGCCAAGTTCTGTAATACTCCCATCGGATTCCTGTATGGATATATTGTCAAGCTGGCTTTTCAGATTCGCACGTATATTTGCCACATACTCTGCCCGCAGTCTCGCCTGCTCTGCCTTCTCTTCCTCCGTAAGCCCTTCCGCCTGCGATTTGTGGTACAATTCATTGATCCGTTTTATCTTTTCCTCTATATTCATATTAACTCTCACTCACCACTCTTTGCAATATAAAAATCTTTTATAAAGATCTTTTATTCACCACCCTTTGATCATGGCGATCTCCCGCTCATACCCCTCATCGTCGTTTGGCGTCTCCAATATGAACGGCTTATCCGCCAGAAGAGGATGCTTTGCCACCGCTTTCATCGCCTCCGCGCCGATCTCCCCGTCCCCGATCTTCTGATGGCGGTCCTTGTGGGAACCGCATAGGTTCATACTGTCATTAAAGTGCACAGCTTTGAGCCTGTCAAGACCTATGACCGCGTCGAACTCTCTGAGTACGCCGTCGAGATTTCCGACAATATCATACCCGCCGTCCCACACATGGCAGGTGTCCAGACACACGCCGACCTTATCCTGCAGCTCCACGAGGTCGATGATCGCCCGCAGCTCCTCAAAATTCCTGCCTACCTCGGAGCCCTTTCCCGCCATCGTTTCCAGAAGGACCGTCGTGCTGTGCTCCGGCTTCAGCGCGCAGTTGATGGCGTCCGCGATCATTGGGATCGCCGCCTCAGCCCCCTGTCCTACATGCGATCCCGGATGGAAATTGTAATAATTTCCCGGCAGGTATTCCATGCGCGCCAGATCATCTGCAAGCGTCTCACGCGAAAACTGTCTGACATTCTCCTTTTCCGCGCACACGTTCATCGTATACGGGGCATGTGCCACCAACCTGCCAAACTGGTGCTCTTCCATCAGTCTGCGCAGCTTCAGCGCATCCTCCGGATCGATCTCCTTCGCTGCCCCGCCTCTCGGATTTCTTGTGAAGAAGGCGAAGGTATCCGCCCCAAGTTTCAGCGCCTCCTTCCCCATATTCTCAAAGCCCTTCGATGAGGACAGGTGATTTCCTATATACATATCTCATTCTCCCTCTTATCTCTTCTGAAAAAACACTAAACTAACGGCGCGAATATCCGCAGGATATCATTGATGATCCGGAATAACAGTCCGCTCCGCTCATCCTGCAGGGTGCGCTCCCTGCCAGCGGCCATCGAATCCTCAAAATCCTTTTTGAGATCATCAAGTATCGAAGCGTTATAAAACAGTGCGTTGCACTCGTAGTGCAGATACAGACTCCTGTAGTCAAGATTGACTGTCCCGATCGAACCGACCCGGTCATCCGCCAGACAGGCTTTTGCATGCACAAATCCAGGCGAGTACTCATAGATCTTTACACCCGCCTCCAGCAGCTCGCGGTAATAGCTCCTGGACATCCGATACACGACCTTTTTATCCGGGATCCCCGGCATGACGATCCTGACATCCACGCCCCTCTGCGCCGCCCGCACAAACGCGTCACGCAGGCCGTCCCCCAGCAGCAGATACGGCGTGTAAAACCACATATAATCCCTGGCCTGTCCCAACAGATCGATAAAAAGGTTGTTGCTTGCAGCCTCCGCTCTGGCAGGCGAATCATAATATGGCAGCACATAGCCGTCAAACATGTCGCCTGTCACCCGTGTTTCGACATAATCGTCTCCGACCAGTTTCCTGGTGATCTTATCGAGCGATGATGCATTCCAGAATTCCGCAAACATGTACGCATAGCTTCTGATGGCATCTCCGGTGATCCGAAAACCGATATCCTTCCAGTGCCCGAACGGATGCTCCTCATTGATGTACTCATCCGCAAGATTGATGCCGCCGCTGAATGCCACAATGCCGTCGACGACCATGATCTTACGGTGGTCGCGGTTGTTCAGCGCACCGCTCAACACGATCAGCGGATTGAACTTCTCGCACTTGATCCCTTTTTTCAGCAGGGACGCCCGGTTCCGGTGGGAAAACGTCCCTATACTGCCGATATCATCATACAGAACCCTGATATCGACGCCCTCCTGAACCTTCTGTTCCATGACATCGACCATGGCCTCCCACATGACGCCTTCCTGGACAATAAAATATTCGATGAATACATACCGTTTTGCTTCTTTCAGCGCAGACAGCATCTGTTCAAACAGAAGCTCTCCCACCGGATAATACTGGGCAGTGTCATTTCGCAGAACCGGAAAACCGGTGATCTTGCTGACATAGGCAAATGTCTGTGCGATCCTTTTGTCCTCGCTTTCGAGCTGCTCCTGAACCGGCGCCGCATCATTCAGTGTCACGGGAATGCTGTCATGAACTGCGTTCAGGCGTTGTCCCAGCGTCTTTGCGGTCCGTCTGTTTCCATAAAACAGATACATCACTGCCCCCGGCAGCGGTGCTACGAACATGACAAGCAGCCACAACATCTTATAAGCGCCCTCGCCTCTTTTTGATATGAGAAAGAGCACGAACAGCGCTGACAAAACGGACAGCACACTGTAAAAAAGTGTTGCGAACGGCGCGAGCCACTCCGCGATCCCATAAATGATCAATCCCTGCAGAACCACGACAGGCAGCGCCGAAACGATCCTTCCGGTCACGATCCTTCTCACGCTTGTCTTTTTCTTCTTGTGCATGGAAGCCCTCCAATCCCCCGCGAACGATGACGATTACCGATGCAGATCGTCTATAAAATCCGTAAAATTAAACTTCTCATCCCTGTTTGCCCGGAATATCGTACCGTAATCTCTGCCCTCCATGATGCGGTGGATAACGCGCACGTCCTTTCCGTTGGCGATGACCATGTCGGCGCCGGAATACGTCGCGATCCTGGCCGCCGTGAGCTTTGTCTCCATGCCGCCAGTGCCTACACTGCTCCCTGTGGATGCCTTGCCCATGCTGAGCAGCTCGTCCGTGATGCTGTCTACCCTTGAGATGTACTCCGCGTCGGGATTCTGTCTCGGATCGTCCGTGTACAGCCCGTCGATATCCGAGAGCAGTATCAGCAGATCTGCACCGACCAGCGCAGTGACGATCGCCGAGAGCGTATCATTGTCCCCGATGACATCTTCCACCTCGAAGGTTGAGATCGTATCATTTTCATTCACTACGGGAATCACTTCCATGGCAAGCAGTTCGTTAAATGTATTCTGCGCATTCCTTCTGTTTAGATCCGCCTCGATCGTATTTTTGGTCAGCAGGATCTGCGCCGCCTGGTGATTATACTCCGAAAAGATTCTCTGGTATGTAGTCATAAGGCGAGCCTGTCCGATCGCCGCACACGCCTGTTTTTGCGCGATGGTGAAGGGAGGCTTGATGTGGAGCGCCTTTCTGCCGCATCCGATCGCGCCCGACGTCACCAGGATCACGTCCTTGCCCTGATTTCTGATATTGCAGAGCTCCCTCACGAGGATATCCATCTTGGTATAGTCCAGATCCCCCGTCTCCGCGTGCTGTAAGGAGGAGGAACCGATCTTCACGACGATCCGCCTCTTATCTCTCAATTTTGCGCGTAATTCTTCCACTGTCTTCTGCCTCCGTATTTTGTTTTATTTTCCATCTGTACGCATTGCGCAGCACCATAATGATTTTATAAAATGATAGCACAAAACGGATCATTGTACAACTATAAAAACTGCCCTGCGATCTGCTCCGCGACCCGGATCCCGTCCATCGCCGCGGAAGTGATCCCTCCTGCGTAGCCTGCGCCCTCACCGCAGGGATACAGTCCCCGCACACTTGGACACTGCAGCGCATCGTCGCGGCAGATTCTGACCGGAGAGGATGTTCTGCTCTCGATCCCGGACAGCAATGCCTGATCTCCCGCAAATCCTCTGATCACCCTGTCAAACTGCTCCATCCCTTCTATGAAGGCCTGCTCACAGGCATGCGGAAGCAGCCCTCTCAGATCCGAGAACACATACGCCCCTTTCATGTTCGGACGCAGACTGTCCGAGGCGCCTGGATCCTCAGAGCGCCGGCTGCGCTTATAATCTCCATAATACTGCACTGGTACACGCCCGTTTCCGATCGAAAAAGCCTCCTCCTCAAGCCGCCTCTGGAATACGATGCCTGCCAGCGGGCCGTCTGCACCGTAATCCTCCGGTGTGACCTGTACGATGACCGCGCTGTTCGCATGACTGCTGCCCCTGTCCGAATAGCTCATCCCATTCACCGCGATCCGCCCGGGTTCGCTCGATGCATTGACCACATATCCGCCCGGACACATGCAGAACGAATACACGCCGCGTCCAGTGCTGGTCTGCGCTGTCAGTTTGTACGGCGCCGCGGGGAGCATGTTTCCATGCTCCGTTCCATACATACATTCATTGATCAGACGCTGTGGATGCTCCACCCGCAGCCCGACTGCGAACGCCTTGGCTTCCATGGGGATCCCGATCTCATCCAGATATGTAAACGTATCTCTGGCGCTGTGCCCGACTGCCAGCGCTGCCTGTCTTGCCGGAAGTACTTCACTGTCATTTATCCTGACTCCGCCCAAAGTCCCTCCTTCGACTACAAGTCCTGTCACTTTCGCCCCAAAACGGACCTCACCGCCGTTTTCTATAATGGCATGGCGCATATTCACGACCACTCTCTTTAGAACATCCGTTCCAATATGTGGCTTACTCTCATACAAAATGCACTCCGGTGCACCAAACTCCACAAGGATGCGCAGCACCTCCCTGTTTCTGCCGTCTTTGTCCCTGACCAGTGTGTTGAGCTTTCCATCAGAGAACGTCCCTGCTCCTCCTTCGCCAAACTGTACGTTGGATTCCGGATTCAGGCTGCCTCCGCCCCAATATGCCTCTACATCCTTCGTTCTGGTGTCCACATCAAAACCGCGCTCCAGTATGATCGGCCTGCAGCCGTGCCGTGCGAGCAGATATCCGCAGAAAAGCCCTGCAGGTCCCATACCGATCACAACAGGCCGCTGCGTCCGCTCCTGTTTTCCAGGTACTGGAAACTGATACTGTTTCTGGGTATCCATCGCTACCTGCTTGTTCCTGCAGCGCCTGACAACCGTTTCCTCCAGATCCTTTGTCTGCAGCGTGATCCCCAGTGTATAGACCTGAAAGATCTGCGGTTTCTTCCGCGCATCGATCGAATGCTTTAAGATCACGATCCCTGACACATCTGTCATATTGATACCCAGTATCTTTGCGGATTTTTTCTGCAGGACTTCCCTGCTGTCCAGCATGTCCTTCAGTTCCAGACGCTGACCGGCCGTCTCAAACCGGATCTCTGTTTTTATCTGATTGATCGTTATCATAATAATCATCCTCCTGCGAAGCTGCATCTGTTCCGGCGATCGCGCCTGTCGCCCATGCCCACTGCAAATTGTATCCGCCGCATATACCGTCACAGTCCAAAAGTTCCCCGACGATATAAATATCGTCACGTCTTCGCGACCTGAAGTTTTCATTGACCTCGCCCAGCGGCACCCCGCCGCAGCACACCTGCGCATTCTCAAACGAATTGGGTGCTGTGATCTTCACCCTGAAATCAGCCAGCATCCTGATGCAGTCCCTGATCTTACCTGCGCCCGCCTGGCCGACTGTCACCCCCTGTGCGATCCCATTCTGCCTGCAGACGACGGCAGCTATCTTTTTATGTACCATCCCTGACAGAAACTCCTCCGCTGTCTTGTATGACAATTCCCTGATGCTCCGGTCAGTCTCTTCGCCATCAATCCCATCATCCATATTTGGAATGAAATTGATCCTCGCCTCGCACCGTCTTTTGTCATGAACTGCCCGTGACGCCAGTCTGCTCAACTGAAAGACCGGTATCCCGGAAATCCCATAATCCGTCAGCTGCAGCTCTCCCTCTTCACTGGCAGCCTCCACGTCATCGATCACAAGCCGGATCGCAGACTGCGCCCTGACGCCGGAGAGCGCCTTGAAGAAAGTCCCTTCACATCTGAGCTGTACCAGTGCCGGAAGCGGCTCTATGATCCTGTGTCCCAGCCTCCGTGCAAGCGCATACCCAGAGCCGTCTGAACCGGATATGGATGCTGCCTTTCCGCCAGTTGCGAGGATCAATCGGTCATAGCGTATCTCCTCTTCCCCAGATATCATTTTATCCTGATTCCGATTCCCGTTTTTCTGCCCCTGAGCCGGGCTTATATACTGTGTCACACAGACTGTTCCGCCGCCCGTCCGCGCCGGTCTGACCGATGTGACCTCACAGTCCGTCCGTATCCTCACGCCTAGCCTGCTGCATGCGCTGCGGAGCACGTCGAGCACGACCGCCGCCTGTTCTGACACCGGATATACTCCGCCATCCTTTTTTTCTTTGGTGTACAGACCCAGTCTTTTGAAGAAAGCTCTCGTTCTTGCCGCGTCAAATCTGACAAGCGTATCATAGATCTTTTCCAGGGATTCCCTGTCGCTGCTGTAATATCTGCCGTGTGCACTGTTCATATTGGACAGATTGCATCTGCCGTTTCCCGTCATCAGTATCTTCTTGCCAACCCGGTCCTTATGTTCCAGCACGGTGACTTTGGCGCCGTTTTCTGCCGCAAATATCGCAGCCGTCAGACCGCTGGCTCCGCCTCCGGCCACAACAACCCTGTTTCCCATAATCTTTTTCCTTTCATTCAGCTGCTGTAGGATTCGATAAAATGGTACACCTGCAGTTCACTGTCCATAAACTTTCCCTTCTGCACTTCATAGCGCACGTCCGCCGGAAGATGCTCCGTCCTCAGCCCGGTCCTGAAATACAGTGTCTTTTTGTCATGTTCGAACACACATACCTCGCCGTTGACCTCCATGATATAAAATCCAGTCGTATCCTGTGTCGTATCATAGATCCGGAGCACCTTGATCTTCTCCGCCGAGAAGAGTTCCAGATGCTGTGATTTGAACCCTTTTTGCTTTTCTGTCAGTGTCGGCGCCAGACTGTCCTCCGCGAGGAGCTTCTCCAGTGCCTCTCTGCTCAAACCGATATATTTTGCCGGAAGCTTTCCCACCTCCACACTCATGGAACCGTCTTTCTTGTCAATATTTTCATAGATACAGACCGTGTCAGCCGTTGTAAGCACATTCATCTTCTGCACCTGATAGATCTCTTCCGCCGTTTTCGGCGTCTGGTCATCAGGCCCGGATGATGCACCCGGCCCGGACTGATCCTGTTCCACACGGTCTCCCTCCTTCGGAAAGCCATCCATAGTGTGTCTTTTCCACATCAAAACGACCACCATAGCCGAAATCAGTATCAATACAAAAAATAAGCCAATCTTATATCTCTTCTCCATCATCAGCCTCCTCGTCAAAATTGAACACTTTGGCGTTTATGATATAGTATCAGCTTATTTTTCCTTTTTATTCACAATTTTCACATCAGGCGCATCCTCTTTGCGACCGTCAGGACCGTCCTGCCGCCTGGCATGCTCCTCAGATCATGCTCGTTGATCCCCTTCAGCAGGATCAGCACCGCAAAATATACAACAGCACCGACACAGATGCCCACAAACACTGTCACGACATTGCCCGCCGTCTTGGCCAGTAGCAGATTCAGCAGTCCGATCACGATCCCCATCACGACGGACGCGATCGCCGGAATGGCAAAAGTGCGCACCAGCTCCTGACGATATCTCATATATTTGCGGATCGCCATTGCATTTAGCACACACACGATCGCCGCGAATAAGATATTGGCATAGATCACGGCATTGATCCCCATACCGAGCTGGAGCGTCACATACAGGAACACGATATGGATGACCAGGGAAATCGCTGCATTCCGCACAGGGACTTTCATTCTGTTGATACCCTGGAGCACACCGTTCGTCAGCGTCGATATCGCAAAGAATATGACCGACACAGAACCGACATGAAGCATCTTGACTGCCATGTCCACTTCTCCTTTAAACAGCATGGAGATGATGGGTCTGGCAAGTACAGCAAGTCCCACCGCACTCGGAAATGCGACGATCATCGTAAAACGCATCGCCTGGCCGATCCGCTCCTTTGCACGACCGTACTCCTCACGCACCATCAGCTTGGTGAGCACCGGAACGATGGATGAACACATCGCGTTGGCCAGTGCGATCGGAACATTGACAAGCACCTTGTATTTCCCGGTATACACACCCCAGATATCCGTCTTGACATCTCCAAGCCCCTTTGCCACCATCACTTTTCCAAAGATCGATGTGTCGATCACATCACTGATATTGTAAACAGTACTGCTCAGGAGCACTGGTATGATCGTCAGAATGATCAGTTTGAAGATCTGCGGATAGCCGTCAACCCTTCCGTTCATATCGCGCGAACTGCGCCTTTTTGTCCCCTTCCGGTACAGCATGTACACAAAAGCCAGAAACAACAGGCCGACCACGGAACCAAGCACCGGACCGATCGATGCGCCCGCCGCCCCGTATGCCGGTGCATAGTCTTCGTTGTGGAGCAGCGCCCCGACCTTTCCACCATAATTATACAGGACATATGTCCCTGCGATACTGCCGATCAGCACGAATATCTGCTCCAGTATCTGGGATATGGCAGTCGGCATCATCGTCCCAAGCCCCTGAAAATATCCCCGGAACACGCCCATGACCGATACCGTCAGCAATGCCGGCCCCAGCACTTTGAGCGCCATAGCCCCCATCGGCTCCTCCATGACATGTTCCGCGAGAAAATCACCCAGAAATTCACAGACAAAGAACGTGATGCCGCCCATCGTCAGCGCGAAGACCATCGCACACTGAAACACCCGCTGCGCACTCTTGTACTGCCGCTTGCTGATCTTGGACGACACCGCCTTGGACACCGCGAGCGGCAGGCTGTAGCAGGAAATGATCAGCATGATCGAGTACACGGAATACGCCGCAGCATAATATCCGTTTCCCTTGTCGCCAAAGATATGCTGCATGGGAAAACGTCTGGCGATCCCTATGATTCTGGACAGTATCCCCGCCATCGCAAGGATTCCTCCCTGAACGATAAAATTAGACTTCTTTTTCTTCATTTAACTGCTCTCCCTGGCATGGAGCCGTCCTGTCCGTTCCATGCTCGTTTCTCGTTATACCCAGCCTGTCCAAGATCTCCTCCTGTTTCCGCTCCATCACTTCTGCCTCCGGAGAAGCTATGTGATCGTAGCCTAACAGGTGGAGCATGCTGTGCGCGACCAGAAAAGCATATTCCCGCATGCTCGAATGTCCGTACTCCTCAGACTGCTCATATACCCGGTCAACCGATATGACGATGTCACCAAGGCACAGCTCCCCGCTTTCGGGATCAAAGTAATCTTCCGCCCGGTCTTCGATCGATGAAAAATCCGCAGGAACGTCATAGTCCACATTCGGAAACGACAGCACGTCTGTCGGGCAGTCGATCCCGCGGTGCTCCCTGTTCAGGACATGGATCCCCTCATTGTCCGTGAGAAGCACATTCACAGACACCTCATAAGGACATTTCTCAGTCTCCAGCGCCTCCGCGATGACCCTTCCTGCCACTTCCTCTGCGTTAAACGGCAGCTCCCTGTCTGTCTCACTCTCTACGTAAAAAGTCATAGTACAATTTTTCTCCTGTATATATTTTTTCTATTCCACCCAGATCTGACAGTGAGATCTCACTGTTATTGAGCTCTCCGCTCCCGATCTTTCTGCGTATGATCGCAGTCGCGATCTTTCCATAATCCCTGTCCTGTTTCTCCGCTTCCCCTTTTTCGATCAGATACATGATCGATGAGACGACACAGTCCGCAAAATACACTGCCACCGTCTCGCGCATTTTCATCGGTCTTGATTTGTACGTATATTCCTGCAGAAGCGTGACCGCTTCAGGCGGAAACTTATTTTCCTGGCAGATCTCCTCCAGGGATTTATTCTGCTTCCTGCACTCTAACACAATGATCCGGTGATAATAGCCGCCGTTCTTCGCGACATCGACATCCATGTGCAGCAGTCTCGCCGTCTTTTCCGCAAAATATGCCGTATGTATGGCATTATAATAAGTCTGCCTGTCCTCCTCCTTGTACTTGGCAAGCAGTTCATACTCCTGATCGTTGATGCGCAGAAACCTTCCCTTCTCCTTGTCTATGACGACCGCACAGTAGAAACGCAGGATCACCAGCATCAGTATAAACGTGACAAATATATTCATGACCGGGATGACCAGCGCATCCAGCGTCGGCGTCCCGTGACTCTGAATGATCACATTTACCGCGATTTCTGCCACATAGATGACCACCGCCGCCGACATTGGCGCCCCTGTCTTATAGTCATTGTCAAGCCTCTCAAAAAGCAACGCAAAAAGGACGCCTGTGAGAAAATACATTAAGAATGTCAGTTCATCTGCAGCTGCAAAATAAGCGCACACGCACAGCAGTCCCGCATAGGCAGTCAGACCAGTCACTGTGTTGGAGAACAGCGTCAGCGCCAGCGCCGCCACGGGCAGGATCCATCCCGCATCAGGCAGAACAGGCAGCAGGCATGCCGCAGCTGTTCCCATCAGAAATGTGATCACAAAACGCGATAAGTGCCCGCCATTGTCATAGTGGAGCGCCTGAAATACATTCGACTGAAAAAACGAAAAGAATGTCATGCCGAAACAGGACGTGACAATGATGAGCAGTATAAAGATATCCCGGAAAGACTTTTCATAAAAATACGCTGATACTCCGATCGCAGGTATCGATACGACGAGCATTCCGATGACAAGGAGTACTTTCTGCCAGCGGGGTTCTTTTTTTTCCTTCATATGTTCTATTTCCTTTGTTTTCATATAATCATTCTTCACATGATCTATTTCCGAAACGGTGAACCGGTTCTTTTCGGACGTTTTTCCTCTCTGTGAAACTCTTTGCCCTGCCTGTGATTCAGGCGGCTTTCATAATCCTCATAGGCTTTGACGATCTTCTGGACAAGCGGATGCCTCACGACATCCTTGCTCGTCAGCCGTATAAATGCGATATCACCGATCTTTCCCAGAACCTTCTCCGCGATATCCAGTCCCGACTGCATACCTGCCGCCAGATCCTTCTGGGAGGCGTCGCCCGTCACGATCACTTTGGAGCCGAATCCGATACGTGTGAGGAACATCTTCATCTGCGCCGGCGTCGTGTTCTGTGCCTCATCCAGTATGATATAGGCATTGTCAAGCGTCCGCCCGCGCATGTAGGCAAGCGGCGCCACCTCGATCAGTCCCTTCTCCATATTTTTCTGGAAGCTTTCCGCTCCCATGATCTGATACAGCGCGTCGTACAGCGGCCTCAGATAGGGATCGACCTTGCTCTGCAGGTCTCCCGGCAGAAAACCGAGCTTCTCCCCAGCTTCGATGGCAGGGCGGGTCAGAATGATGCGCTCCACCTCGTGATTCTTAAAAGCTGTGATCGCCATGGCCATCGCAAGATATGTCTTTCCCGTTCCCGCCGGACCCAGACCGAACACGATCATCTTATCCCTGATAGCGTCGATGTATTTTTTCTGCCCCAAAGTCTTTGGCTTGATGGGCTTTCCCGATATCGTGTGACAGATACACTCCGAATCGATCTCCAAAAGCGCATCCTCATCCCCGGCTCTCGAAAGCTCCAGCGCATACGATACATTCTGCTCCTGTATCCTGTTTCCTCTCCTGGAGAGCTCCACCAGCTCCCGGATCAGCTTTGCCGCCTTGTCGACATCCGCCTGTTCCCCGCTGATGCGCACTTCCCCGTTCCTGTCTGTTATGATAACATGCAGATCATCCTCGATCTGTTTGATATACGCATCGTGACTGCCAAAAAGATTCTGCATGTGTTCCGCTTCGATCTGCATTCCAATCTGATATTCCGCCAATGTACTCCTACTCCTCCATCTGATCTGTCTCGTTTTCCTGTGTGGTGTCCGCCGGTATATCTGCAGTCTCACCTGTCTGCTTTACCACCAGTAGACTTCCAGATAATTCCATTCCTTTACTGCTCTTTTCCATTTTAACATTTTTTTCAACAATTTGTACCCCTTTTTCCTCTAATCCTGAAATAAATTTTTCAAAATTTTCAGATAGCTTCTCTTTCATCTCCTCCTCTGTATAGTTAAAGTATTTTATATAATATTCTTTTCTGTCAATACTTCCATAATATACCGGAAGAAAGATATTATCAAGTAAAACTATCTGATGCTTCTCCACAGCTGTCTCATACAGGTTCTCATTTTCCTTTTTCAATATGTTCCGCTCGATAAAATTCCATACAGGCATTCCGTCGATATGGTAGCTGCCGATCTCCGCAAAGCCCATCCTGACATGATCCCCTGTGTAGACCATAACGGGATACCCGCTGTTGATCTCGCATTTGTACTCGACCGGTGTCCTGATATAAATGTCGGCATCCGCATCATAGATCTGAAATCCGACGATGTTCTTTCCCTCATCATACACCGGAACGCCGCCCGCTACAAGGATCTGTCCCTTCTCAACCCTGTCCCCCGCCTTGACCTTGGGCACGCCATTTCTCGTCACGATCGAAGTGATCGTCCCCGCCTCATTCGCGATGATGTTGGTTCCCCTTGTCTCGATCTGCACCGGCTCTGTTTTTTCGTTCTCCTTGACCTCGACAAAAAGCTTTGTGCCCTCAAAATATATGGACGTCCATGTCACATTCTGAAAAGTCTCCCTGAGCCTCTTCTCTTTTTCCTCACAATTGATGCTGCTCTTCTTCATCCCGTAGTGGATCGATTCCTGTTCCAGGAAATCCGAGAGCTCGTCGTCACTCACCTGGAGGTTGCCGACATACTCGATCGCCCACACATAATCAGTCACATAATTGAGCAGTGCCAGGCACAGGATGACACCCGCAAAAAAAATAATCCTTTTCTTGATAAAAGGAAAATAAAAAGGCAGTCCTTTTTTTCTGACTACATGAGCCTTTGTGCCTGTCTTTCTCAGCAGCGGAGGCATCCTGAAAAAATCAGTCGCGTACGCCTCACACATACAGATGTCCTTCTCCTCCGCTTTTTCTTTCCGGATCCCCCACAGATCAATATCGTGCATCCTGCACATATTGAAAAAGCGTTCCATGTAATCCCCGTCGATCCTGATGACCAGAAACCCTCTGACAAAGCGTATCCATCCATTCTGCAAGAGCTCCACCTCATGCTTCCCAGGAACTGCCGTCAGTCCCTTATTACCCTGACCTCCATGATCTGTCCTGATATCTTCATGTCCTCATTCGAATAGTACTCTATCGTAAGGCATTCCCCACAGACACAATATTTGACATTGCTGCCTTTGATCAGAATGCTATGGCAGGTGTAGGATATGATCCCCTTAAAATTCTCGATAAAGAGCTCCGACGTCCCCACCATGTGGAACAGGGTAGCATTGACTACCATATCCTTTGGCAGCGAAAATGCATCTGCAAAACGTTCCCCTGCACTCACCATATCCTGTTTCAATATGTCGCGGTATTTCGTATCATGTCTGCTCATATCAGCACCCAAAAATGAAGTATAGGTTTTCTATACTTCATTCTATGTCTTTTATTTCATTACTATTCCCTTGATGAGCGGCTTTTTTTTCACCGGCTCCGCGCCGATCGTGTACGCCCGCAGGAATCTCTCCCGCGCCGCCTCAAGCCTTGCCTGGTCATTGGCATGGATCGTGGCAAGGGAATCCCCTTTTCTAACCGCATCTCCCACCTTTTTGTGCAGGACGAGGCCGACAGACAGGTCGATCTCACTCTCCTTTGTCTCGCGTCCGCCGCCCAGTATCAGCGAGCAGATGCCGATCTCATCGCACACGATCTTCTGAATGTATCCGTCTGCGGGCGATTCGATCTCCTGTGCGATCGACGCCTGCGTCAGTCTCTCCGGATGATATACCAGTTCCCTGTCCCCGCCCTGCGCTTCGACAAACTCCGCAAGTTTATCGAGCGCGCTTCCGTTCCTGACGACCTCTGTCAGGATCGCTTCCGCATCGTCCTTCGTCGCTGCCTTTCCTCCCGCTACCAGCATGTAGGAACCAAGCGTCATGCAGAGCTCGACAAAATCCTCCGGTCCATTGCCGTTTAAAGTATCGATCGCCTCCCGCACCTCCAGTGCATTACCGACCGCACAGCCTAACGGCTGATCCATATCAGAGACCACCGCGATCGTCTTTCTGTCCGCGCCGTTTCCGATCCGGACCATCTCACGCGCGAGCGCGAAGGCATCCTCCTCGGTCTTCATGAAAGCGCCGCTCCCGGTCTTGACATCCAGCACGATCGCATCCGCGCCCGCCGCGAGCTTTTTGCTCATGATGGAGGAAGCGATCAGGGACATATTGTCGACTGTGGCCGTCACGTCCCGCAGCGCGTACAACTTCTTGTCCGCCGGCGCCAGGTCTGCCGTCTGCCCCATGATCGCGATCCCGATGCGGTTGACATTTTCTTTGAACTGTTGTTCTGATATCGCTGTGGAAAAACCGGGAAAACTCTCCAGTTTATCGATCGTGCCGCCCGTATGCCCCAGACCTCGCCCACTCATCTTTGCCACCGTGACGCCGGCAGCCGCGACCATCGGCGTCAGCGCCAGCGAAGTCTTGTCTCCCACGCCGCCCGTGGAATGCTTGTCGACCTTCACGCCGCGGATCTCTCCCAGATCCAGCATATCGCCGCTCTCAGCCATCGCCATCGTCAGTGCCAGTGTCTCGTCCGCATCCATTCCCCTGAAATAAACCGCCATCATCATCGCTGACATCTGGTAATCGGGGATATCGCCTTTCGTATACCCCTGTACCATAAAACGGATCTCCTCGTCGCTCAATGCGCTTCCATTGCGCTTCTTCATGATCAGATCATACATTCTCATCAAAATTCCCTCCTCTCTATTCAATCCCTGCTACGCTGCCCCTGGCATCTCTCCGATCTTTTCTATCCCGCTGCCGTCTATATTCATCCGGTAAAACGGGTGCGGTTCCTCTCCTATATAGACCTCCAGAACAATCTCATCCCCGCTGATCTCATAGGTCAATGTCAGATACGGGATCTGGTCCTCCATGACCTCCTGTCCTGCTTTCGGATAACGGTATTCAAAGATTGTCTCCTTCTGCGTCCCGTCAGGCTCGATCCTGCCCAGTTTCATGCCCACTGTTTCCTCTTTCTGTGTATCCTGTTCTTCCCCGCTCGGCGCCATTCTGTAAGTGACAGTTTCTTTTGTCTCAGTCGTATAATAAATCTTTCCTTTGTAGTATGTCAGGTAATCGATCGGCGCGTCTTCCTTCACCAGTACAGACAACACCCTGTCTCTCCATCGGTACATGGCAAGATAATGGTACACCTCATCCTCATCTGAAAATGTATAGAGCATACACTCCTCATCACAATAATTCACATATGCCTCATCCGGCAGCATGACCTGGTCCCGGGAAAGCGTGATCCCCTTTCCAAATGTGATATCAGCCGTTTCCCAATCCGTCACCCGGTCTGATGCAAACCCATAACGCCAGCCAGCCTGTTCAAGTGTCAGCGGTTCATCCAGCGCCATCTCATATATCACATCATATTCCTCGGTATCCCCTTCTCCCTCCATGTCGCCAAACTCACTACTTCTCTTTTTTCTGATACCCACACCGCTTTCCCAGTCATTCTTACAATAGGATGTCGTACAGCCGAAAATATATCCATAAGTGTCCTCCGAGGATGTCAGCCACCAGCCGCCGTCGCGATATGTATATGTATATTCCTCCGACCATCTCCACGAACTGCCGCCGTATGCATTCGTTGTAAACGAAGTGCCCTCAGCGGTCAGCGGCATATAAGGATCGCCGTAGACGCCGCCCTCATTGCCCGCCCGGATCAGATTCGAATTCTGAAGATCCAGGTGATACTGGTCTGTCCCGTCACTGGCAATGGCAAACAGAATCCTCGGGGAACCTTCGTCCCCGGTTTCCAGCACCCCCACATGATCCGCAATCCCGTCCTCATTAAAATCCAGCGCGACACTGTCCAGAAGCGCCCAGCCCTCCGGCACGAAATCATCAATCCCCTTACCAGTCCCGGGCAGCTGCGGCACTGTTACCATTGCGGATACGGCTTCGCTTCCAGTTCCGTCCACCGGCACCAGTTCTTCTTCCGCATCAAACACTGTCCCGTTCTCCAGCTCTGACTCCTCTTCTGTGTCGTTCTGGCTTTCTGACGATACCGCATCATCTGGCCATGTCTCCTCCGCTGCCAGGTTGTCCTCCGCCAGATCCATATAGGATATGCTGACAATTTCTTTTGTCGGTTCTGTCCCGGAACCGCGCCCGCATCCTGTCAGAGACAGAATGCTGATCCCGATGACAGCTGATAACACATTCCCTTTTTTCATTCCTGCTCTTTCCCCTTTCCCACCCTCACAGATCCGCCCAATGTCTGGTAATAACAATGATTTATCACATTACATTCGTGCGCGGTCGGAGCATGACCATTCTCTGGGGAATCGAACCCCGGCACGTGCTCTGTCGTGCGGACCGTGCTGCGACTTGCGCTGTCGCCGCGTGACATCCACTGCGTTTCTGTTAACATTCTTAATAGACCGCCTATTCCATTAAATCCGTCTTCCAGTTGGTTTCCTGCAGCTTATTGTCCAACAGCCGCAGTTCTTTCGCGATTCCGTCAATCTCCGCCTGCCAGCCGGCGACAGAAATAGCAGATTTTATTTTAATTTCCGTGTTTCTCGCCCGATAGGACGCCTGACTTCCGGCGTAAACGACATCCTTATACAAATGGATCTTCAATGAGAGCGCATCTTTTCTTGCGATGATCTCTGTCAACGTCTGCCCGTCGATCTCCGTCTCACAATTCGTCTTGTTGATCCGAGCCATCAAATACGCCAGACGCTCAATGGAGCGGTCCAGCTCCTGCTTCAGCTGATCCGGATCTTCCGCCGTCTTTTCGCCCTCCTGTACCAACACATTATTGTTCAGACGAACCTTTAACTGCTCGATCTTCCGGTTGATGTCCGCCCGCTCCTGCAATGCTTCCGCAAGTTTCATTATGCACTCCTCCATTCAAAATATCATTAAAAACATCAAAAATCTCTCCAACAGCGACTGCTCTCCCAGCATCATAACGCCCCAGCTTTCCGCCCTGACGCCAAAAGCCTTTGCGTTGCCGTTAGGCGTCATGCGCCTTGTATGGTCTGTATAATCCTGTAATTCCGAATCAACCGAAGAAGCCAGCAGTCTCGCCACATGATCGCAATTATTCATATAAATCTGATATACAGGCAACATATCCCCCTGTCCCATCTGCTCTAATTCCTGTCGATACCGTACTTTCCGGCCAGCATTCTCCTCCACCGCCCATCTTTCATACAGTGACGCAAACTGCTCCTGCGCCGCAAGATAAGGCCTGGTCTGTTCCAGTACAACGCGGTAATCCTCCGCTGTGATCGGTCTGTACAGCGCCACATCATAATTATCCGCAAGCTGGTCTCCATCCAGAAGCAGATTCCCTGACTGCAAAAACGCCTCTGTCTCATCTGCCGTCATCGTCCCCATGCTCAATTTACCTACACCGCTCTTCCCCAGAAGGCTTTCTGTCAGTGACCGCTGCATTCCATTGTAGCTGAATACCGTTCCGCATCCAGCCTCGTCCACGATCATCACAACACTGTGCCCCAGACCTTTCATCCCGTCCGTATTCACAATATAGTACAGCATACATCCATTTTCTTCCAACGCATCCAGCGCAGTTTCCCGCACAGAAAACCGCAGGGAAAAACATGCTGCCAGGTACACTGACAGCAGGATCAGTATGCCATACCTGATCCGTTTTTTTGATCTCTTTTTCATAGAATTTCCTAAAGCGTGTTTAGATGATCTTCTCGATCTTCGGCTCTTTTTCCCGAAAAAAATCTGGCGCTGACATCAGCTTCTCCAGCGCTGTCATCTGATACCGTTCTGCTACAGCATTTTTATCTGGTACGGAATCCTCCGGCAGATAACAGGATACCGCATCCTTTCTGTTCTTTCAATATTATAACGCTAAATTTTATAAATTGCAAATTTCCGTCAAACCTTTTGACAACCGTCACACTCTGTATTATACTGTGCTTGTATATACAATACAGTTTAAAACAGAAAGGCGGTGACCAGTTGGAGATCGTAGTGAGCAATAAGACAAGCCGCCCCCTGTATGAGCAGATCGTGGCACAGATCAAATCCCAGATCATGAACGGCACGCTGAAAGCAGGGGAAATGCTTCCCTCTATCCGTTCCCTCGCAAGATCACTGCAGATCAGCATCCTGACAGTGCAAAAAGCGTACGATATCCTGCAAGAAGACGGGTTCATCGAGACAACAGCCGGAAAGGGCTGCTATGTATCCGCCCGGAACCAGGACTTCTATCTGGAGGAACAGCAGAAAAAGATAGAGGAACACTTTAATGAAGCGATCGAAACAGCCCGCACAAGCGGGATATCGCTCGAAAAACTGATCGATCTATTGACATTATTGTATGAGGAGGAGTGACGATGAACAATGCTTTGAAGATTTCAGGACTTACCAAGACCTATAAGGATTTTATGCTGGATCATGTCTCCTTTGCCGTACCCTGCGGCTCTATCGTCGGGCTGATCGGGGAAAACGGCGCGGGAAAAAGCACGACGATCAATGCCGCCCTGGGACTGATCCAAAAAGAATCCGGCGTTGTCTCCATACTGGAGCGTGAATCGCTGGATCAGGATATCAAAGAACAGATCGGCGTCGTGTTCGACGGCAGCAATTATCCCGAGATCCTGTCTCCCAGGAAACTCAACCGTGTAATGAAAAACATTTATCAGTCGTGGGACGAACAGACCTATATCAACCTATTACAGCAGTTTTCCCTGCCGCCCGACAAACACATCAAACAGTTTTCTAAAGGAATGAAGATGAAGCTTGCGATCTCTGCCGCCCTCTCGCATCACTCGAAACTGCTGATCCTGGACGAAGCGACCAGCGGACTCGATCCCGTTGTCCGCGACGATATCTTAGATATGCTCCTGGATTTTGTGCAGGACGAGGAGCACTCCATACTCGTCTCCTCGCACATTACCAGTGATCTGGAGAAGATCGCCGACTATATCGTATTTATCCATGCGGGAAAAGTCATCTTCTCCAGACCCAAAGACGAACTGATCGAACAGTATGGCATTCTCAAATGCGGCGCGGCGCAATTTGACGCCTTGGACCGCTCAGACATCATTGTATACCGCAAACTGGATTATGAATGGCAGGTGCTGATCTCCGACCGGGAGAAACTGCAGCGAAAATATCCGAAAGCATTGATCGTCCCGGCAACGATCGACGAGATCATGCTGCTCTATGTAAAGGGGGAAAAATAATGAGAGGTGTGTTAGTCAAAGACCTGTATATTGCAAAGAGCAATATCCTTGTAACTTTAGTCAGCCTGATCGTTCTGGGCTTCGGGCTGTCGTTCCTGCTGGAGCCGAGCGCGCTCCTGGTACTGGCACCTGTAGCATCGACAACTGCAGTCTTTATCAGCATCACCAGCGACGCGGCTTCAAGATGGAACAAGAATGTGATCACCATGCCCGTGTCAAGAAGTCAGATCATTGGCGAAAAGTACGTATTTTATATCCTGCTTGCCATACTGGGCATGGGCACAGCGCTGATCCCCTGCGTGATCCTCGCCCTCCTCGGCGTCAATGTAACCCTTCATGCCCTGTGCCTGTATGGCTCCATCGGCATGAGCGCCACACTGCTGGCAGGCGGCATCAGCCTGCCGTGCGCGTATGTATTTGATCCGGAAAAATCACAGATCGTCTTTATGATGTCCTTCATGGCATCAACAGGAATCATCGCCGGACTCGTTCTCCTCATAAACCTGTTCATCCCCGTGAAGCACCATATCCTTTCTGTTTTTCATATCGTCCTGCTGATCTCTGTCTTCTGGTTTATCCTCTCATACAGGATCGCGGCAGAAATATACCAGAAACAGGATATCACCTAAACCTGACGTTTCCTGCCATAGCCCGTGACCACCGCCACCGCCAGCATCACCAGCATGCAGATGGAATAAAAGTTCACAAAAGGGATCGCTGCCGGCGCCACCGCGAAGCCCTCCCCAAACTGGGCGGACTGCTGCGCCGGGATCACACAGTGCACTGTCCATGGCGCCAGAAAACAGAACACACAGCCCGTACAGTCCAGCAGATTCGCGCGGCGGTACCGGTCTACACCCGCCTTTTCCCCGATCTCATTCACCAGATCGCCAAGTGCCACGATCGCCACGGAAATGACGCCTGTCACCATGCTCAATATGCCCGCGGAGAGCACGATCGCTGTCTCCGTGCTGCGTTCGTTCCGGGCAAAACGCGCCAGCAGCACCCCCACATCCTCAAAGAGACCGCTGCGCTCCACCACCCCGAGGAGCGCAAACACAGCGATCAGCATGACCACTGTCCCCGCCGTTCCCGAGATCGCCTCTATGATCGCCCCGGATACGGAGAATCCTCCCGGAAAAGAGATCAATCCATCCACCGTGTATATACCAAAAAGCAACCCGGCAGCGCTTCCCGCCAGGATCCCCCAAGACAGAGCGGTGATCAGATGCATTTTCATCGTGCAGAGAACAATGATCACCACCGGTACCACCAGCATGACCAGACTGACCGGATTGGCCGTCCCCGCCGCTGCCGGGGTCACTGCACCGTCAGCAGTCGTTTTGGAAAACAGCAGAAATAATATCAACGCTCCCGCCGCTGCCGGCAGGCTGTAACGCATCCTGGTCCTCACCACAGTTCCCAGATCCGCATGCTGTGTCGCGGAGGAAGCGATCGTCGTATCCGATATCGGACCCAGGTTATCGCCGAACGCCGCTCCCGACACGATTGCGCCGATCATAAACTCCGGTGCGGCCCCCGCCATCACGCCCACCGGAAACAGGATCGGGATCACCACAAAATAAGTTCCCACCGAAGTTCCCGTGGCAAACGCCAGCAGACAGGTGATGAGAAAGGATGCCGCAACGAACAGTCTCCCCGTAAAGCCGGCAGCCACCACATACACCGCAATGGTCTGCACCACGCCGCTGGCTGAGATCAGCTTTCCAGAGATCGCCGCGAGGATCACCGCCATCACGATCACGCCAAACATCGGCTTGCTCAGACCGTACACCAGCGCTTCCCCATACGCCTTCTCATCCTTTGCAAAGAGTACCCCTGCCACCAGCGCCGCAAAGAAAGCCAGCACATATCCGTTCACATTCGACTGGCTGACAGCCGCCCACAGGATCATAGCCGCCGCAACCATGAGCGGCGCCAGCTTCCCAAACTTCCCGAAACGAAATTCGATTCTTTTTCCTCTCTGTTCCATTCCTACACTCCTTTTTTCTTCACCCAGTGCCAGGTCCTGGGTATAGCCTGCACATGTTCTAGAGCGTGTTTGAAAAATGCTCTAAGGAAATGCAAACATATGATTATCTGCCGCACATCTCATCAGACCGTCTATAACAGTACTGAACTTTATACCATACTGCTTCGCTTTATCACAGTTCATCCATAAATTATGTCTTGCAGGAGCATCCTCCACTTTCACTTTTTTCCCCAGCCGGTCAACAAATTTCTGAGTGATATCATACATTGAATATGTTGTTTCACTTCCAAAATTATACACACCGCCTGGTAACGCGATGACTTTTTCCATGTTTTCCGCTACTTCTTTCAAATATGTCATGCCCCTGAACTGCCCGGAACTAAATGATACCGTTTCTTTTGCATTGATGATATTCATAAAATAGTTTGGCTTCTTCAAATAATGATCATACATCCATTCAGCGCGCAGCACAACTGTATTCGGATGGATCTCTAATACCCGCTGTTCCATTTCCAGTTTATGTTCCGCATACTGATTTCCCGGTTTTGCGCCATCCTCCAGATAGGGGCCTTTTTCGTCACACCCGCTGTAAACCTGATCCGAGCTGAAACAGATTAGTTTTCTATCCTTTGCTGCCTTTGCAATAAATATTGGAATCTGCACATTTGCATAATAAGAAGCATCCGGATCAGCCTGACACACCCTTGTATCAGAAATAGCTGCAGTATGTATAATAACATCTGCATCGTTTCCCGCGATCATGTCATTCACATCTTCCTGCGTTGCATTGCGAAGCGATGGTGCAGCCACCGTATCTTTACAGATCTCCATAATTTTATGACCGACAAATCCATTTGCCCCCGTAACAAGTATCATGAAATCCTCCATAAACCCTATATATCCGCGCTTACCTGACAATAGTCTCATTATACACAGTTATTCCGCAGATCACAATATTTCTTAAATATTGTGATCTGATCTAATAACTTTCTGTCAGGACATCCTCCATATCCTCTTCCACTATCAGTCCGTTTTGCTGCTTGAATACATTCCAGTATTTGTCTCCAGGCTGAAACCTGATCAATTCCAGTCTGTCCTGATTCCGCAGCAGAGAAATAAATTCATGCAGGAGACCATTGATATAATCATTCCTGATATCCAGTATGGAATCAATGAGTCTTTTCATCTTTCTGATATCATCA
>VSNO01000035.1 GCA_009774375.1 Lachnospiraceae bacterium
CCTAATAGATCGGGCAGATCCTGTGATGCGATTATTATTTTGAATAAGGTGGTTTATAATGGGACAGATATGTGTTCTGTAAGAGCGCATTGCAGGATGTTGATTTCCGAAAGGATGTTCTGAGAAGCGAAAATCAATACAGGAGGGAAAATACAATGAACATTTTAGTAATCAACTGCGGAAGTTCTTCACTCAAATACCAGCTGATCGACAGCGGCTCTGAAGCTGTGCTCGCGAAGGGACTCTGCGAGCGGATCGGTATCGATGGCAGCGTGCTCACCCATACGCCTGCCGGCAAGGATAAAGTAAAGATCGAGACGCCGATGCCCAATCACACTGTGGCGGTCAAACTGGTGATCGACGCGCTCACAGACGCGGATCACGGCGTAGTGAAGTCGCTTGACGAGATCAACGCGGTCGGACACCGCGTGGTGCACGGCGGCGAGAAGTTTGCATCTTCCGTAGTCATCAATGACGAGGTGCTGAAAGCCATCGAGGAGTGCAACGATCTGGCGCCGCTCCACAATCCGGCAAATCTGATCGGCATCAATTCCTGCAAGGAGATCATGCCGGATGTGCCGATGGTGGCAGTGTTCGACACGGCGTTTCATCAGACCATGCCGGAGAAGGCGTATCTGTATGGACTTCCCTATGAGTATTATGAGAAGTACAAGGTCCGCCGCTACGGTTTTCATGGTACAAGCCACGACTATGTATCGGCGAGGGCGGCAGAGATCCTTGGCAAGACAAGGGATGAGCTGAAGATCATCGTATGCCATCTGGGAAATGGCGGTTCGGTATCGGCTGTAGATCACGGAAAATGCGTCGACACCTCAATGGGACTGACACCGCTCGAGGGGATCATCATGGGGACGCGTTCCGGTAGCATCGATCCGGCGATCTGCGACTTTATCTGCCAGAAGGAGCATCTGACACCTGCAGAGATGAACAATGTCCTGAACAAAAAGTCAGGCGTGCTCGGCCTGTCACAGGTTTCGTCTGATTTCAGGGACATCGAGGCGGCGGCAAACGACGGGAACAAGCTTGCCAGAGTGACGCTGGATGCATTTTACTACAGTGTGGCAAAGTACATAGGCGCTTACGCGGCGGCGATGAACGGCGTGGATGCGGTCGCGTTTACGGCGGGCGTCGGTGAGAACAATATCTCGGGGCGCGCTGAGATCGCGAAGTATTTAGGTTATCTTGGAACGGAGATCGACGCGGAGAAGAACAATGTCAGAGGCGAGGACAGGGTGATCTCCACGGATGACAGCAAGGTAGCATTGTTATGTGTGCCGACAAACGAGGAGCTTGCGATCGCAAGACAGACGGTGGCACTGGTGAAATGATCCGTTTCTGATCTGAATAAGGTAGAACAAAGAGCCTTTATGATGAAATATCATAGAGGCTCTTTGTTATGCACACGGGCACCTGTTTGATCAGCACGCAAGGATATCCAGTTTCTTGTACGCCTCAAGCCGTTCATGAACCAGATCCCATGTCAGTTCTGAGCAGAGAAAATCGTAGTCGCTCGAGATCCGCTCCAGCTCGGCTCTGATGTGCGGGACTTCCTCCAGCTTGTCTGCGCCTGTCCGAACATAGTAATCGGGCAGCAGCGCACCGGCGATAATGCCGGTCTCCGGGTCTGAGGGTTCCTCCTCCTGGCTGAGGGCGCAGAGCAGTTCCAGATGGCTGTTCAGATAGGCGTCGATCTCAAGATGGACGCCCATCATGCCATTCAGGTCAAAAACCTGGAAGGGCGCACCGCCCGGAACTTCGATCTCGCTTCCCCTGCCCCAGAAATCCGGGCTGTCCCCCAGTTCATACAGCGCATCGCACAGATCCTTTAAACCGTTAAATTCGTCCTCTGTGGGCGGCTCCTGAAAAGAACTGAACACGGTGTCGACGGCCCAGCCCAGACGGGACAGGGCTTCACAGCCGGGAAGGACAGACAGCCGCTCTCCGAGCTTTACCAGTCTGGCGAGGGACAGCAGTCCCCACACGCGGATCTGGGCATCTCCCAGGGAATCCGCCATCTCCTCCACCGAGGACGGAATGCGGTTGTACAGCAGAGGCTCCTCCTCCAGCTGTCCGATGTGGTCGGAACAGTCGTCTATGAGGGCATCGCCAACCTCGTCATAGACGTCGTCGTCGGCACTGTAGATGGTGTCGGCGCGGCCAAGCCATAGCTGGGCACGATCCAGGTCGCCTGCTTCCATGGCATCCACACCTGATCGATAGTAGGCTCTTGCCAGTCCTGCCCAGTCCTGATCTTTCTGGCATTCCTCGACGGAACGCACTTCATTTTTGATCTTATGGAACATTTTCCACATCTCCTTTCTTTTTTTGAAAACTATTTAAAAGTGAATTCTTAACAGCTTCTTAAAGAAAATCATCCTGGGAAACCGCTATGGAGGGGTAGTGTGCAAGCGAGGTCAGGTCTGTGTCGAGCGGTACACCGTACACCATATTTCAGTGGAGCACTATCCGCTAATCCCATATTTATGTAATCCTGATATTCCATATAAGTGTAACCTCCGTACTGACTCTGATAAGATTTTAACCAATAGACCGTGTCTGCTTTAATTATAATTCCTTTATGCACTATAATCAATTCCTTTCTGTTGATTGACGAAAATGTGATTCGATGATAGACTGTCTTTAAATGGTTCGATACAGTGACTGCTGCGGGGAACGCGCAGGGCAGTCATCATATACAAATATATAATTATAGAAGAAAGAGGAGCATCCGTACATGACCGGGAACGATCACAGAGAGATCAATAACATTCCATCATAAAACCCTTCGTCAGGATCTGTACAGTGGGAAGTTGCTGCTGAGTCTGGTTTTGGACAGCAGCGTTATACTGGTTGATGATCTGGACATCTGTTCAGATTTTGATGTACACGCCGCTGCCGGAGTGGCGCATCGGCGTCGTGCGCGCAGGGAGGAAGGATATCTTCCTGACTGCGCGATAGGAGTTTGAGATGAAAAAAGTGAATATAGACAGACTTGATATGTTGTCGTTTTTGAACGGCCTGGTTTTTTATGCGCCGGTCGCGCTGCTCGTGCGCACAGACGCAGGTGTGACGATGGCACAGTTTTTTGTGCTGCAGGCAGTCCTGTCGCTTACGGTATTTCTGTTTGAGATTCCGACAGGGATGATCACGGACAGGATCGGGTACAAGAGTACGATGATCCTTGCGCAGATCACGATGTTTCTGGCAAGAGCTCTTCTGCTTGCCGCTTTTCTGTCAGGCAGTTATCCGATCTTTGTGGCCGAGGCGGTTGTTGAGGGATTTGCAGCATGTTTCCTGTCCGGAACACAGGATGCGTATATCTACAGTGTATACAAAAATGAGCAGTGCGCAGTGAAAATGGCGCATGTGGCAAATTTCGGGACTACGGGATTTGTTCTGAGCACAGTACTTTATGTGCTGCTATACCATTTTGGGGGCATCGGCATGCTCATCGTGGCGACGATGGCCGCCTGCGGCATGGGAATTCCCTGTGTGGCGGGGATCCGGCGGGAACCGGAGCCGGGAGAAGCAAAATGCACCGAGGCGTCAGGAGACGGTCGGGCAGGTCTTTTGGCTGTTTTTGCGGATGTCCGGATGATCCTGATGGTCTTTCTGGCATCCGGTTTCGCGTTGGGATTTCTGCTGATCAATTTCTTTTATGTGGACAAGCTTGCTGCGTGCGGGCTGCGTGCGGAACTGATGTCTCCGATCATTATTGCATACTCCGTCATACAGATGCTTGCCGAGAAGATGCTTGACCGGATCGGGAGTGCGCGTTACCGGACCGCGATGCTGGTATCCATCATCTGTTCAGGAGTGGTCATGATCCTGTTTGCATTCAGCCGGACGACGGCGGCAGTCCTTGTGATCATGCTGCTGCTGCCCCTGCTGTTGAGCTTTCCTGAGTTTATCCTGGACAATATGCTGAACGCGCACATAGACCGGTGCGGACAGGCAGAACAAAGGGCGACGATCCTGTCTGTCGCAAATATGGTCTCGAATCTCATGGAGATCGCGTTCCTCTTTGCGTCGGCATATATCGTCAGCATCGGGATCTCAGCCTGTTTTGCCAGTGCAGGGATCATGCTCGTGGTCTTTGGGATCGGGGTATATGCAGCGAGTCCCTCCTCATTGACGCGGCAGGGAGGCATATGATATCATGATACAGACGCTGCCGGCTCTGGCAGCGCTGATGTGACAGAGGTTTTGTATTCAAGGACGTTCTTGAGACGGAGTACAGGGCGATGTGGGGATTTAAGAATAGAACAGTATTTTTCAAATGGTTTTTGTCCTATCTGCTGGTACTGGGACTGGCGGTCCTGTTCAGCATCGGGATCTATTTTCATTTTCATAATATTATCAACAGGCAGTCGGAGGAGATCACCACGACCCTGCTCGACAAGATGCAGGCGGAGATCGACGCGCGATTCAGGAGCGCGCGGCTCAATCTGGTAAACCTGATGCTGGATAGCGATGTGCAGAAGGCGGCCGGGATCAACGGCGGATTCAGTATCGGCGACAGGGAGCTGTTGTATAGTATCTATAATGATACGCGAAAAAAATATATCGCGAGCGGCGACCTGAACCATATCTTTATCTATTTCAGGGAAGGGGAAACGGTTCTCTGCGAGCAGGGGCATATGGACGGCAGCCTGTTTTATGAGCTGTATTATGAGCGGCTGGGAGCATCTGCGGAGGATTTTCTGGAGACGTTGGAGCGCGGCTGGTCGGGGGAGGACATCGCGGTCAGGAATAAAAACGGAGAGCAGGAGATATGGATCCTGCAGGATTCGATCGCAAGAGGCGCGGATCCCTCCGCCGTGCTGGGGGTCAGCATCTCGGAAAAAACATTGAATGGCTGGATGCGGGGAATACTCTGGAATGAATCCCTGGAACTGATGATGATCCGGCCGGACGGCACCTGCATAGGGAATCTGGCGGACGAGCTGCGCCAGACAGCGTACCGTATTCCGGAGACTGATCTTCATGGCGGCAAGATTACCGCAGAGCTGGAACTTGCGGGGGAAGGCTACAGGCTGGATGCGGTCGCCTCCTCGGAGACGGATTTTTACTATGTCGTGCTGATGCCCCTTAAGACGATTGAGCGGGATGCCATAAGTGTGTTGCTCTACATGGCGGTTGGATTATTCGTTTGTATAACGCTTGCGTATATCTTTACGGGAATACATTATAATCCCCTGCGCAATATCATGAATATGTTTGGTGATTACGGAAAGGACGGGAAAAGGGAAAAGCGCAACGAGCTGCAGTGGCTGCTGGATAGGAGCACAGATGTCCTGGAGATGAACAGAGAGATCCGAAGCCTTTATTATAACAATGCCCAGACGCTGCGGAGCCAGTATCTCTACCGCATGATCGCCTTTCCCTACGACTGCAAGAGCGGTTATGTGGAAGCGTTTGCACAGGATGCTGTGTTCCGGGGGAGGGACAACCTGGTCATACTGTTTTATCTGGAGGAGGAGGGTGAGGCGTGGCGTCAGACAGATACGGCGCTGCACCAGTTTCTGATGACCAACGTGCTGCGGGAGCTGATGCACGGGGCGTTTGGCGTGGAGCTGGTAGAGCTGTATGATGCGGTCGCCTGCGTGATCAACGGGGAGGACAAAGGGGAAGAGACACGGGAAGAACTCGACAGCTTTTTTGACAAGGTCCAGCTATTTGCGGAGGAGCGGATCTGCAAGCGTTTGTTCGCCGCCTGCGGCGGTTTCCGGCAGGGACTTGAGGGGATCTATGACTCCTACTGTGCGGCGCGGGAGGTTTCGGAGTATCGGGAACAGTTTCAGAATTACAGCGTGGTGTGGTATGAGGACATCAGGAACAGGCAGGTCTACTATGAGTACAGGATAGAGGAGGAGCAGAAGATCATAAACGCCATGAGGGCGGGGGAAGATCAAAATGTCTGCCGCTGGATAGACGAGGTGATCACTGCCAACTTTGCGCGCAAGGACATTCTCCCCGGCATAAAGAAATGTCTGCTGTTTGAGCTGGTGGGAACTGTGATGAAGGGCGTGGAACAGGGGGAAGACGTGGAGCTGTCCTCCTTTGAACGCAGGATCAATGAAGGCATGAGTGCGGAGGAAGCCATGGAGTTCTTTCACGGATTGATCCGCGAGACCTGCAGCCGTATCAGGCGCAAGCGGCAGGCGGCGAAGGAGGATTCCCAGTATATACGCGAGGTGATGCAGTACGTGCAGGAAAATTATCAGGATCCGGATCTGAATGTCTCGATCACAGCCCTGCATTTTGAGATCACGCCGTCCTACCTGTCCTCCCTTTTTAAAGAGCAGACAGGTGTCAGCCTGCTCGAGTACATTAACCGTATCCGCGTGGAGCGGATCAAGGAGCTGCTCAAGGAAGGAATGAGTGTCGTGGACATCTGTCCCCAGGCAGGCTTTCGCAACAGCGGGGCGCTGATCCGCGTATTCAAGAAGGAGACCGGGATCACACCCGGGCAGATGAAAAAAATAAATAAATAGGGTTATTCCTGCCGCAGAGTCCGCTGAAAAAATAGCGGATTTTGCGGTTTTTTGCTATTTTGCATATTGACTTTGCAAATTGAGCATGCGCCAGTTGCTGTTTTGCACACGGATTTGCACATCTGAATATATCTTTTGGGAGAAGGGGCTGATATAGTGTGGGTATGGCGCAAAACAAGATATGCGCAGACGGATGTCCCCGGATGGGAGCCTGCATGTTATATGCGGAAGCGACCGGCGGGGCGGCAAAACGGGCATGAAATGCTCAGAAATGGAGGAACATATGATAAAAAGAAACAACAAAATCAAAAAGGGCGCATTGCTCATGGCGGCTGTGGTAGCTGCGGCGGGCATCGCGACAGGATGTGGAAACAAGGACAATGGCGGCGCGGCACCAGAATCGCAGACCACCGCACAGGCGGACGCGTCCGGGAAGACGGAAACGGCCGCACCGGATACAGCGTTTTCTTATCCTGTTGCGGAAGGCGGCACGCTCAGCTACTGGGTGGAGTTAAATGCAAATGCGGCGGCGAACTACACCAGCCTCAACGACACGGAATTTGGAAAGAAGCTGCAGGAAAATACAGGGATCACGATCGAATTCCAGCATCCCGCAGTAGGGCAGGTGGCAGAGCAGTTTAACCTCCTCCTGTCGAACCGCACGCTTCCGGATATTATTGAGTATAGCTGGCTGACTTACGCGGGCGGACCGCAGAAAGCGATCGAGGACGGCGTTGTCCTTCCGTTAAATGATGTGATCGACAGCTACTGTCCGAACCTGAAAGCTTATCTGGAGGCAAATCCGGATGTGGACAAGATGATCAAGACAGATGAAGGCACATATTACTGCTTTCCCTTTATCCGCGGCGGTGAAAAATTAAAGACAAGCACCGGGTTGATGTTAAGAGGGGACTGGCTGGAGGAGCTGGGCATGGAAGTGCCGACTACCATGGACGAGTGGCATGACGTGCTGACTGCATTTAAGGAGGAGAAGGGAGCGGCTGCACCTTTTACGTACTGGTACGGCAGCCAGGGACTGACAGATAACAATCCTTTTGCATACGCATATGGAGCACCCAGAAATTTCTATATAGGAGATGACGGCAGCGTTCATTACGGCGCTGTCGAGGACGGCTACAGGGAGTATCTCCAGACCATGAACCGCTGGATGAGTGAGGGACTGATCGATGTTGATCTGGCAACCCTGACAAACGACCAGGTCAGCGCTAAGATCACAAACGGGACGGCGGGAGCATCTTTTGGATGGTGCGGAAGCAGTCTTGGCACATGGACAGGCGCCGGCAGGACGACCGAGGAGGACTTCACGCTCGTACCGGCTCCGTATCCTTCCGTGGAGAAAGGGACAAAACCTGAATTTGGCCAGAAGGATAATGACTTTGTCAACATGGGTTGTGCCGTGATCACTACAAGCTGTGAGAACGTGGAGCTTGCGGCAAGACTGCTGGACTATGCTTACGGCGAGGAAGGCCACATGTTGTTTAACTTTGGCATCGAGGGCGTCAGCTATACGATGGAAAGCGGAGAACCGATCTACACGGATCTGATCCTCAAAAACCCGGATCTGTCCATCACTCATGCGATGAGCGGTTATATCAGGGCCAATTACAACGGACCGTTCGTGCAGGATGAGGCGTATGCGGATCAGTATTACACGCTGGATGAGCAGAAGGAAGCCCTCGCGGTGTGGTCGGATACCAATGCGGACAAGCATATTATCCCGCCTGTGACGCCGACTGTAGACGAGAGCAAGGAACAGGCACAGATCATGAATGAGATCAACACATACAGGGACGAAATGACCTTGAAGTTCATCCTGGGAAACAAGAGTTTTGATGAGTGGGACGACTATGTGGAGACGATCAAAGGCATGAACCTTGACCGTGTTCTGGAGATCCAGAATGCTGCGCTTGAGAGATATCAGGAAAGATAAGGAAAAAAGTATGAAGACGAAAGAACGTGAAAGTTTTTGGATTCAGGTAAAAAAAGACTGGAAGAGAAACCGTTCTCTTTACCTGATGGTGCTGCCGGTGATCCTGTTTTATATTTTGTTCCATTATAAGCCGATGTATGGAGCGCTCATCGCATTTCAGGATTACAACCCCAGACTGGGATTTTCAGGCAGCGAATGGGTCGGATTCGACCAGTTTAACCGTTTCTTCACAAGCCCCTATTTTGGGCGGCTTGTGAAGAACACGCTCCTGCTGAGCGTGTACGGGATCCTGTTTGGTTTTCCGGCTCCGATCATTCTGGCGCTCCTGCTCAATGAACTGCGGGCGAAGCGCTTTAAGAAAACAGTCCAGACCATCACATATCTGCCCCATTTTATCTCCCTGGTGGTAGTGACGGGCATCATCAAGGACTTTACGCAGAGCACGGGACTGATCAATGATATCATCGTCATGTTCGGAGGGGAGAGAAGCTCCCTGATCCAGAATCCGGCGCTGTACCGGACCATATATATCGTGTCGGACATCTGGCAGGGGATCGGCTGGGGTTCCATCATCTACCTGTCCGCTTTGTCCGGTGTGGACCAGCAGCTCTATGAGGCGGCATCCATCGACGGGGCGGGAAGGTGGAAACAGCTGATCCACGTGACGCTTCCGGGAATCGCGCCGACCATCGTGATCATGCTGATCATGAGAATGGGGCAGCTGCTGGGCACGGGATATGAGAAAACCATCCTGCTGTACAATGAGGCGACCTATGAGACGGCGGATGTGATCGCTTCCTATATTTACAGGGTGGGTATCCTGGAGAGAAACTGGAGCTATTCCACAGCCATTGGTCTGTTCAACTCCGTGATCAACCTGGCGCTGCTGATCGTGACCAACAAGATCAGCAAGCGTGTCAGTGAGACCAGTCTTTGGTAGAGGAGGATGATTATGAAAAGACAGGCAAAGAGCACGATCCGGACATCGGCCGGGTCAAAAATATTTGATGTGTGCAATGTTCTGATCCTGACGCTGCTGTCGCTGGTCTGCATTTATCCGGTATGGTATGTGCTGGCGGCATCCCTGAGTGAGAGCAGCCTGCTGATGCAGCATACAGGGCCTTTGTTAAAGCCTGTGGGATTCAGCTTCAGCGCGTACAAGGCGGTATTAAAAAATCCCATGATCCTGTCAGGCTATCTCAATACCCTGAAGATTCTGATACTCGGTCTGGCGACCAACATTGTGATGACATCCCTGGGAGCGTACTTTTTATCCAGAAAAGGCGTCCTGTGGAAAAAGCCGATCATGATCCTGATCACCATCACCATGTTCATCTCGGGCGGCATGATCCCCTTTTATCAGACTCTGCAGGATTTTCACCTGACGGACACCCACTGGGGACTGATCCTGCCCTTTATGATCAGCACTTACAATATGATCATCCTGAGAACCTCTTTTGAGAGCATTCCCGAGTCGCTGTGCGAGGCGGCAAGGATTGACGGGGCGGGGCATTGGAAGATCTTATTTTCCGTGATCCTGCCGCTGTCAAAGGCAATGCTGGCAGTGATGGTGCTCTACTACGGGGTGGGCATCTGGAATGGATGGTTCTGGGGTTCTACGATTCTCTCGGACCGCAGCATGTATCCGCTGCAGGTCGTTCTGAGAGAGATCCTGATGGCAAATGATACATCCTCCATGACGGCAGGCGTGGCGGCAGGAGATGTGGAAGCGGTGGGCGCGACGATACGCTATGCGACGATCATTGTGGCGACCCTTCCGATCCTGTTCGTATATCCGTTCCTGCAGAAATACTTTACCAAGGGCGTTATGGTGGGAGCAGTGAAGGAGTGACGCGGTATGAACAGAAGAAAAGTACAGGAGATCCGGGAGCACTGGCAGCAGTTTCGTCAGCAGGTCGCTCAGACCGGAGACATGCTGCGCGGACGCAGCATGCCGGAGCTGACAAAGGAGCTGTTTGGACTATATGAGGAGACAGGCAACAGGCTGATCTACGAGGATGAATATTTTGAGAGAAGGCGGTTTCTCGCTGTCTTTGGCCTGCTGTCCATCTGGTATGAAAGGGAGGAGGACCTGCGCAAACTGGAGGAGGTGATCCGCGAGATCTGCCTGGAGGAGACGTGGGCGCTTCCTGCCCATGTAAACCGGCAGGAGAAGGACTGGCAGAGAACGGTGGATCTGTTTGCCTGCGAGACCGGGCAGGCGCTTGCACAGATCGTTACAGAACTGTCCGGGAAGCTGGATGCGGCGCTGGCAGGGCAGGTGCGCAGTCTGGTCGTTCACCGCCTGCTCGACGCTTATATGGAGAAGGAAAAGGGAGCATGGCGGTGGGAATCCATGTACAATAACTGGGTAGCCGTGTGCGCGGGGTGTCTGGGAAGCATGGCACTCTGCCTCCTGCAGGAGGAACCCCTGAGACAGAAGCAGATCGTAGACAGGGTGATCAGTACCCTGCCGGATTATCTGGAAGGCATGTGTGACGACGGCACCTGTCCGGAGGGAATGAGCTATTTTACTTATGGTATGGTGTACTATACGGGATTTGCCGAGCAGTTGAAGGCGCACACAAAGGGCGGGGTGTGCCTGCTGGAGCAGGAGAAGGTGCGCCGGATCGCGCAGTTTCAGCAGAAATGCTATCTGACAGGGGGGATTACCGTCAGCTTTTCCGATGGAAACAGTCACGACCGCTTCCGGCTGGGACTTACCTGCTGTCTGGCGGAGATGATAGACGGCGTGGAGATCCCGCCAGTGTCCGCGGCTATGGGATTTGAGGACGACCATTGCTACCGGTTCATGGCAAATTATCAGGATGACTGCTGGGTGCGCCGGTATCTGGAGAAGCTTGAAAAAGGGGCGGCATTGGACGCCGGGGAGGAGCAGGAGCAGGCAGCGTGGTTTGCCCTTCTGCCGGACGCCCAGTGGGCAGTCTGGAAAAACGACGGACTGGATATGGCGGTCAAGGGCGGGCATAACGGCGAGCCCCACAATCACAATGATGTGGGAAGCCTGATGTTTGCCGCGGACGGCGAGATCTTCCTGAGTGATCTGGGGTGCGGGGAATACGATCAGAAATATTTTGCAGATGAAACCCGCTATACGATCCTGTGCAACCGCTCCTTTGGACACAGCGTGCCCATTTTAAACGGCCAGGAGCAGAAGACGGGCAGGGAATACGGTGCCGCCTGCTTTACAGGGGATGCGGATGGGCGTGTCACGCTGGAATACGGCGGAGCCTACGGCAGCAGCAGGAGACTGGAGCGGATCGTGACCTTTCGGAAAGGTGCGCGGGATTTCATGCTGGAGGACAGGGCGTCGGATATGGGACAGCAGGACTGGCTGGAGGAGAACTTTGTGACACAGACAGAACCTGTGATCACAGGCTGCCGGATCTGCATTCCGGGCAAAAAGGGAACGCTGACATTGACAGCAGAGGGCGCACAGGACGTTGTGGTACACAAAGACGTATTTGTCAATCACAGGGGAAAGGACGAGGACGTGTGGCTGATCAGGTTCCGGGTAACGAGGCAGGGAACCATGGCGGTATGCAGGATCCATGGAGAATACGAGGCGATAGAGACGATAAAGACGATAAAGACGATAGAGAAGATAAAGATGACAGAGAAAGGAGAAGCAGGATGCAGACAATAGAAAGACTGCTGACATACCCGGAGATAACAACGGGCGAGGCAGAGCGGCTGCGCGGGCGCGCGGCGGACATCATAGAAGGGAATCTGGAGCAGTTTACAGATGCTTTCCAGCCTTCGAACAGCACGAACGGATTTTATACACCGTCTGGAAACACGACATGGACCACCGGATTCTGGACGGGAGAGATCTGGCTCGCCTATGAGAAAACAGGAAGCAGCCGGCTTAGGGCAGCGGGGGAGAGACAGGTGGAAAGCTTTCTGGAGAGGATCAGAAACAAGGTGGACGTAGCCCACCATGACATGGGGTTTCTCTATTCTCCCTCCTGCGTGGCGGCATGGAAGCTGACTGGCAATGCGCATGCCAGGGAGGCGGCGGTTCTGGCGGCCGACAATCTGATGGAGCGTTTTCAGGAAAAGGGCGGATTCTTTCAGGCATGGGGAGCGCTCGGGGCGGAGGACAATTATCGTCTGATCATAGACTGCCTGCTGAACATGCCGCTGCTGTTCTGGGCAGGCGAAGTCACAGGGAACCCGGACTACAGGCAGAAAGCCGCGATACATATCCAGAATGCGATGAAATATGTGATCCGTCCCGATCACTCTACTTATCACACCTATTTCTTTGATCCGGCGACGGGGGAACCCCGAAAGGGAGTGACCCATCAGGGCTACCGCGACGGCTCGGCATGGGCGAGAGGACAGGCATGGGGGATTTACGGTGCGGCGCTGAGCTATTCCAGATTAAAGAACCCGGAGTACATTGATATTTTTGAGAAGCTCACGGACTTCTTTCTCACGCATCTGCCGGAGGATCTGGTCCCGTACTGGGATTTTGATTTCCAGGATGGCAGTGATGAGCCAAGGGACTCCTCCGCGGCGGCGGCAGCGGCCTGCGGTATGCTGGAAATGGCAAAGCACCTGTCTGAACAGAAGGCGCAGTATTACAGAAGCATGGCTGCGCGACTCGTCCGGGCGCTGGCAGAGAACTGTGCAGTGCGCGACAGCAGAGAGTCAAACGGTCTGCTGCTGCACGGGACGTATGCAAAAAGCTCTCCGTATAATACATGCCCGGATCTGGGCGTGGACGAATGTACTTCATGGGGGGATTACTACTACATGGAAGCACTGACCAGACTGACGACAGACTGGGATCCTTACTGGTAGGGGATCGTGCGAAAAGATCGTCTGAGGACTGCCCCTATCCAGAGGTGAACCACACTGAACGAAATGGTTCACCGCTGGATAGGGGCAGTTTTGTATTGGATCGGACGATCGGCGGAAAGAGGCGGCAACCTCTGTATTGACGGGATTGTAGGCATATGGTATTATGATACAGACGTTGCTGATATTTGCGGTGAAGCGACATAGCGACAAAGTGAGACTAGGCCAATAATGGAGGGAAGGCGTATGGATAATACAAGGAATCCTGCAGGTGAGGAGTGCGGGCAGAAAGGTGATATGCAAAGCGTCCAGAATCTCGAGACCGTCATCAATGAGGGGCTTCGCGTCGCCCTGCTGGAGGAGACACCAGACCAGTCGCTGGCGGTGCTGTTGGAGTGCCTGGGAAAAGCCCTGAAAGGGGATCGAACCTATATATTTGAGCAGAATGAGTCGGGGTGTGACGACAACACATACGAGTGGGTGGCAGACGGGGTCCGGCCCGAGAAGGAGAATCTTCAGAATGTTGCCCCGGAGGTGTGTGCGAGCTGGTATCGGAATTTCAGCATTGGCAGGCATATCGTCATTGAAGATCTGGAAGACATCCGGGAGACGGACCCGCTCCAGTATGAGAACCTGGAGCGGCAGGGTATCCATTCTCTTGTGGTGGTTCCTTTGTATAACGGCAAAAAGCTTATCGGTTTTTATGGTGTGGACAACCCGCCTGTGAAGTCGCTGGAATATGCTTCGAATATGCTGCAGACCGCAGCATACTTTATCGTGTCCTCCCTGAAACGGCGCAACCTGGTCCGCGAGCTCCAGAAGCGCAGTTATAACGTTCTCCATGCCCTCAGTGTCGACTATCTGGGGATCTATCAGGTGAACCTTGACACAGGGGAGTGCGAGACATACCGGGACAGCAGACGGATGGGGATCGACTGGGCAGTTCAGTTTGAGGACGGTTATCAGACAGCCATGGAACGGTATATTGCCCGGTATGTGGTCGCGCGTGACCAGGAGCGGCTCCGCTCCCTGACGAAGAAAGATTATGTGCTCGCCCAGCTCAGGGCAAAGAAGAAATTTTCTGTGCGTTATCAGGTGAGGGACAGTTCCTTAGGACTGAAGCATATGGAGATCCATTTTTCTGCTATGGAAAGGACGCCACAGGAGAATTGTGCGATCTTTGCCCAGCGGGACATCAACGCTGTTGTGGAGCAGGAGGAGAAGTACAAGCTGGAGGCAAGGCAGAGCCTGGAGGACATTCTGGAAGGCGCAAGAACCGGGATCTGGACGATCGAGCTGGAAGAGGGATGCAAGCCAAGGATGTATGCGGACCGGACCATGCGGATCCTTCTTGGCGTGTCGGACGAGATCGGCCCGGAAGCGTGTTACCGCCACTGGTTTGAAAATATCGAGCCGGACTATGTGGAGATGGTTCAGGAGACGGTCGAGGAGATATTGAAGACCGGGCGCTCCGAGGTGATCTATCCGTGGAACCATCCGGAGCTTGGGAAGATCTATGTCCGCTGCGGCGGCGTGCCGGACAAGACATTCAAGAAACCGGGTGTCAGCCTGAACGGATACCATCAGGATATCACAGAGATCATGGTGACAAGGAAGAAACAGGAGCAGGCGATCATGGAGCTGCTGGAGAAGGTGCGGAAAGCAAACGCGGCAAAGAGTGAATTTCTTTCCCATATGTCCCACGATCTCCGCACGCCCATCAACGGGATTCTGGGAATGCTGTCCATCATGGAGAGGAGCCAGCATGACCAGGAGCAGCAGGGAGCCTGCCGGAAGAAGATCCGCGTATCTACCGAGCATCTGCTGTCTCTGGTGAACGATGTCCTCCAGGTCAGCAGGCTGGAAAGCGGAAGACCTGCGGAGGTGGAGGAGCCGTTTGAGCTTCGCGATGCGCTGGAGGACTGCATCACGATCCTGTCTCCGCGGGCGCAGGAGCGGGAGATCCAGCTGATGCTGGAGGTGGAGGACCTGCAGCACAACAGGCTGGTCGGCAACCCGCTGTATCTCAAGCAGATCCTGATGAATGTCATCGACAATGCCCTCAAGTACAACCGGCGTCATGGTTCTGTGGTCGTGAGGGCGAAGGAGACCGGGTTTCAGGGCAGGACCGCAGAGTACCGATTTGAGGTCGCCGATACCGGGATCGGCATCGGCGAGGAGTTTAAAAAGCACATTTTTGAATTGTTTACGCAGGAAGAACGGGGTGCGAGAACCCACTATAACGGTACGGGGCTTGGCATGTCCATCGTGAAGAAGCTGCTGGATCAGATGAAGGGAACCATAGAGATAGACAGTCAGATCGGCAGAGGGAGCGTGGTCCAGATCTTCCTGCCGATCCAGGTCGACGAGGCGTGGAGCGCGCAGCCTGCGGATGAAGAGCGGGATTGGAAGCGCGATATCGCCGGGATGCATGTCCTTCTGGTGGAGGACAATGAGATCAATTGCGAGATCGTAGAATATATGCTTCAGGATGCGGATGCAAAGGTCGTGACTGCCAATGATGGAAAAGCAGCTGTCGACACGTTTGCGGCGTCAGCGCCGGGAACGTTTGACTGTGTGCTCATGGATCTGATGATGCCGGTCATGAGCGGATATGAGGCGACCCGTGTGATCCGCAGCCTGGACCGGGAAGACGCAAAGACAGTGCCCATCATAGCGCTGTCAGCGAACACATTTGAGGAAGACATCGCACTGGCAAAGGATGCAGGTATGAATGAGCATCTGGCGAAGCCGGTGGATATCAACAAGATGTTCAGGACCATGAGCCAGCTGAGGCGATGACAGGAGTGCAGTCTTTTCCTTTTTGATTTGTACCCGGAACTTAACCGAAGAGTGGAGATAGAAAAGTATGAAAAACATGGCTTTGCCGCGTTCGTTAAAAATCAGCATAGCAGTGATCATCTGCCTGATTATTTTTGTGTTTTCATTTTTGGGAATGTCCATAAACAACATGAGTGAGAACACGATTGAGAATATAGGGACTACATACATGGCAGGGATGAATGAGCAGGTATCCCTGCATTTTGAGACGATCATCGACCTGCGCCTGACCATGGCGGAATCCATAGCGCACATTGCAGCGGATGAAGGAGATCTCAGTTAC
This sequence comes from Lachnospiraceae bacterium, assembly GCA_009774375.1. Taxonomy (GTDB): domain Bacteria; phylum Bacillota; class Clostridia; order Lachnospirales; family Lachnospiraceae; genus COE1. The sequence continues at coordinate 16,421 of VSNO01000035.1, forward strand.
GGATCGAGGGAAGAGATAGAGTACGGTGCGAGGGCGCGGCATTTTTTATGTGCAGCCCTGTATTCGTCCGATGGCGGGATCGAGATGATCTATGGTGATCCGGTGGAGCTGAATCACCCGGAACAGTTTATGGACAGTATGATAAACGGGGAACGCAAGGCGGCGTCCGCAGTCAACAGCAGCGGGGATGACGTGATCCTGTTCGGCGTCCCCTGTGAATATCCCATGTCTGATGGAAACACCAGTCTTGCCATCGTTGTAGGTCTTTCCTCCATGTATATGAGCGAAGTGCTTTTTCTCGATTCGGACAGCTCGCTGGTGGAGTCCTATGTCATACGCGAGGACGGCAGCTATGTTGTCTGGAATCAGGGCAGTAAGGATGAAAATGATACAGATCCATTTTACAGTATCTTTGACAGCCAGAATGAGGATGCGGGGTACTATGTCGGGCAGCTGAAAGCGGCCATGAATGCAGACGAGGACTACTCGGTCATTCTGAAATGCGGTCATTCGCGCCGTCATCTGTATTGTACCGATCTCCCATACTGCGAATGGTATCTGGTGACAGTCCTTCCTTTTGATGTGCTCGATGACGCGATCTCGGGTATGGGCGACCGCTGGCTCACCATGGTTTATGCGGCCTCTCTTGCTGTGATCGCCATGCTGTGCTATGTATTTCTCCAATATTTTAAAGTGTTCAAGGACCAGGTGTCCGAATTGAAACGCATCAATGTGGAGATGGATGCGGCGAGGAAGGCTGCGGAAATGGCACAGAAAGAGGCTGAACACGCCAATGCGGCAAAACAGGAATTCCTGTCGAGCATGAGCCATGACATACGCACGCCAATGAACGCGATCATCGGTATGACATCCCTGGCACTGTCCAATACACACAATCACGATCAGGTCCAGGAATACCTTCACAAGATCGAACTGTCCAGCAAACACCTGCTGGGGCTGATCAATGACGTGCTGGATATATCAAAGATCGAGAGCGGGAAAATGACGCTGAACATCGAGGCAGTGTCGCTGAGGGAGGTCATGGACAGTATCGTCAACATCATGCTGCCGCAGGTCCGGGCAAAAGATCAGGAGTTTGATGCAGCTGCTTATGAGATCCTTGCGGAGGATGTGTGCTGTGACAGTGTACGTCTGAACCAGGTGCTGATCAATCTGCTGGGGAATGCTGTCAAGTTTACGCCGGACCGGGGGAAGGTCCAGGTAAACGTATGCCAGGAGGACCTGCCCGGGAATCCCTCCTGCGTCCGCACGCATTTCATAGTGCGCGATACGGGGATCGGCATGTCAAAGGAGTATCAGAAACAGATATTTGACTCCTTCAGCAGGGAGAATAACACCCGCGTGCAGAAGACGGAGGGCTCCGGGCTGGGAATGGCGATCACCAAGTACATCGTAGACGCGATGGGCGGTGCCATATCCGTTCAGAGCGAGCAGGGCAGGGGCAGCGAGTTCCATGTTGTGCTCGACCTTGCAAAGGCAAAAGAACAGGAAACAGAGCCGGTGTTTCCATCCTGGAACATGTTGGTGGTCGATGCGGATGAGCGGTTATGTACAAGCGTGGTCCGCTCCCTGGCGCAGATCGGTATCCGCGCGGAGTGGTGTCAGAGTGCAGGGCGCGCAGTGGAAATGATCACTGAAATCCATCGCCGGCAGGACAGCTATCAGATCATTTTATTAGGCTGGGAGCCGCAGGGGGCGGATGGGCTGGAGGCGGTCCGGGAGATCCGCAGGAACTGTGGGGAAGACAGTCCTGCCCTGCTGCTTGCGGCGTGTGACTGGAGCGAAGTGGAGCAGGAGGCGAGAGCGGCGGGGATCTCCGGGTTTATTTCCAAGCCGCTGTTTCAGTCCTCTCTGTCCGACGCACTGAGAGCGCTTGCGGGCAACGGCGGTGAGAAGGCTGCCGATGTCGTCAGAACGGTCGACCTGGATCTCAGGGGGAAGCATGTTCTGCTGGCGGAGGACAATGATCTCAACTGGGAGGTTGCCAGGGAGCTGCTCTCCGACCTTGAGCTTGTACTGGACAGGGTCGAGAATGGAAAGATCTGCGCCGCGAAGTTTGAGCAGTCGCCTGTGGGATATTACGATGCGATCCTCATGGATGTGCGGATGCCCGTGATGGATGGATATGAGGCTACCAGGATCATCCGCGGACTGGAGCGTGAGGACGCGGATATCCCGATCATTGCCATGACTGCGGACGCTTTCTCGGAAGATATCCAGAAGTGTCTCGAGTGCGGCATGAACGACCACCTGGCAAAGCCCATCGATGTGCAGGCGGTAACCGATAAATTAGAAAAGTATCTGAAAACACTCCGGGATGCATAATCCCGGAGTGTTTTATCGTGCAGATCCCGGTTACACAGGATCACAGTGATGACATTTAACGCCAGCGAGGCAAATAAGAACTGTAATTGTAAAAGCAGCAGGTCAGAGGAGATCGCGTCGGATACGGTAACGCCGTGCTGCTCCAGCATGTAGGATTTCCGCTGGGAAAATAGACCTCTGCAAAGACTGCGTCATTAATCTGCACAATGTACGGCATTGGCATCTGGCAACTTTAAGTTGCGCGCGCCTGGAAAATCGAACCTTAAAATTGGTTGAAAAAGGCGCTCCGACTGCGTATGATTGTCATATAGCGATAAGGCGCCGGATCGATGTAAGCTGATTATAAAGCTGTATGTAAAATTGCATATAATGAAGAGATCATACGAAAAGGAGAAATATATTATATGAGTTTAGGACAGAACTTGCAGTGCCTGCGGAAAATGAGGAACAAGATGACGCAGGAGACGCTTGCGGAACAATTGAATGTCAGCCGGCAGACAGTGTCGAAGTGGGAGCTGGATCTGGTCTGCCCAGAGATGGACAAGGTGATCGAACTGTGCGACCTGTTTTCCTGCACCATGGACGAACTGGTGCGGGGAGACTTCAACCTGAGTGACGAGGCATACTCGGATATCCGCACAGAGACGGTAAAGGCGTTTGACTGTGTGCGGTATGCCGTGTTCAGCAGGGAGCCTGAGACAGATGCCATCGGGCATGTGAGGAGCTGGGCGGAAGAATTGAAGATACCATATGCGGAAAAGATCATCGGCTGGGACTTCCCGTTTCTGTCGCAGGAGCAGGTCAATGTGTTTCATATGCACGGTTATGAGGCGGCGCTGATCGTGGACAGCGACGAGGCGGCGAAGATCGGTGAGAAGCCGGAGGTATTCCACCAGGAAGACCAGGACTATATCGTGATCACGATCAGGGATCCGATGACCGCACCGTTCCGCACCATTCCGAACGCGTACAAGGCGCTGATGATGCACATGAAGATCAACGGGATCCAGCACAAACAGGACGATCAGATCATCGAATGTTTTGAGAAGGAGTATGAAAAAGACGGCGTCTGGTATATGGATGTCTATATAGCGGTCGGGTAGCGGAGAGGCAGACAGCCCTGGTAATTTCTGTAACCAGGGCTGTTTGTACGTTTTTGGGCAATTTAGCTGTCTTATCAGATATGTTTTATTTTTTCCTCACAGTGCATTGATCGTATCGACGATCGACATTGATCGTATCTTCCGGATCGGGTCGCGCACGGACAGGAGCACAGAGAGCGCGGCGATCCCCAGAATGATGGCCAGCTCTGAGAGCGGCAGGCTCCAGGGTTCGCCCCAGCGGCTGCTCACCAGGATCTCAAACAGTTTTTTGTTGAGCAGCAGTCCTGCCGTCACGCCGCAGATGGCGCCTGTCACCGCGAAGGTCAGGGTCTCTGCGACGATCATTTTCTGAAGCTGCCTGCCGCTGAGTCCGATGGCGCGCAGACCGCCGTACTGTTTAATCCTCGATTCCACGCTCATGGCGACACAGTTGATGATATTGCAGACCGTGACCATGGCGATCAGAAACAGGAACCCGTATAGAAACAGTTTAAAGGAGTAATTGGCGCCCAGCGTACTCTGATTGTTCATGCGCAGGTCGGAAAATGTATATGCAGTTCCGGCAAGCGCGCGGATCGCGTCCACATCGGTATCGCCCGCTGTTCCTGCCAGCTGGATATCGATGATCGTGTAATCTTCTTTCCCTGTAAACTGCCGGAACGTGTCCTCCGAGCAGATGATGATATCGCCGTCCGGCGTGTTAAACGGACACTCGGATATCATGCCGGTGATCTTTATGTCCGCAGGTTTCCCGTCGATCGTGAGCGTCACCGTGTCGCCTGTCCTCACATCAGTCTGATTGTTATACTGCGGGGAGGACACGATCAGTCCGGTGCCTGTCTGGCTCTGTACGTCCTCCAGCGAACCGTCCAGCAGATATCGTTTTGCCCATCGGAATTGCTGTTCGTCATAAGAGATCAGCATCGCGGTGTGATCCCTGCCGTCTGTCGTGGCGGGCAGGTCATATGCAAACATTCTTCCATAGACTCTTCGGACGGCGGGATTTTCATTCAGCGCCGAAAGCAGCGTGCGGTCAACCGTGCAGGTGTTGTCCTGACTGATGATAGAAATATCCGGCGACCATGGCTGGAGTACCTTGATGGCATGTCTCATAAAATCGATGGTCGTGGAGAAGGACAAAAATAAAATGATACTCAGTGCAAAGGAGCCCACCACCAGCAGAAAATTCCTGCGGCTTGCCATGGCATGATGGATCCCGAGCGCTGTGTCGACCTTGCACACAGAAGTGTCAGCGGCCCTGCGCACAGGTGCCAGATCATTTGCACTGCCTGTCACAGCGGCAAGCGGGGACGCCTTGGAGGCGCGCTTTGCTGGCGCGCGCGATGCCATCAGCACCGTCAGGATCCCGATGACAGCGCCGGCGGCAATGCTTGGCAGACTGACTGCAAAGGCAGGCATAGTGGAAAAGTACATCGGACTCAGACAGCGCAGGACTGCGCACAATACCCAGATCACGGCCATGCTGGAGAGCAGGCTGGCAGGAATGGCAAGGGTGCAGAGACTCAGCGCTTCCCGGTGCACCAGCCGTGTGATCTGCCTCGGCGTCGCGCCGATACAGCGCAGCATGCCGAAGAATTCCGTCCGTCCTGCGATATTGCTGTTCAGGCTGCTCGCGATCATCAGAATTCCCGCCAGCAGGACCAGTATGGACAATACGGCGGCAGCAGCGTAGATCATGAGCATGAAAGGATTGCCCTCACCGCTCTGTCCGAGCAGCCCGAGCAGCATTGCCTGTTCCCCAACCTGCGCGTCGGACAGTTGGAACTGCGCCTTGATATCATTGATGGTGCTGCGGATACGGTGATGATCACGGAACTGGACGAGAAAACAACTGTCGTAGTCGTCTGGTTCCCCGTCCGTCACACCCGGAAAAAAATCGCGGAAAGCGGCAGTGTTCATAAACACGGCGTAAATGTCTTTATTCAGGACTATGGGCGGATTTTCGGAAAAACCGCATATGGTATAAACAGATTCCGTTCCCGCCGCGTCACGGATCGCGATCGGACTTCCGATATCGAGTCCGAGCTCTTTTTTCACATTTGCGCTCACAAGCACCTCATGCGCTGTGCTGGGAAAAGCGCCTTCCGAGAGGGCGCCGGCATAGATCTCCGTCAGAAGAGGCGCCTCCCCGCCGCAGATCACGACGTCCTTGCCACCGACCGTGTATCCCAGATCCAGACGATAATTCAACGTTCCATAGCAGACGACCGTTTGGACTTCCGGGCGCGCGGCGATCAGCTCTGCCGTCTTGTCGCTGATCCTGCTCAGCGCTATATGCCAGTTGCCGTCCTCCTGCCTTGTCTTGATCAGCTGGCTTCGGATATACATGTCCGCCATGCCAAAGATCGCAGCCACGAGAAAGACGGACAGAAAGATGCAGAAGATGGACATGCGGTTCTGCTTCCGGTGTGCCCTGGTGTAGAGCGGTACGAGATCAAGATAATTTTTCATCTCTGAAAACATCTCCTTTCCCGTCTGTCCTGCCCAGATCCGTGAGCCTTCCGTCCGCCACGCGCAGCACGCGGTCCGCTGCCGCCGCCAGGCTGTCGTTGTGCGTGATCATGAATATGGTCTGCTGATAGCGCCTCGATGCCTTGATCAGCAGGTCGAGCACTTCCTGGCTGTTTTTGCTGTCAAGATTTCCGGTCGGCTCGTCGGCGAGGATCAGTTTCGGCCTTGTGATCAGGGCGCGCCCGATGGCAACACGCTGCTGCTGTCCGCCCGACAACTGTCTTGGGAGATGACGGCGTCTGTCCTTTAACCCCAGGATCTCCAGCGTCTCCTCGACGAGAGCGGGATCGGGTTTCGCGTAGTCCAGCAGCAGCGGAAAGATGATATTCTGTTCGACATTCAGCTCGGCCACAAGCTGAAACGACTGGAAGATAAAGCCGATATTGCGCCTTCTGAAGATCGTCCGCGCCTCCTCCTTCATGGCAAAAAGCGCGTTCCCGTCGACGAGGATCTCTCCCGAGGTGGGAGTGTCAAGGGCGCCGATACAATTTAATAAAGTGCTCTTTCCAGAGCCTGATTCGCCCACGACCGCGCAGAAGTCCCCCTTCTCCAGTGCAAATGAGACGTTTTTTAACGCGTCGACCTGCACCTCGCCATTGCCGTAGGTTTTACATAGATCATGTACCTGTAAGATTTCCATTTGTAAAGCTCCTTTTCATATTAAGATAAAGTACAGTCTGAACAAGAGTCCTGGATTCGTTCACCTATCTATATAGTATTAGGAAAACCTTACATCGACATGAATATAAGCTTACAGTTTTGTAAGGAGCTGTTATCACCATGGCAGCATCAGCGTAAACGTCGTCCCCGCACCGGGTGCGCTCTGCAGGGAGATCGTTCCGCCCTGTCCCTCCACGATCGATCTTGCAAGCGGCAGTCCCAGCCCGATCCCCTGCGTGTCTGACGACTGGCGGCTGCGGTAAAATCGCTTGAAGACATGATGGATATCCTCGAGAGCGATCCCGCTTCCGTCGTCGGCGATCCGGATAGCCGCGGCAAAGCGGGTTTTTTACCATGTGATGCGGGCAAGGCCGCGGGCGGCCATATGATCCAGGGCATTTTTGACAATGTTGCTGATGGCCTCGCTCGTCCACGATGCATCGCAGAGGATCGTATCGGTGCCTGAACCTTCCAGGATGATGGTCTTGTTCTCACTGTCAGCGCGGGTCGTGAGTTCACCGACGGCGTGTGAGACCAGTTCGGACAGAACGCAGATTTTTTTCTCAAACACGACGTTTCCGGCATCCAGCCTTGTGATCTTGAGCATGGACTGGATCAACTGTTCCATGCGCTGCAGCGCAAACCCCGCCTTTGCCGCAAAATTCTGTACGACAGCAGGTTTGTCGTATTCATTTTCCAGGATCTCCTGATACATGGACAGCGCCGCCAGCGGCGTCCTGAGCTGATGGGAGATATCGGAGATCGTATTTTTCAGAAAGATCTTTGTTTTCTGTTCCGTCTCGTTTTGTGCCTGCAGCATCGTCGCCAGCCGGTCGATCGAGGAGAACATGCGGTAGATCGTGCCCTCGTTTGTCTGCGGCAGGCGGTTCGTGTGCGAGCCGTCAATATAACTGTCGATGACAGCCAGGGCATCGCGGTACAGCTTTTCCCTGGCGGAAAGAAACAGAAGGCTTGCGCCGGAAAGCAGGAGACAAAACGGTATGAGAATGCCCAGCACAGAACAGACAGCGTGCTTTTGAAACGTGTGGAGATCAGGCAGAAACTGCGTTTCCAGATCTGGCCGGACACCGATTTTTTGCAGGAGCGCCAGACCCTGAACGGAGTGCGCCGTATCAGAGTGCGCTGCGGCGGTGAGCGCCCTCGCGGCTGCGGCCTCAGAAACGCCCTGTTCGAGCAGCGATGAAGCGATCGTCTCATCATGGGACAGGAGCATGTTTTTGGCAGCGTGTGTCATGTAGCTGCAGAACAGGATCGCGGCCGTCAGGAGAATGACTGAGAATGAGATTAAAAAAATACAGTAGCGTCTGGCCGTTTTGTCCTGAATAAGACTCCAATTTGTTTTGATCATACTGATTCCCCCTGTGTACCAGCCATTGCGGCAGATCTTCTGTCGGATGCACATCATCATTTTATCAGTGTGCAGTCCTTTACGGAACCCACCGGTAACCAAATCCTCGGGCAGTGATCAGATGCTCCGGCTTCGAAGGATCGGTTTCGATCTTCTCGCGGAGCCGCCGTATATACACGGACAAAGTGTTGTCGTCCACAAAGCTGCCCATATGATCCCACAATTCATTAAAGATCATATCCCTCGTCATAACCCGCTCCGCGTTTCTCACAAGCAGGCAGATCAGCCGGTACTCTGCACGCGTCAGGTCAAGCGTTTTCCCGTCCAGCGTCACGCGGCTTGCCGTGAGGTCGATCATGAGACCGCCTGAGACAATGCGGTTGTCAGTATTCTGCCGGGGGGCGCTGCCCTGCGCGCTTTCCTGCGGGGCATCGTTCCCTGTCTGCCTGCTGTATCCGGCGCGCCTGAGCAGCGCGCGGATCCGGGAGCAGAGTTCGCCGAGTTTGAACGGTTTGGTGATATAGTCGTCCCCGCCGCCGTCCAACCCGCGGATCACATTGACCTCCTCGTCCGATGCCGTGAGAAAGATGACCGGGATCCGGCTGTTTTCTTTCCGCACCCGCTCACAGACTTCAAAACCTGTCCCGTCGGGCAGGGTGATGTCGAGAAGAAGCAGGTCGTATTGACTGATAAGGTCATCATTTTGCAGCCGCTTTAACGCCTCGCCCACCGTGCGCACCGTCTCGACGGTAAAGTCATTTTTTTGCAGAGAAAACTCCAGCCCGTCGATCAGGCTGATGTCGTCTTCCAGGAGCAATATTTTGCACATATCATACTTCTTTCTGTTTTTCATCATTTTACCGATCTGCAGTTCTCATAAAAGTGCTTCATGTGATCGTTTCTTAAAACTTCGCAAACAGCATCATATGAAACATATCATTTTCGCAGTAGCAGCCTAATGTACCACCGACCTTATCTGAAAAGGCCTGTATGCTCTGCATGCCGAAACCATGATTCTTTCCCTTCCGGCTCTTGGGGAGACCTGTTTCAGGATCAAAGAGAATCTCGTTTTCGTAGGCATTCTTAATATGAATGAGAAGATGATCCTGCCCACAGCGGATCTTAATATCCAAAATCTTTCTTTTCTCAACCAGGTCTTTCACGCAGTCGATCGCATTGTCCAGCAGATTCGCGACTACGATGGCAAATTCATAGCTGTCAACAGGAATCTCCCTGGAAATGATGATATCCCGTTGCACTTCGATACCAAGTGAGGATGCCCTTTCCATCATACTCGAGAGCATCGTGTTCGCGATCAGGTTGCTGCAGTATCTTGTCACCTTATTTTCATCAGTCACCTTGTTGATATGCTCAGTGACCTGTTTGATCTCATGATATTCACCCTGCTCCAGCAGGGAATCGATCAGGCCGGAGTAATGGCGCATATCGTGCCTCAGGATCCGCAGATTTTTCTCGGACTGCTCGACCAGATAATATTGATTTTCCAGTCCTTTGATGTACGACTCATACAGTGCATTCTGCCAGTAGATCTCTGTCCGCTGGGATTCGCTCGAAACATACCGCAGTACGATGACATGCGAGGCGAACATCGCGATGATGAACAGCACTACGCCGGGAATATTCTCCGGGTGGTCGTCGATCGTGAATGGAAAGAATGTAAGGCTTGAAAATCCACAGTAAAAGAATACAGGGATCAGACAGAGCATCCACCAGCTGCCCATCATTTCCTTCTTCTGATAGTCGATCCAGATATCATGGATCTTGATATACAGAATGTATAATATGATGATGTGCGTCAAAATGCAGCATGCTGTGCAGAGGATCAGATTTCCCGTAAAAATATGGACGATGGCAGCCATGATGCTCCCCGCGATCACATAGTTGGAGGCGCTCAGGCCGACAAACAGCGCCTTACTGTCCCTCTTGACAGAGATGAACAGTCCTGTGAGCTGTGTCAGGGCGATCTGATAGATCGTTACCAGAAAATAGCATAGACGATTGTCTGGAAAGATATTTAATTTGAGTATATTTGGGATCGTGATCGCCAGAAAGGAAGCGATACAGATCGCTGCGGTTTTCAGCCTGGAATAACGGTGTGCAACAAATAAGTACATAAACAGCACGACAAATATGTGGCTCAGCGTATAGGAAATATTTTTGTAATACATGATCTGCGCGCCTCCTATGGATACTGTTCTGATACAAATTTGAGATACGCTCTTTTTACATCTGCGGTCCTTGTCTTGCTCACCGGAACAGCAGCCCCGCTTTTCATGAGGACACTTCCGGATGCCAGCTTTTCCACATGGCACAGATTGATGATAAAGGATTTGTGAACCTGCACAAAATTGTCGCTCTCCATGAGCTGCCGGATCTCTTCATTAAAAGACTTTCGGATAAAGATGCTTTGGATGCGCTTTTGATCCGTCAGACAGATATGGAGCGTTCTGGAATAATTTTCAATGTACTCGATCCTGGAATAGGGGATGGAGACCAGCCCCTCCTTCGTTTTAACCGTGTATATCGTTTCCTTTTTTTCTTTAGAGATATCAGTGACAGCATAATCCATCGCCTCGATGAACAGCTCTTCCCGGACCGGCTTTAGCAGATATCTGACAGCGCGCACACCGTAAGCCTCCAGTGCAAAATCATCGGACGAAGTGACATAGATGATGACGCTGTCCGCATCGCGGCTCCGGATCAGTGAACCGATATCGATCCCTGTCTTTTCATTCATGATCATATCGAGAATATAGATATCGCCTGGTGCCTTTGACTGGATCCGGCGGTACAGCTCGGCTGAGTACATAAAATATTCTGTCTCCAGCTGGATCCTCTCATTCTTTTCAACGTACTTTGTCAGCAGCCCTCTGATCTTCTCCAAATCTTCCATGCTGTCATCGCAGACCACAACTTTCATTTGTTTTCTCCTCGTAAATTTTGTCTGAATTAACATATAGTCAAATGCAGGATAATGAATCATTTTTTCAATATGAATAGTATAGCATCTTATTGGACTGATAAAAACTGTTTATTTGTTTTTTATGATATTTTTATATTCAAAATTTTGAGGGATCGCATTGACAAAGGTACGAATTCATACTATATTATATGGTATGAATTCGTACTTAATATTTGAATCGATCGGAGGTGGATCATGAGAAAAAGTACATTTGAAAAGCTTCACCGCATCAATTATCTTGGAGCGGAGATGGATGCACTGTATCATCAGGCATGTCACAGACTCGGTATATCGGACAGTGCCATGCGCGCCCTGTACACAGTCTATGACAATGGCGGCACCTGTCTGCTGAGCGATATTTACAAACAGTCAGGGATCAGCAAACAGACTGTTAATTCCGCGATGCGGAAACTCGAAAACGACGGGGTCCTCTATCTGGAGCAGGAGGACGGCAGAGGCAAAAGAGTGCGTCTGACTGAAAAGGGAAAGCGCTATGTCGAAAAGACCGCCGCACGGCTCTATGCGGCAGAGTGCGAAGTGTTTTCAGACTGGCCGGAGCAGGAGATCGACACATATATTTATTTTATGGAAAAATTTAACGACATGTTCCGGCGGCAGATCGCTCATATGGAATGGATGGACTAAGACTATGCGGACAATGAAGATACAGCTTTCAGATCATTTTACATACAGGAGACTCATGCGGTTCACCCTGCCATCGATCGGAACGATGATCTTTACATCGATCTATGGCGTGGTCGACGGCTTTTTTGTCTCGAATTTTGCAGGAAAGACACCCTTTGCGGCAGTCAACCTGATCATGCCTTTTCTGATCATCATCGGCACAGTAGGCTACATGTTCGGTTCAGGCGGCACCGCTGTTGTCTCCAAAACATTCGGAGAGGGCGATCCGGAGAAGGCAAACAGATATTTCTCTCTCTTTATCTATTTTGCGGCCGCTCTGGGGGTGTTTTTTGCCGTACTCGGCATCATATTTATCCGCCCGATCTCTGTTCTGCTGGGGGCGGAGGGCGCGCTGCTTGAAGACTGCGTTGTCTATGCGCGCATCATTCTTGCGTCGCTGCCGTTTTATATCCTGCAGTTTATCTTTCAGAGCTTCTTTGTGGCAGCCGAGAAACCACAGGTTGGTTTCGTGGTGACCGTATTTTCCGGCATCACCAACATGGTGCTCGACGCAGTGCTCGTGACGCTTCTGCCGCAGGAGCACAAGCTGGCAGGCGCAGCTGTCGCCACGGCGATGAGCCAGGTGGTGGGAGGCATGATCCCGCTCCTTTATTTCGGGCGGAAAAACAGCAGCATACTGCGTCTGGGAAAGACAGGATTTGATGGAAAGGCAGTCTTAAAGGCGTGCGCAAACGGCTCGTCCGAATTTATGAGCAGCGTCGCCATGAGCCTCGTCAGCATGCTCTACAACAGGCAGCTCTTAAAATATGCCGGGGAAAACGGCGTCGCGGCATACGGCGTGATGATGTATGTCAGCATGATCTTCTCGGCGGCATTCAACGGATATACCATCGGGACGGCTCCCGTCATCGGCTATCATGACGGCGCCAGGAACCATGATGAGCTGAAAGGGCTGCTTCGGAAAAGCCTCATGATCACAGGCACGTTCGCCGTTGGCATGGTCGCGGCAGCCGAACTGTTCGCGTCGCCGCTGGCGCGCATTTTTGTCGGTTATGATCCGGTGCTCATGGAGCTTACCGTATCGGGATTCCGGATATTTGCCCTGTCATTTTTCTTTATGGGCTATGCGATCTTCGGTTCCGGTTTTTTTACAGCCCTCAATGACGGTCTGACCTCCGCGCTGATCTCGTTTCTGCGGACACTCGTATTTCAGATGGCGGCGATCCTGATCCTGCCGCTGATCTGGGGGATCGACGGCATCTGGATCTCCATCGTTGTCGCGGAATTCATGGCAGTCGTGCTGACAGTGATGTTTCTTATAATAAAACAGAAGAAGTATCATTATTGAGTTTCCGGACAGCTGCGGGGAATACACGGACACAGGTTATCCGCCTATGCCTGCCATTCGCCATTCATGGGCATGATAATTGTACCTCAGACGAAACGTTTTCTGCATACCATACAAAAATGCTGTACAGATAAAGTTTGCTCCGAGGGAACTGCGTTCCTGATCCGCAGAGACGATTTTTTCTATATTGATCGTGATGAGCTCGCCGTTCCGATCCCGAAAACGGAACCGCATCGGCGTGATCTTTCCGTCCGTATCAGTACATGAGATCATCTGGACCGGGGTATCTATGCACAAGATCGTTTCCATGACTTTTCCTCCATCATGTGGTGCAGCACAAAAATTTTGACAGATATACGATGTTTATGATGCCTGATTTTTCTGAAATTATGTGGGGTATTCGGGCTGACCGCCCATAAAGACCCGCAGAAAAATAACCGATAAAAATCCATGCAATGATTGCGGTACAGGCTGCGTTCGTTATGTAAATGGATTTTTACCGGCCGCATATATGTTTTCGCACGGTCCTGTGTGGACAGAAACCCGCAATTTTTAAAATTAACAAAAAAAGGGTTGACAAGGATATCTGTCTTATGTATAATAAATCATGCGTCCGGTGAGAAGGCGCGTGATTCGAATATTGGTAGAGGATATAATTCAGTACCGGGAGAAGTACTCAAGAGGCTGAAGAGGCGCCCCTGCTAAGGGTGTAGGTCGGGTGACCGGCGCGAGGGTTCAAATCC
>VSNO01000036.1 GCA_009774375.1 Lachnospiraceae bacterium
AACAGCGTTAAAGCTATAGGACGGTCAGAGACCGTCGCCTATAGCATACCTAATTTTAAAATCGTTACAGATTAAGTCAAGGCAAAATCCAAATATAAGTGGTGCAGACAATAAAAATATCTTAAATCTGTTGCAAAACCGTTCTAATAACACGAAAATAGACGGCAAAAGACGAAACTGGTAAATCGGACAAAACATTGATTTTACAATTGGACGACACAAGATGAAGCAGTACGAACAATGGTTTGTCAAGAAAAAATACTTGACACCTTATTTCTTTTGTAGTATTCTAATAAAGTCGCGTGGCGTAACAGGGCGCGCTGGCATTCTGATGGAGGATAGGATGTGGAATCTGGTAATCTGGCAGCGAAAGAGGCTGTGATCGGACTTGAGGAACTTGAATATAAGGGCATGCTCTATGATTTCTACGGGGAGCTGCTGACACAGCATCAGAAAAAAGTGTATGAGGATGCGGTCTTTAATGATCTGTCCCTGAGCGAGATCGCAGATCAGCAGGGGATCAGCCGTCAGGGGGTGCATGATCTGATCAGGCGGTGTGACAGGATCCTTGCCGACTATGAGAACAAGCTTCATCTGGTGGAAAAATTTTCGAGGATCAGGCACAATATCCAGCAGATCGACAGACTGACAGACGATGAGCAGATTAAACGATTGTCAAATGAGATTATAGAGGAGCTTTGATCGGATGGCATTTGAGAGCTTAACAGACAAACTGCAGAATGTTTTCAAGAATTTAAGAAGCAAGGGACGGCTCACGGAAGCTGATGTGAAGGCTGCGCTCAAGGAAGTGAAGATGGCTCTGCTGGAAGCAGACGTAAACTTCAAGGTTGTGAAGCAGTTCGTAAAGTCAGTGGAGGAGCGGGCGGTTGGATCCGATGTCATGAACGGTCTGAATCCCGGGCAGATGGTGATCAAGATCGTCAATGAGGAAATGGTAGCCCTGATGGGTTCTGAGACGACAGAGCTCCAGCTGCAGCCGGGCAAGGCGACTACTGTGCTCATGATGTGCGGTCTGCAGGGTGCAGGTAAGACGACCGCGGCGGCAAAGATCGCCGGAAAACTGAAATTAAAGGGCAAGAAACCCCTGCTCGTCGCCTGTGATATCTACAGGCCGGCCGCGATCGAGCAGTTACATGTAAATGCGGACAAACAGCAGGTTGATTTTTTCTCAATGGGAACGAGCCATAAGCCTGTGGATATCGTCAGGGCTGCGATGGAACATGCTGCAAAAAACAATAACAATGTCGTGATCATCGATACAGCCGGACGTTTGCACATTGACGAGGAGATGATGGCGGAACTGCAGGAGATCAAGGCAAATGTCGATGTGCATCAGACGCTTCTGGTCGTGGATGCCATGACGGGACAGGACGCCGTCAATGTGGCGAAAGAGTTTGACGAGAAAGTGGGCGTCAGCGGAGTGATCCTCTCCAAGATGGATGGCGATACGCGGGGCGGTGCGGCGCTCTCCGTGAAGGCGGTCACCGGCAAGCCGATCCTTTTCGTGAGCACAGGCGAGAAGCTCACGGATATAGAGCAGTTCCATCCGGACAGAATGGCTAACCGCATATTGGGTATGGGTGATGTCCTCACGCTGATCGACAAGGTTGCGGAGGCAAACCTTGAGATGGATGCCGAGAAGGAAAAAGAGATGGCATCGCGTCTGAAAAAAGGTAAGTTCGACTTTGAGGATTACCTGGAAAGTATGAACCAGATGAAAAAACTTGGCGGCCTGTCAAGTATTCTGGGCATGATGCCCGGCATGGGGATCAAGGCAGGCGATATTGAGTCAGCGATCGATGACAGACAGCTTGCGCGCATGGAGGCGATCGTGTTGTCCATGACGCCGGCAGAACGCAAAGATCCAAAACTGCTGAATCCAAGCCGAAAGCACAGGATCGCAAAAGGTGCAGGCGTGGATATCGCGGTAGTCAACCGCTTCATCAAGCAGTTTGAGCAGTCGCAGAAGATGATGAAGCAGCTCCCGGGAATGATGGGAGGTTTCGGCGGTAAAAAGGGGAGATTTAAACTTCCTTTTTAATACATTATTATTAATATAAAAGAAAGATTTATGAGGTGAAGAAAAATGGCAGTAAAGATCAGATTAAGAAGAATGGGTAAGAAGAAGGCTCCTGTTTATAGAATCATTGTAGCGGATTCAAGATCACCCAGAGACGGAAAGTTCATCGAGGAGATCGGAACATACAACCCGAACATGGATCCCAGCGAGTTCAAGGTGAACGAGGAGCTTGCTAAGAAATGGCTTTCAAACGGTGCACAGCCGACAGAGGTAGTTGCGAAGATCTTCAAGGCGGCTGGTATCGAGAAATAATGACTCTGACACTCTTGGAGGTGTGAATGATGAAGGAGTTAGTCGAAGTAATAGCGAAGGCTTTAGTAGACAACCCCGATGAGGTAGTCGTTACAGAGAAGACGGAGGGTAAGAATATTACCGTGGAGCTTCATGTAGCCCCGGCCGATATGGGGAAAGTCATTGGCAAACAGGGCAGGATCGCCAAAGCGATCCGTTCGGTTGTCAAGGCGGCATCTTCCAAAGACAATCTGAAGGTGGATGTTGAGATCGTGTGATCAAATGGGCATAGGGTGCGGATCGAGCAGGGAAAGTCTTCCCTGCTCGATTCATTGGAACTGTTCGGAAATAAGGAACTGGAGGTCTCATGGAAGATTTATTGCAGGTAGGCGCGATCACGCAGCCGCACGGTATCCACGGTGAGGTAAAGGTATTTCCAACTACAAATGACGTGAAGCGCTTCAAGAAATTGAAGGAAGTGATCCTGGATACTGGCAGGGAACAAAAGGTCCTTGAAATAGAGGGCGTGAAGTTTTTTAAACAGTATGCCATTTTAAAATTCAAGGGTTATGACAATATCAATGATATAGAGAAATACAAGGGGAAACCCCTTCTGGTGACGCGGGAAAACGCGGTTAAGCTCGGACGGGATGAATATTTTATAGCGGACCTGATCGGTATAGAGGTATATGACGAGGACGGAAAATACCTCGGAGTACTGCAGAAGGTGATAGAGACCGGGGCGAATGATGTGTATGAGGTGAAGTTTGAAGACGGCAGGGAAGTGCTTTTTCCGGCGATCAGGCAGTGTATCCTTGATGTGGACATGGAAAACAGGAAGATGAAGGTGCACATTATGGATGGTCTGCTGGATTAGGAGAGGAGTCAATGTATTTTCATATTATGACGCTGTTCCCGGAGATGGTGCTCGGCGGGCTGCGTACCAGTATCATCGGAAGAGCGGAGGAAAAGGGCTGTATCTCCATAGAGGCAGTGAATATACGCGATCACACGACCGACAAGCATAAGAAAGTGGATGATTACACATACGGCGGCGGTGCGGGCATGCTGATGCAGGCGCAGCCTGTGTATGACTGCTGGAGAGCGCTTGACGAGAGGATCGCAGGACGAAAACAGGAACAGAACGTCCAGAAGACAAGAGTGATCTATGTGACACCGCAGGGGGAGGTCTTCAGCCAGAGGAAAGCGGCGGAACTGTCGATGGAGGAGGATCTGATCTTTCTGTGCGGGCATTATGAAGGGATCGACGAGAGAGTCCTTGACGAGATCGTGACGGACTATATATCGATCGGGGACTATGTGCTGACGGGGGGAGAGCTCCCGGCGATGGTGATGATCGATGCGATCGCGAGGCTTGTGCCGGGGGTGCTGAACAACGGAGAATCAGCACAGACAGAATCCCACGCGGACGGACTGCTGGAGTATCCGCAATACTCGCGCCCCGAGGTCTGGCATGAAAAGCGGGTGCCGGACGTGCTGCTGAGCGGCCATCACGCCAACATTGAAAAATGGCGGCTGGAGCAGGCTCTGAAAAGGACGAGGGAGAGAAGACCGGACATGTATGAGGCATATATCCGGGAACACCCGGTCAAACCGTCAAAAAAATAACGATTTGAAGAAAAAAGGCTTGCATTTATGCATTGTTTGTGGTAAATTACTAATGTTGCGAATAAAGAGATGGTCCTCTGGTACGAGTCATGGGAAAGATGATGTGGAAGTATTAAGAACGTCGAAAGAATAAGGAGGCAGATCAAATGAATGAGATTATCAGGGAAATCGAGAAGGAACAGTTAAAGGAGAAGGTTGACAGCTTCAGGGTTGGCGATACAGTGCGTGTTCACGGCAAGATCAAAGAGGGAAACCGCGAGAGGATCCAGATCTTTGAGGGAACCGTATTAAAGATCCAGGGCGGCAGCAACAGAGAGACCTTTACTGTGAGAAAGATCTCAAATGGTGTCGGTGTAGAGAAGACATGGCCTATGCATTCTCCTAATGTGGAAAAAGTAGAGCTTGTGAGAGCTGGTAAGGTTCGCCGTGCGAAACTGAACTACTTGAGAAACCGCGTTGGTAAGAAGGCTAAGGTTAAGGAACTGGTTAAATAATTGGTTTGCGTGGCGGAGCTTGGTGACGGGCTCCGCTTTTATTTTGATTTATATTCGGTACTTGCAATCGTATTACATATTGAGTATAATAAACTGTGTATCTAAAGATTATTTAAGGTCTGTAGAAAAATAGCTCCTGCAGCGCTTTATTTCCTGGAAGGACATAATGGATGGCTAGAAGAAAGGGATTGACGTTTTACCAGAAAAAGAAAAAACTGAATATTGTTGTGATCAAAGAGATCTTTAGCTGGTTTTTCTGGATATTTGCCTCGATGCTGCTCGCAGTCGTGCTCGTTTTCTGCATTGGAATGCAGACGAGTGTGATCGGGCCTTCGATGGAACCGAGTCTGTTCAATGGACAGAAAATATTTTTGAACAGACTGATCTATAAGGTGGCATCGCCGAGGGAGGGGGATGTGATCGTGTTCCTGCCGAATGGCAATGAGAAGTCCCATTATTACGTAAAGCGGGTGGTGGGCGTTCCGGGGGATACACTGTACATAAAAAATGGCCTGCTGTACGTAAATGATGAGGCTGTCGAGGAATATTTCAACGACAGGATCGCAGAGCCGGGGCTTTTGGGAAGTGAAGTCACGCTTGGCGAGGACGAGTATTTTGTGATCGGCGATAACTGCAATAACAGCGAGGACAGCCGGTCTGCAAATATCGGTACAGTCAGGAAAAGCTATATCATAGGAAAAGCGTGGATGAAGCTTGCCGCAGGCGACAGTGAGTTAGGACTGATCGAATGATCGGATCAAAAATAGAAAGGCATGAATGAATTATGGCAAATTATCAATGGTATCCAGGGCATATGACCAAGGCAAAGCGGATGATGCAGGAGGATATCAAGCTTGTCGACGTGGTGATCGAACTGGTGGACGCCAGGGCGCCGCTCAGCAGCCGGAATCCGGATATCGATGAGCTGGGAAAAAATAAATCAAGGATCATTCTTTTGAATAAATCGGATCTTGCAGATCCGATCAAGAATAAAGCATGGATGACATATTTTGCGGACAGGGGATCTCATGTGCTGGAGATCAACGCAAAGACCGGCTCCGGGGTGAAATCGATCCAGGGTGTCGTGCAGGAAGCCTGCAGGGAGAAGATCGAGCGCGACAGGCGGAGGGGGATCCTGAACAGACCTGTGCGTGCCATGGTGGTCGGGATCCCGAATGTCGGGAAATCCACTTTTATCAATTCCTTTGCGGGGCGGGCATGTGCCAAGACCGGAAATAAACCTGGAGTGACAAAGGGAAAACAGTGGATCCGGCTGAACAAAGGGCTTGAATTGCTGGATACGCCAGGTATCCTCTGGCCCAAATTTGAGGATCAGACGGTGGGGCTGCACCTTGCCATGATCGGTTCCATCAATGATGAGATCATGCATCTGGATGAGCTTGCGTATGATCTGATCCGTTTTTTGCGCGGAGAATATCCGGGCTTTCTGGAAAAAAGATATGATATAGAGATACCAGGGGAACAGGATGCCTATGATACGATCAAGTCAGTCTGCGTCAGCAAGAAATGCTATCTGAAAGGTGAGAAACTGGATATCATGAAAGCGTCTTCGATGATCGTGGATGATTTCAGGAATGGGAAAATAGGTAGAATAACATTGGAGATACCGGGATGATGGAAACAGAATTAATAGAAACAGGGGAAAATAAAATGAAGAGCGTATTGAAGGAAATACTGAGCATCAGCATCTATCTGCTGCTGGTATTTTGTGCCGCATATCTGATCGTCACATATGTGGGACAGAGGACACAGGTAAGCGGGAGCAGCATGGAGACAACTTTGAGTGACGGGGATCACCTGATCGTCGATAAGATATCGTACCGTTTTGATGATCCGGAGCGGTTTGACATTATCGTATTTCCTTTTCAATATGATACGGATACTTACTATATCAAGCGGATCATCGGCATGCCGGGGGAGACTGTGCAGATCGATGAGAGCGGAAATATTTATATAGACGGCGAACTGCTGGAGGAGTCCTATGGACGGGAGGTTATCCAGAATCCGGGGAGGGCAGACGATCCGATCATGCTCGGTGAAGATGAATATTTTGTGATGGGCGACAATAGGAACAATAGTTCTGACAGCAGGGATCCCTCGGTCGGAAACATTCATCGCAGTGATATCATAGGCAGGGCATTTATCAGGATCTGGCCGCTGTCAGAGTTTGGTATCCTGAAACATCAATAGGGAACGAAAGGACATGGTTTTGTGGAAAAGAAAGCGGAAAAGAGAATAGAAGAGATCAAAAATGAATTTAAGGCAGCATGCGAAAGTGAGCTGCCTGTTTTTGTAGAAACATACGAAAAGGATCCGCGAAGCGGCGTACAGGCGCTTGTGGCGAAGGCGAGGAAGGGCATCGAGGCGCTTGAAAAGGAAAAGAAGCGCACAGAAGGTATGAAAAAGTACGAAAAGGAATATGCTTCTTATGGATATATCTGCGGGATCGACGAGGCCGGCAGAGGTCCGCTCGCAGGACCAGTGGTGGCGGGAGCCGTCATACTGCCAAAGGACAGCCAGATCCTGTATCTCAATGATTCCAAGCAGCTGAGCGAGCGAAAACGGGAAGAACTCTACGATGTCATCATGAGAGAGGCGGTCGCTGTGGGCATCGGATATGCATCGCACACGAGGATCGATGAGATCAATATCCTGCAGGCAACGTATGAGGCGATGCGCCAGGCGATCGGCAGTCTGAGTGTACAGCCGGATCTGCTGCTGAACGATGCAGTCACGATTCCTGGGGTGGAGATCCGGCAGGTGCCGATCATCAAGGGTGATGCCAGGAGCGTGTCGATCGCTGCGGCGAGCATTGTCGCCAAGGTGACAAGGGACCGCCTGATGGTGGAGTATGACAAAACGTATCCGGAGTATCATTTTGCGGACAATAAGGGTTACGGGTCCGCTGTACATATCGAAGCGTTGAAAAAGCACGGGGCGACACCGATACACAGGAAGAGCTTTATCAAAAATTTTATTGAGGAATGACTTGGAGGGAAGCTTATGGACAGCTTTTTATCGGGATATCCACACAGTTATGGAGGAACACCGGTCGGACAGGGATACACGGGAAATGTGAGCGTGACTGGGAGCGGAAGTGCGGGGGCTGGCGGCTCACAGGGAGTCGACGTGTCACAATTGCAGCCTGGCGATACCTTTCAGGGCGAGATCGTCTCTGTAAACGGCGAGGATGTGCAGATCAGGCTGACAAACGGCGACTACATGGCGGCGAAGCTCGAGCGCGATGTGCAGGTGGCGATCGGACAGTTCATGAATCTGCAGGTGCAGTCCAACAAGGATAACAGAGTGGTGTTGAAGCCCGTCTATGACGGCAGGATGCAGATGCTGAGAGTGGGCGAGGCAGCGCTCAGGGCAGCGCATATGGCTGTCAGCGACAGGAACATGACACTCGTGTCAACTTTGCTGGAAAACGGCATGTCCATCAACAAGAACACGTTGATGCAGTTTAATCGTCTGACGCTGCAGAATCCGGGCGCAAGCATGGCGGATCTGATCAAGCTGACGAAGCTGCAGCTCCCGGTCAACGACAACAGCCTCATGCAGCTCCAGAATTACCAGAATATGGAGCACCGGCTGCTTGACGGTATCAGGGAGGCTTCAGATGAGATTTTAAAGCTCTATGACACGCTTGTCGGGAAAACGGCGGCGCAGGAGAGCCAGAATACGCCTGCGGGCAGTATGCCGGATACAGCGCAGGGCACGGTGTCCGGACAGACAGTACTGCCTGGACATGCAGTACTGGAAAACGGCGGAAAATTTATGGAACAGGTGCTCGTACTGCTCTCGGGGGAGGAGGGGACTGCAGAGGGAAAGCCAGCGGTTATGGAAGCTCCTTCTACAGAAGCAGGTCAGAGCGGTCAGGTCAGCCAGGGGACACAGACAGGTCAGGCGGGTCTGACAGACGGTGGTCAGCATCTGTCTGCCGATCCGGCGGAAACTTCCGCGGGAAATCCTGTGGAAAATGGAGCTGCCGCAGGAAAGGGCGTATTGCAGGGACAGCCTGCTGCGGATCTTCTGGAGCGTGCAGATACTGCGGTCAAGGGTGCTCCGCAGGAGCCGTCCGTGGCGGAACAAACGGTATCACAGTCCTCAAAGCAGGGGATAAATGCGGCGCATGACACGCAGCAGCCCGTGCCGCAGGATGCGGGAACGCTTGACACGTTACTGAACCAATTGAAGGGCGAGAAGCCCCAGACGCTTCCGAATAAGATCATTTCCCTGATCAGGGAAGGCGCCAGGGAGGGAAAACTCGGCCTTAAGGATGTAAAGCAGCTATTGATGGACAGCGATCTGGGAAAGCAGCTGACAACGGAGCAGAAAGCGGTCATATTCCGCTCGGAGCCGTTCAAGTCGATGCTCAGGAACGGGCTGCAGAAGCAGTGGACGCTGACGCCGCAGGAGCTGACACAGGAAGGTAAGGTAGAGGAGTTTTACCAGAAGCTTGCAAAGGAGAGCAGCCAGCTGACACGCATGATGAATGAGGCGGCACAGTCAGCCGGCCAGTCCGGGAACGGCGCACAGGCGCGCGCCATGGCAAATATCAGTGAGAATGTGGAGTTTATGAATCAGATGAACCAGGTGTTCAACTATGTCCAGCTTCCGCTGAAATTCAGCAATTCCCAGGCACATGGGGATCTGTACGTCTATACGAATAAAAAGAATATGGCGCGCAGGGACGGGATGCTCACGGCATTTCTGCATCTGGATATGGACAATCTGGGAGCTCTGGATGTGAGTATTTCCCTGCAGACAGAGAGAAATCAGGTCACTACAAAGTTTTATCTGGATGATGACGCGATCGCGCTGGTCGAGGGACATATCGACGAGCTGGCACAGCGGCTTTCCAGGAAAGGCTACCAGTGTAAGAATATGATACTCGAAAAGGAAGAGGACAAGACAGTGCTCGAGCGCATGGAGGAGCAGGTGGCAGGCGGAAACGCGGTGCTGGGATACAGGACTTTTGATACCCGTGCATGACGAAGGACATATATAATAGAAGGTGTTGGGGAGATGGCAGGAGACAAGAACAAGAAGGTGAAGCAGGCAGTCGCACTGGAGTACGATCCGTCGGACAGTGCGCCCAGAGTGATCGCGATGGGCCGGGGAGCTGTCGCTGAGCGGATCATTGAGCAGGCAAAGCAGGCAGATGTGCCTGTCCACAGGGATGACAAACTGGCAGATACACTGTCAAAGCTGCAGATCGGGGACATGATACCGCCGGAGCTCTACGAGGTGGTGGCGGAGATCCTTATGTTTGTGGACAGCATGGACAAGATCAAGGCAAAGGTAAGCGCCTATCAGAACAGTGTCAAAAAACAGTAAGTTACAGGGGAGCGCGGATGAATACCAGAAAAAAGGGTGCTGCGTATGAGCAGACTGCCATAGAATATCTACAGGGGCGGGGAGTGGTGATACTGGAGCACAATTATAGAAACCGCAGGGGCGAGATCGATATTATCGGGCGCGACGGCGAGTACACGGTGTTCTGCGAGGTCAAATACCGCAGGGACGACGCCAAAGGGGATCCCGCAGAGGCAGTGAACTATGGCAAACAGAGAACGATATGCAGGGTGGCGGACTATTACCGCATGATCCATCATATGGGAGATCTCACGCCTGTTCGGTATGATGTGATCGCGATCTGCGGTGAGGAGATCACATGGTATCAGAATGCGTTTGAGCATATTTATGGATAGGAAGAGCGCGGCAGGATGATCATAGGATAAATCATAATAAAATATAGAAGGAAAGCATGCGTATGGCAGAAAGTATTATCAGGGCTGGCGTCAGGGAAACCTGCAGGCTGCATTATGACAGCGGCAACAGGGAGATGGCATATTTCACTTTTGACGGTCTGGAGCAGACAGGGATCGTCGAGCATTTTTTTACGACGAGATATGGCGGGGTGAGCAGCGGTCATCTGTTTTCTCTGAATTTCAGTTACTCGCAGGGCGATATCACAGAAAATGTGGATGAAAACTTTAGAAGGGCGGCGGCGCATCTGGGGATGACGGGCGGCGATATCGTCTGCTCGCAGCAGACACACACCACAAACGTGCGCAAAGTGACTGCCGCCGACAGGGGAAAGGGAGTCGTCTGTGAGCGGGATTACACGGATGTGGACGGCCTTGTCACAAACGAAAAAGGGATCATTCTGGCAACTTTTTATGCGGACTGTGTGCCTCTTTTTATAGTGGATCCTGTGAATCAGGCGATCGGTCTGTCACACTCCGGCTGGCGCGGGACAGTCGGAAAGATGGGGAGAGTGACCCTTGACAAAATGCGGGAAGCGTATGGTACAAGACCAGAGGATGTCAGAGTCGCGGTCGCACCCTCCATCTGTCAGGACTGCTATGAGGTGAGCGAGGATGTCGCGCTGGCTTTTGCGGAAGCTTTCGCGCGGGACGACGCTAAAGCTGTGGAATATCTTGTGCGGTATCAGCGGGATCATACGCAAAAGGACATTGAGAACTGTCTGATGTACCGAAAAGAGGATGGAAAATATCAGCTCGACCTGTGGTATGCAAATTTCAGGGTGTTTCGCGATGCGGGCGTGCCAGATCAGAATATCGAAGTGACAGATGTGTGTACCTGCTGTAATCCATCGCTTTTGTTCAGCCACAGAGCCAGCGGGGGAAAGCGCGGCAATCTCGGGGCTTTTTTGATGCTGAAGTAAGATATATATTTAGAAATATTTGTTTGAGAGGGAGCGGTTAACGACAGATGAGTGAGGAAAATCCAATAAAACCATATATACACCATGCGAAATATTATGAGACGGATCAGATGGGCATTGTTCACCATTCCAACTATATCCGCTGGATGGAGGAGGCGAGGATGGACGCGATGAGCCAGTTTGGGATCTCTTACCGGAGCATGGAGGAGGGCGGGATCATCAGCCCGGTTGTCTCCGTGTCCTGCCAGTACAAAAGCATGGTGCATTTTGACGACACCGTGCAGATCCAGGTGAAGGTGATCAAGTACAACGGCGTGCGGCTTGATCTGGAATACGAGATGACGGACAAGGAGTCCGGGGAACTCCGCACCAGAGGGACAAGCACGCACTGTTTTCTGGATCGGGAGGGGCGTGTCATTTCATTGAAGCGCGACCGCCCTGAGATCGATGAGCGGTTTCGGCGTCTTTCAACAGGATTTGCGGTTCTGCAAAGCGGGAACGTGGATAGTAAAATATAGAAAGGAATTGATATCAATGAGAGAAGTAACAGAGCAGCAGATACTGGCAATGGCACCGAATCCGGCTGCGGCATCAAACGGCAGGAAGATATCCCAGAAGGGCGGATTTGTCAAGCTTGAGCGGACGCAGGATGACACGCTCTATATGGGGGAGTGTACGGGAAGCGGCAAGAACAACTATATCACGTCGGCGGATTACATAGATGAGGATAACCCGGTGTTCCGCTGCACCTGTCCGAGCAGGCAGTTTCCGTGCAAGCACAGTCTGGCGCTGATGTATGAAATGCTTGCGAAAAAAGAGTTTGGGATCTGTGAGGTTCCGGAGGATATCCTGAAGAAGCGCGAGAAGAAGCAGGCAAAGGAGAGTAAGGCGAACGAGGCTGCAAAACCGGAGAGTGAGATGACCGAGGAGGAGAAGCAGAAGGCCGAGAAGAAGAAGGCGTCTGCCGCAAGGACTGCGAAAAACGCAAAGGTGAAAAAATTGAAGTCCCAGCTTGAAGGGCTTGACATGGTGGAGAAAGTGGTCAATGAACTGATGGCGGCAGGGCTTGGAACGATCGGCGGCGCCTCGCTCAAGACGTATCAGCAGCTTGCAAAGCAGATGGGCGACTATTATCTGCCGGGACCGCAGAGACTGTGCAACCAGCTTTTGATCGAGATCACGGCGTTTCAGAAGGATCAGGACGAGGTGCACTACGACGCTGCGATCAGCGTGCTCGAGAAATTGTGGACCCTGATCAAAAAGTCGCGTCAGTACATCAACGAAAAGCTTGCGAATGATGATGTCGCTCTGGAGGATACGGTCCTGTATGAGGAGCTTGGCGGTATCTGGAAGCTGTCCGAATTGGAAGAATTGGGAAAGAGCAAAAAGAATGCGGCTCTGATGCAGTTATCATTCTGGGTGACATTTGACGAGGCGCGGAAGGAATATATTGACACGGGCTGCTGGGCGGATCTGGACAGCGGGGAGATCTATATGAACTACAATTACCGGCCGCTGAAATCCCTGAAATATGTGAAGCAGGAGGATAGTGTCTTTGGCGTTGCGAAAGTACCGAGCGCGGTGTTCTATCCGGGTGACGGCAATGTCAGGGTCCGCTGGGACAGCGCGCAGATCCGGGAGTATGAGCAGGCGGATTACGATGCAGTATTCCAGCATGCAGTCCCCTCTGTCAAACAGGAGGCAAAGGCTGTCAAGAACTTTCTCAAAAACGCGATAACACAGCCCATGATGATCAAACTGATCGCCTTTAACAGGATCGGAAAAACGGACGGGGGTTACGTGCTGGCTGACAAAAATGACGACACAATCCTGCTCGGAAATATGCCTGGAATGGAGGATACGACGCTGCGCCTCTCGATGCTTCCCAATGGCGGACTGCTCAGGGATCAGATACTCCTCGGCGCTTTTTATTATAACAGGGAGAATCGGAGGCTCATGGTGCAGCCGCTCAGTATTATCGCGCATGATACGGTGGTGCGCCTTCTGTACTGATGAATATAATACATAGATTTGAATGACACATTGAAACAGATCCTAAATGAGTGATTCAGTAAATGAAGAGGTATGACAGGATGAGACGCAGATTTAATATAACGGGATCCTGCAGTCCGCAGCGGCATTATATGGTGAGGCTTGATGACAGATTAAAAGCCATCAGGGAAAATTATGTGGATGAGGGAAGTTATTTTGTGATCAACAGGGGACGGCAGTACGGAAAGACGACGACGCTGAATGCGCTGGAAGAGTATCTAAAAGGAGAGTATCTTGTCCTGTCTTTGGATTTTCAACTGATGGGGACAAAAGACTTTTCGGATGAGGTGATATTTGCAAATTCTTTTCGGAAAGATATTGCCATGGCGCTGGAAGATGTGGAGGATCAGACGGTTACTTTGCCGCGGACAGCATCTGATGGTGGTGCGTATGGTTTAAAGGAACTTTTCATCGATCTGAGCAAAATGTGCGGGAACAGTCCGCGTCCGGTCGTGCTGATGATCGATGAGGTTGACAGTGCGGGTAACAATCAGGTTTTTATCGACTTTCTGGCACAGCTCAGGGGATATTACCTCAAACGTGATAAAAGACCGATATTCCACTCCGTCATTCTGGCAGGTGTTTATAATATCAAGAATTTAAAATTGAAGCTGCGGCCTGAGTCAGAACATCAATATAACAGTCCATGGAATATGGCGGCTGATTTTAAAATAAATATGAGTTTTTCTGTTGAACAGATTGCGTCCATGCTCAATGAGTATGAGACAGAGCACTGTACTGGAATGGATGTAAGGTCTGTGGCAGAAGAGATCTATCAGTACACATCAGGGTATCCGGTGCTTGTTTCATCTATCTGCAAATATATTGATGAGGATATTGCTGCTGACGCAAGGGATGTCCAACTGAGCAGGGCATGGTCAGAGGAAGGCGTGGCATGTGCGGTAAAGAGGATCTTAAAGGATAATCCTCCTCTATTTGAAGGCATGGCAAAGCAGCTTGACACATACAAGGATCTGCACAATATCATAGAGGACATTATATACCGCGGCAAGCGGATTCCTTTCAGCATGGAGGAGAGATCCATTCATCTCGGCGTCATGTTTGGATACCTGAAAGAGGAAAATGATCGTGTAGTGATCGCAAACCGTATTTTTGAGATGTGTCTGCTGAACATGTTCATGGCGAAAGAGGCCATCACCAGTGAGGTGTTTGCGAAAGGCGGGAGCGACAAGCCGCAGTTTATCAAAAACGGAAGACTGGACATGAAGCTGGTTCTCGAAAAATTTGTGGAATATTTTGATGAGATCTACAACAGGAAGGATGCAGGTTTCGTCGAAAAATACGGGCGCAAATTTTTCCTGCTATATCTGAAGCCGATCATCAACGGCACAGGAAATTATTACATTGAAGCACAGACGAGGGACGAGCGGCGGACGGATGTCATCGTGGATTATCTCGGGGAACAGTTTATCATAGAGTTGAAGATCTGGCACGGAAAGGAGTACAACGAGCGGGGTGAGCGGCAGCTCACGGATTATCTGGAATATTATCATAAGGATAAAGGGTACATGCTCAGTTTTAACTTTAACAAGGAAAAGGAAATCGGCGTCAAAGAGATCACTGTATGTGGTAAGACAATCGTAGAGGCTGTCGTGTAGAGAGGGGGGATCCGATGCAGGCGCAGATTGTCACAAAAAATTTTAGAGATACGGGATCTATGAGTTGGAGTTTTGGAGGATTTAATATATGAATACAGAACCGATTTATGAATTGCGCGAGCGTCTTCGCGCGGCTGCTATGGCAGGAACAAGCCTGCTGTCTGAGGATTTTCGATTGAAGCGCGCCTGTGAGGCATTCAAGCCGCTGGAGAAGGCTTCGCCTGTATTTGCCAAGGTAGGACAGTTGGCGGCGAAGCTGACAGAGCCGGACTGCCAGGATCCGCAGGGAGCGCTGCTGGATGCGATCACGCTGGTGGATGCTGTCATATGCACACTTGGCACAGTGGATGTGGCGGGGGAGATCGAATATGCCGGGGTACTGAACACGGAGGAAAACATGGGCAGTCTGATCGTCAATGCGCCGTATTCCACCTTGAAGGAACTGCTGGAGGCGCTGACGACATCGGGCAGCGGTCATTATGGGACGGTGTGCGATACACATGATCATCACCCGGAGCTTTTTCGGGATTATCGCGTGAAGCACACGCTGGTGCAGGCGCTGGGCGCTTCCTATTCCGAACTTGCGGAAGATGTGGAGCATTGGCTGATCGAAGATGACGACAAGACGATCCTGCCGGCGCTGTATAAAGATTTTGACCCAAAAGGAAAGAAAGAGATGGTGCGCCGCGTCAGGGTGATCGGCGCGCTTGCAGGCGCTGATGCCAACGATTTTTATATCAAAATGCTTGGAGAGGCGCAGAAAGATGTGCGCACAGAGTTGATCAAGGCGCTCCGCTATGAGCCGGGCAATGTCTCACTGCTCCTGGATCTGTCCAAAACGGAAAAAGGAAAGAACAAGGACAAGGTTTATGAGATGCTCGCGGCGGTACAGGATGAGCGTGTAAAAGATTTTTACAGAGAGCTTGCAAAGAAAAAGCCGGACAATGCCTTAAAATATCTGCGAAATACAACGGCAGAATGGGCGGCAGAGCTGGTGGCTGATCTCTCTGATGATATGGTCGCCAAACTGGATACTGCGGCCAGTGTCCCGGAAAAAGAAAAGCAGGAGCTATTGGGCAGGCTGCGGTCTGTTGTGCGCGCTCTTTTCGGAAAAGGGGGAACGCGGATCTGTGAATGCTACCGGAACCTGCTCGCACAAAAAGAAAAAATCAATGCGCTGCTCAGAGAAACATGGAAAGAACCCAAAAATTCGTATGAAAAGGATGTCCTGCAGTATGGCGCGCTGATGCCCCCGCAATTCTGGTACAAGACAAAGGGCATGGATATCGAGGCCTCACTTGGGAAATTTCTGCATCATTCTGTCATAGTGAACCCGGATCCGGCGCTGCAGGCGCTTGCGCTGGAACTGTATCAGAATGGAAATTCCGGGAAGACAAACGCAAAATTCCTGTCGGCCGCCGCGACGGTAAAACTTTCTGGAGATGAGAATTGCGTGGACTGGCTCGAAAGGCAGACTACGGAAAAAGTGCTGCTTATCTCAAAACGTTCCGGAGAGCGTCTGATGGCAGTCATAGAGGCTGTGAATTATATTATGTGGGACAGAAAAGAGAACAGGTATCATCTGTATGGTTCTTATGTGGATTGCGATCCGGAAGATTTACATGCGGGAAGGTGGAATGGACTGGTCTATGAGGATGACTTTTATTCTGATTACGGCAATGTTGAGAGGAATATCGAACTGCCGCACGCAGGAGAGCTGATCGGCTGGCTGATCAGACAGGAAGCGTCGCAGCAGCTGGAGAAGGTACTGGCGCAGCTGGCGCCGGCGAACGACGAGGCGCTGTGCAGGGAAATAGGGGAATATTTTTATCAGAGGATATTGAACGCATCGAACAACGACAGGAACCGGCTTGTGAATTATCTGAAGCTGTGCGGCTGGAAAGACTGCAGGGGGCTGGGCGTAAACGTTGTAAAAAAAGATCCGGGCATCACGATGTGGAACCTCTATGGCTGGCTGATAAGCCTGCCTGGCAGTAAAGAGGCGATCATGGAGGAGATGCGTACAGTCTGCCGCATGATAAAGAGCGGTGAGCTGAAGGTGAAAAAATTGAACACGGAAGAGCTGGAAGGATACATGGACAGATGGTATATGGCATAGCAGGCGCAAGGCGGCTATTTTGAAAAATGGAGGGAAATATGAGCGAAGAATTATTGAGACTGCCGGCGGAGCAGTTGTTTCAGAACGAGATTGATGCTTTGATCGCGGCGGAGAAAAATCCGGTTCCGTCAGGGTGGCGCATGTCACCCCAGTCTGTAAAGACGTATATCTGCGGGGGAAAGGCTGGAAAGACGAAGATCACACCCAAATACATAGGGCATGAGCGGCTTGTGGAGATCGCGATATCGACACTTGTGACAGACA
Source organism: Lachnospiraceae bacterium (assembly GCA_009774375.1). Lineage (GTDB taxonomy): Bacteria > Bacillota > Clostridia > Lachnospirales > Lachnospiraceae > COE1. Next base: position 17,228 of record VSNO01000036.1, read on the forward strand.
GGGCGCTATTGCTGATCGGGGAGCCGGGAACTGCGAAAAGCTGGCTTTCCGAGCATCTGACAGCGGCTATTAACGGCGATTCCACCAAGGTGATACAGGGAACTGCAGGAACGACGGAGGAACAGATCAAGTACTCGTGGAATTATGCGATGCTGATCGCGCAGGGACCGTCGCATGCGGCGATGCTCAAGAGTCCGGTATTCAATGCGATGGAGACCGGAACCATCGCGCGCGTCGAGGAGATCTCGCGCTGTGCGTCGGAGGTTCAGGACGCGCTGATCTCCATTTTGTCAGAAAAGAGGATCTCTGTCCCCGAGCTTGCGGTGGAAGTGGCGGCGAAAAAGGGTTTCTCGGTGATCGCGACGGCAAACACGAGGGATAAGGGTGTCAACGAGATGTCCGCCGCGCTCAAGCGCCGTTTCAACATCGTGGTGCTCCCTGCGCCCGCGAATCTGGATTCCGAGATGGAGATCGTGAGAACCCGTGTGACACAGCTGTCCGAAAATCTGGACCTGAATGCGAAACTGCCCGAGGATGAAGTGATCGAGAAGGTGTGCACGATATTCAGGGAGCTGCGCCGCGGGGAGACGCTGGACCGTGCGCAGAAGGTGAAGGGGACATCGGGTGTGCTCTCCACCGCGGAGGCGATATCGCTCCTGTGCAACAGCATGGCGCTGGCAGGAAGCTTTGGAAACGGTACGATCACCAACGAGGATCTGGCGGCAGCACTGCAGGGAGCTGTCATCAAGGACGAGGAAAAGGATCAGGTGGCATGGAAGGAGTATCTGGAAAATGTCATGAAGAAGCGCGGATCCGAGTGGCTGGGACTGTACAAGGCGTGCAGGAAGCTTGAATGAAAGTGCAGAAAGCCGCAAAGAACAGAATCGCTGTATGTGCCATCGGTTTTGCCGTGATCCTGACTGCCGCTTTTCTCATCGTCAGATTTTGTGCGCCGGGAAAGGAGCCGGTCGAAGTGAAAACGGATCAGGATGCCAGGGATGTGTACCAGATCGCGGTACTGGAGGATCTCGAAGGTTTTATCAGGAAAGTGAGAGATGGGGAGACAGATCTCGACGCGCAGCTCACAGCGGATATTTTTCTGAATGATCCATCTGATCATGAGAACTGGGGACAGACACCACCAGCGTATCAGTGTCCTATGATACCGGAGTATAGTGGGACTTTTGACGGAAACGGCTACTCGCTGATCGGCTATTATTCTGCGCATCACCCTGTTTTTGAAGAGGTAACGGAGGGAGGGTGTATTCGGGATCTCAACATCCGTCTGTCATACTTTTCGGTCTCATATGAAAACAGGGATATCCCGGATCAGGAGAGTGACGCGGATGACGAGGCGGGCATCCATGTAGCGGCGGGCTTATGTGGATTTAATTACGGAAAGATCGAGAACTGTGCTGTCGAGGGAACCGTGCTTGGCGACGGGATGGCGGCGGGCATCGTGGCTTATAATGGAGGGCTTGTGAAGGACTGCTCATTCTCGGGAACGGTCGAGGGCGGAAGATGTATGCTGCGCCCGGAAGAGTCGTTTGACATCGACCGCCCCAGATGGCATGCCGGAGGTATCGTTATAAACAATTACAAAAGTGGAACGATCAGCGGATGTGTGAACCGTGGCGAGATCACACTGCACACAGGCGGCTTGAAAATATGGCGGTCTGGGGGCGGCTATGCGGACAGGATCCAGATCGAGTCCTGTGCCGGCGGTCTTGCGGGCAGAAATAATGGTCTTATGGCAGACTGTACGAACGAGGGAACGGTCTCTAGCGCAAGGGTTCTAGGGGGGATCGCCGGGGCAAATTCCGGCGATATCCGCGACTGTGCGAACAAGGGCAGTGTCATCATGCTGTCGGAGGCAGAAGATATCAAAGCGGATTATATGGGACGTGAGGAGTATGCCGCCGCAGGGATCAGCGGGTACAATACGGGCGGTATTTCCAACTGTTACAACGCAGGTTCTGTCCGCATGGAAGAGGGCGAAGATAAGGGATATGTCTACGGGATCTCCCAGAATATGAGTGCCTGGTTTGACAATGCGGGCGGGTGCGTGAACTGCTATTATCTTGCCGGTAAGACGGAGCAGCGATATCGGTATTCCGGTGTCTATCAATTGTCGGAAAGAGAGATGGAGGACATCGGGTCATATCTTTATGGAGCACGCGCCCTAGCCGATACCGAGGGGTACCGCACGCTGTATGCGGGGATGGATGTAGCGGGAACCGGGGAGACGGATTACATCAGACTCTCTGTCGGCCCGGAGGAAGATATGGTCTACAAGGTAAAGGCGGGCGACAGTCTGTGGAAGATCGCGGAGGATCTTTACGGCGATGGCAGCTACTACGACCGGCTGATCCTGCCAAAGGAGAGCGGGGATAAGGCTGTCATCCATCCGGAGGACGAGGTGGTCGTGCCGCATCTGGAGTACTATCTGCTGCGGGCGTTGGACGAGAGGTCATTTGGCGGTGTTGAGGCAAGGGGGAAGGACGGATCAATTGATGCGGCTGCGTCTTTTGCCAAAAAGGAGTCTGCCGGCTGGCTGTATGTCTATTACCTGGCGGAGACGGCAGGAGACAAAGGCATGTCGGTGATCACGCCGTCGCAGGAGGAAAGCGATACATGGCTGATGGCAGATGCGGAGCCTGCGGTTTTTCCGTCGTGTATCTTTTTTCAGGTGACGTCGAACGAGGAGGGCGATTTCTTTGCCGGGGACTGGAAAAAGGCACAGGAGAGTATCCGCGCCAGTGCAGGGCATTATCTTGGCAGTGACTGCTGGGGGCTTCATTTTTACAGATACATGCTGGATAATGGGGAAAAGCTGTACGGATACTCGTTTCGCTGTTATGCGTACCAGCCTGGCATAGCCCAAAAGCAGGTTCTGGACTGCGCCGTTTTTTACCGCATGCGGGAAGGACTGCTTGCGGAGTTTATCGGCGTGGAGGAACACCGTCAGGAATCGGATCTGCCTGCGGCTGTCCGTTATCTGGCGGCGATCGTGGATCAGGAGATCCAGGTCGCCGAGGAGCCGGTATACGATCCCGGCATGTATCTTGGCAGGGAATACTGGGCGTTTCCATCGCTGCATAATCCCTTTGCGATCGTAAAAAACGGGTGAGGAACATATATTAAGAGTAGGAGTGGGGATATGAAAAATCCAAATTTTTTCGGAATACGGCATCTGTCGCCTGCCGGAGCATATTATCTGAAAGGATTTCTCGATGAGAAGAGACCGAAACTTGTTCTGGTGGAGGGGCCGAGCGATTTTGGAGATATGCTCTCCGACATGGTGCGCGGGGAGACAAAACCGCCGATCGCAGTGCTCGCGTACACAAAAGAAGCGCCTGTGAGGACGGTTCTGTATCCTTTTGCAGAGTACTCACCGGAATATCAGGCGATCTGGTGGTGTCATGAGCATCATGTGGAGTGCCGTTTCATGGATCTGCCCTCGGAAACCTTTCTGGCGATCCCCGAATGCGGTATGCAGGAAGCGGAGGGGGAGGAGGCACGGGTCAGTGTCTATGAGCAGCTCGACCAGAAGAGCGGTGAGGACGGGCACGATACATTCTGGGAGCGCGTCATGGAACAGGCGGGGAGCATGGAAGCTTATCATGTGGGGGCGAACAATTTTGGCGCCAATATCAGAAGTCTCACGGAAGGAAAAGAAAATGACTGGGCGGAGACGGTGCTCCGCGAGGCGTATATGCGCCAGCAGATCAGGAAGGCTGTGGACGCCGGCATGGAACCGCAGGACATTGTCGTGGTGACAGGCTCCTATCACGTGGAGGGGCTCAAAAGCTGGCAGGACGCCGATGAGGATCTGTCCGGGATGCCTAAGGTGGAGGCAAACCATACCCTGATGCCGTACTCGTATTACCGTCTTTCGACGAGAGCGGGATATGGCGCCGGCAACAAGGCGCCCGCCTACTATGCGCTCTTGTGGGAAGGGCTGAATAAGGGCGAGCCGATGTATGCGGTCTACAGCTATCTGATACGTCTTGCCAAATACCAGCGCGAAAAAGGAAATCCGGTCTCGTCGGCTTCGGTGATCGAGGCAGTCCGGCTGGCGATGTCCCTGGCACAGCTTCGGGGCGGGACGATCGCGTCGCTGCGCGATCTGCGCGATGCGGCGGAGACCTGTATCGGAGAGGGAAGTGTGTCCAATATTATCCTCGCGACTGCCGACACGGAGATCGGAACGGCGATCGGGGCGCTGCCTGACGGGGTGAGCCGCACCAGTATCCAGGAGGATTTTTACAGACAGTTAAAGGATCTGAAGCTTGAGAAGTACCGCGATATCACGGCGCAGGATCTGATGCTCGACCTGCGTGAGAACAGGCGTGTCAGTTCAGAGAAGTCCGCTTTTATCGACCTGCACCGATCGTTTTTCCTGCACCGGCTCCGGGTCATCAAGGTGAGCTTTGCCCAGCAGCAGGCGGTCAGCCAGGACAATGCGACATGGTCGGAGCACTGGGTGGTGCGGTGGACGCCGGAGGCGGAGATCGAGCTGGTGGAGTCGGCTTTGAAGGGCGACACGATTGACGGTGCGGCTTCGTTTGCCATGAAGGAGCGCGTGGAGAACGCGGGGAACATGGGAGACATTGCGCTTGTCATAGAGGATGCCTGCTGCTGTGGCATGGAGAAAGCGGTCAGCTACGCGACGGCAGCATTGCAGCGAATGGCGGTGGACGCCGCCTCGGTGGAGGACCTGGCAAAGACAGCGCAGCGGCTGTCGGTGGTCGTACAGTATGGAAATATCCGCAGGATCGATGCGAAACCTTTGGAACCGATCCTGCAGCAGTTGTTTTACAGAGCCTGTCTGATTCTGGAACAGGCCTGCGTGTGCGATGACGCGGCGAGCAAGGTGATCATCACGGCGATGGAGCAGCTCAACAGCGCGGAGCTGGCACATGATTTTCTGGACAATGCGGAGTGGATCAAGGTACTTGACAATATTTCGGAGCGGGACGACCTGAACACGAAGCTGTCGGGTTTTGCGGCGGCGATCCTGCTGGAGCGCGGCAGCATGGACACGCAGCAGCTCCGCACGGAGGTGTCAAGGCGTCTGTCAAAGGGGATTCCCGCGGATCTGGGCGCCGGCTGGTTTGAGGGTCTGGCGATGAAGAACAGGTATGCACTGATCGCCAGGCTGTCCCTGTGGGAGAGCCTGAACGATTACCTCGACACGCTGGACGATGAGGAGTTCAAGCGCGCCCTGGTGTTCCTGCGCCGCGCTTTTGCGGATTTCTCCGCGGCGGAGAAGGACCAGATCGCGGAAAATCTCGGCGAGATCCTGGGGCTGAACGGTCAGGAGGTCAGCGAGGCAGTGAACGCCGTGCTCGACGAGAGTGCGCAGGAGATGATCGAGGGTCTGGATGATTTTGATTTTGACTTGTAAATAATGTAGGAATGAGGAAGAATATGCAGAAAAGTATAGATTATTTACTGGAAGATCTGGATGAAGGGGATTATGATAAGGTTGTTTCCTATATCGAATTTTTAGTGGATGCTAAAAAGAAAAAGAGGAAAGAAGAGCGGGCGGCGGAGGAACAGGTAGATGTTGACATGATTGTAGCTTCTCTGGTTGGTTCTATTCCGGATACGGGTAAAACGCTGGAAGAATACAGAAGTGAGAGGTTAAAAAAGTATGAAATATCTGATTGATACCAATGTTATTCTCGATGTGCTTCTAAAAAGAGAACCTTTTTACAAGAGTTGTGCCAGTGTACTGACTTTGGCACGACGTAAGGAAATTGAGTTGTATGTATCAGCATCTGCGATCACGGATATATATTATATCGCGAATCAGGCACTGAGAGATAGGGCAGAAGTCAAAAGTCTTATTGTTAAATTGATAAAAGTAGTTTCGGTAGCGGGTATTTCGGAAGATGAGATACAAAAGGCACTTGCGCTGCCATGGAAAGATTTTGAGGATTCTGTACAGTATTCAGTTGCTTTACTGCAGAAAATGGATGGGATTGTAACGCGGAATCCTAAGGATTATAAAGAGGCAGAAATGAAAGTGTGGGATCCGGAAGAAATCGTATCGTGGTGGAACTGAGGAGGATTCATATGGAAGTGAAAGAACAGATCAGCCGTTGGCGGCTGATCCTTGGGCAGGAGAGTGACAGGCGCCTGTCGGGAATGACAGACCTTGCGCTGACGCAGGAGCAGGATCTGATGGACCAGGCGCTGGCTTCCATCTATAACCGGACAGAGTCGGGCGGCTTTGGCGGAGCAGGCGGCGGTGGTGCAGGTGGTGGGAAGGGGCCGTCCAATCCGCAGATCAGCCGCTGGCTCGGCGATGTGCGGACGCTGTTTGACAAGGAACTGGTGACAGTCATTCAAAACGACGCAGTGGCGCGCTGCGGCCTGAAACAACTGTTGTTTGAGCCGGAGCTTCTGGAGAATATGGAGCCGGATATCAATCTGGCGTCCACGATCCTGATGTTAAAAGACCAGATACCGAAGCGATCCAAGGAGAGCGTCCGCGAATTTATCAAGAAGATCGTGGAAGAGATCAATAAACTTCTGGAACAGGATATCCGGCGTGCTGTGACTGCTGCAGTCAACAAGAAAAAGCACTCACCGATCCCTTCCGCGTCGGCGATGGATTACAAGATGACGATCAGCCGCAATCTAAAGCATTATAATGCAGAGCTAAAGACGATCGTACCCGAGCATTTTTACTTTTTTGACCGGACGAGTACGACTGCGGCGAACAAGTGGACCATCATACTCGATATTGACCAGAGCGGTTCGATGGGAGAGTCCGTGATCTATTCCTCGATCATCAGCTGCATTCTGGCGAGCATGGCGAGCATCAGGACAAGGATCGTCGCGTTTGACACCAATATCGTTGACCTGACAGAAAAGAGTGATGATCCGGTCGATCTGCTGTTTGGATTCCAGTTAGGAGGCGGCACGGATATCAACAAGTCAGTTGCCTACTGTGAGCAGTTTATCGAGAATCCGGCAAAAACACTGTTTTTCCTGATATCCGATCTGGAGGAGGGCGGAAACAGGGCGGCATTGCTGCGGCGTATCGGCGATCTGAAGGAATCCGGGGTGACTGTGGTCAGCCTGCTCGCGATCGCGGACGGCGGAAAGCCTTATTATGATACGCAGATGGCGCAGAAGCTTGCAGGACTCGGCGTACCGTGTTTTGCATGCACGCCGGAGCTCTTGCCGGCACTGCTCGAGAAAGCATTGAAGGGACAGGACTTGTCACAGTTTGATAAAAAAACGAAGTAGATGGGATGGAGTAATATCAGATGGCAGCGCAGGGAGAAACAAAGGAGAGTACCCGGATCAGAATACGGGAACCGAAGCAGTATAAAGTGATCATGCACAATGACGATTTTACCACAATGGACTTTGTGGTTGACATACTGAGGGATATCTTTCACAAAGACGAGATGGAGGCGGAGCGGCTGATGCTGCTGGTGCATGAGGTGGGAAAGGCCGTGGTGGGTTCGTATCCGTACGACATTGCCGTCTCCAAAGTGCAGACAGCGGCGGCAAGGGCGAAAGCGGAGGGATTTCCGTTTCGGATGACACTGGAATAAAAACATGAAACCAGAGGGCGGCATTCTCCGCGGTGTGTTGAAAAATGATGGAGGAAAGTTATGCAGGTAACAAGAGAGGTGGCGGAGATCATCAATTCCGTGGTGGTTCTGGCAAAGAACAGGCATTATGAGCTTGTGACGCCGGAGCTGGTGCTGTATGTCATATGCGGCAACAAGATCTTTGCGGAGGCGTTTGAGGACTGCGGCGGAAATATTTCGGAGCTGTCGGAGCAGTTGGAAGGCTATTTCAATCAATATATGGTCTCTGTCAGCCCGGAGGGAAACGCATCTGCGGATCCGGATCGAAACCCGGAGTTTTCCGCTGGAATGGGAACCATGCTGTCTTTTGCATGGCAGTCGGCGCAGGGCAGCGGGAAAAATGTCGTCGGACTGATGCACATTATCCATGCCATGTTTGAGCTGGAGGAGAGCTATGCTGTCTATTACATGCAATTGCAGGGGATAGAACACGCTGAGCTTCTGCAGCAGATGACCATATTATATGAGGAACTGTCCGCTGACAGGCGGGCGGCAGACGGCAGGCAGACGGGCAGCAGAGACCTGGCTGGTGGGACAGATGGTATGGATACGCTTGCGGAGGATGCGCAGGGAGAGGAAAAAACTGACAAAGTGTGGCAGCAGTTCACTGTCTGTCTGAACGACGCGCTGGAGGGGGTCAATCCGCTGATCGGCAGGGAGGACGAGCTTGAGCGTACGATGCAGATCCTGTGCCGCAAGGAGAAGAACAATCCGCTCCACATCGGTGAGCCGGGTGTCGGCAAGACGGCGATCACCTATGGCCTTGCCCGTCTGATCGAGGAGGACCGGGTTCCGGAGCCGTTAAAAAATGCGAAGATCTTTTCGCTGGATCTCGGAAGCCTGATCGCGGGGACGCAGTTTCGCGGTGATTTTGAGAAACGGTTTAAACGGGTCATGGACAGTATCAGCCGCGAGGAGAAGCCGATCGTCTACATCGATGAGATTCATAATATCGTCGGCGCCGGTGCGGTGAACGGAGGTTCTTTTGACATCTCAAATATGTTAAAGCCCTACCTGGCGGCAGGCAGTATCCGCTTTATCGGCGCCACGACCTACGAGGAGTACAAGAAGCATTTCGAGAAGAGCAGGAGCCTGGTGCGCCGCTTTCAGAATATTGATATCAGGGAACCCGGTATAGAAGACGCCACGCGCATTCTGGAGGGGCTGAAAAAGAGTTATGAGAAATTCCATGGGGTGACGTATGGAAAGGGCGTGATCGCGTATGCGGTCAGTATGAGTGCGAAGTATGTCAATGAGCGCTGTCTGCCGGACAAGGCGATCGACCTGATCGACGAGGCGGGGGCTTACCGCCGTCTGCACCCGCTTGAGCAGAAAACGCAGACTGTGGGGAAAGGCCTGATCGACGAGATTCTGTCCAAAACCTGTCAGATCCCGAAACAGGTGGTGGAGCATGATGAGATCGAGACGCTTGCAACGCTTGAAAAACGGCTGATGAACCGCGTGTATGGACAGAATGAGGCGATCGCGCAGGTGGTCAATGCGGTGAAATTCTCAAGGGCAGGGCTTCTGGAGGAGGGAAAGCCGCTGGCGAGCCTGCTGTTTGTGGGACCGACAGGCGTCGGCAAGACGGAGATCGCACGGAGTCTGGCGGACGAGCTTGGCGTGAAGCTGATCCGCTTTGACATGAGTGAGTACGAGGAAAAACATGCGGTCGCGAAGCTGATCGGTTCGCCGGCAGGATATGTCGGCTATGAGGAGGGCGGTCTTTTGACGGAGGAGATCCGCAAGAATCCCCATGCCGTGCTGCTGCTGGACGAGATTGAGAAAGCCCACCCGGACATTTACAACATTCTCCTGCAGGTGATGGACTACGCCACGCTCACGGACAATCAGGGCAGAAAGGCAGATTTCCGCAACGTGATCGTCATCATGACCTCCAATGCGGGGGCAAGCCGGATCGGCAGGCACGGAATCGGGTTTATGGGACAGGATGTCAGGGCGGACGTGATCATGGAGGAGGTAAAGCGGATATTCCAGCCGGAATTCCGAAACCGCCTGAACAAGATCGTCGTCTTTCATGGGATGGACGATACGATGGCAGGGCAGATCACGGAGAAAAAGCTCGGAGAACTGCAGAAGCTGCTCCTGGCGAAAAAAGTGGAGCTGTCGGTGGATGCGGCGGCGAAGAAACTGCTGAAAAGGAAGGGGATCTCCACGGAATTCGGCGCAAGGGAGATCGACCGCGTGATCCAGGGCGAGATAAAGCCGCTCCTGGTGGACGAGATCCTGTTTGGCAGGCTGAAAAAAGGCGGAAAATGCAGGCTGGCAGCCGCAGAGGACAAATTTTTGCTGCAATATCCGCAGGAGAAAGGCCGAAAGAACGTTCGAACAAAGGTGAAAGTTTTATAAGTGAGAAGGTGATCGATCATGCCTGTTTTTCGCATCAGTGACAAAGAAATATCATTTCCGGATCCAACGCTCGCAAGGGACGACGGGCTTCTCGCTGTGGGAGGAGATCTGTGTGTCGAGCGTCTTCTGCTGGCATACACGCACGGGATCTTTCCGTGGTATGAACCTGGGGAGGAAATCCTGTGGTGGTGTCCCAAAGAGCGCTTTGTCATCTTTCCAGAAGAGATCCACATCTCCCATTCCATGAAGAAATATATGAAGAAACACGAATTGCGGGTGGTTCTGAACAGGGATTTTGCAGATACCATGCATCGCTGCCGCATCAAGAGAGAGTTTAACGGCGGCACGTGGATATCGGACGAGATGGAAGCGGCATACCGCCGACTGCATGAACAGGGGTATGCGGTCAGTGTGGAGGTTTTTGAGGACGGTGAGCTTGCGGGCGGGTTTTATGGCGTCTGCATCGGCAAATGTTTTTTCGGCGAGAGTATGTTTTCTGAGAAAGAGAACGGTTCCAAGACAGCGCTGATCGCTTTTGCGCAGCTTCTGGAGCAGCAGGGCTTTCTGCTGATCGACTGCCAGTTCCACACGGACCATCTGGAGAGCATGGGCGGCAGATACATCTCATGGGAAGAATATGACGGACTGCTCAGGGAGGGTCTTCGTCCTAAAGAACCGGATCCATAAGGATCACAGCGGCAATTCCTGAAAATCGATCCACAGGGTGTCATAAATGTTCACTTTGACCTTGTCCTCGAAAGTGTACGACGTGGGAAAGGAGCTTTGTTCAAAGTAATACACAGAGATCTCCCTTACCATCGGATCCACGATCCAGTATTCACGGACACCTGCCTTGACATAAAGGTTCAGTTTCCGGACGTAATCGTGGGCGGTGTTGGTCGGCGAGGCGACCTCCACGATCCAGTCGGGCGCGCCGGAGCAGCCCTTGTCTGTGAGCTTGTCTGGATCGCAGATGACACTGATATCCGGTTCCACGATCGTGTTCCTGTCATTGAACAGCTTGACGGCAAATGGCCCCGGATAGATTTTGCAGGAACCCTTTTCGGCATCAATGTAATTTCCGATCTTTTTAATGAAATAGCCAACAATCTCCTGATGTGTGCGGTTTGGCGACGCCATGTCGTAGAATTTGCCGTCGATCAGCTCGGCATGCATATCGTCGGGGAGATTGTAGTAGTCCTCCTCTGTAAAGCAATTGTTTATTCTTGCTGATTCCATAGAAACTCCTTTCTCTGTCAGGGATAAAATATATTATGATGATCATAGTATAGCATAACAGGGTTGCTGATGTAAAGAAAAGGGCTTTATCCTTTTTTCACATTATTTATAAATAGTTTGGTGGTGCAGTATTGCTTTGGGTGATAGAATAAGGATAACATATTAACAAAAGCGTATCAGACAACGTATTCCCGAAGTCCGGGGCACGCTGCATAAACAGGAGGAGAAGAGATGGATTTTTTTGATAAGACAACGAAAGTCGTAAGGGAGATCGGCAATGTGACAAAGGAGCAGACCGAGCTTGCAAATCTGAGGATTCAGAAGGCGGCAGTCGAGAAGAAGCTGGAGAGCCAGTATGCGGAGATCGGCAAGCGCTATGTCGCGTATATCGCGGATTCTTTCCGCACGGCTCCGTTTGATGTGTCAGATATATTGGACGTCATCAATCCGGATCTGGAAAAAGTGGCAGAGATCGCAGAGCAGATCGCGCAGAAGGATCAGCAGGTCAGACAGCATTCGCTGGAAAAGGACAGGAAAAAGGCGCTGGATCAGTTTGAGAGCGAGAAGCGCAAGCTGGATAAGGCGCGCGATCTGGACGTGATCTCGTTTGACGAGTATGAGGAAAAACTGGCGAAGGCACAGAGGAAGTTTGACAATTTTGAGACATTGAAAAAGATCCAGATGCAGTATGAGATGGACATCATCACCAAAGAAGAATATGAGGATAAGGTGCGCAATGTCCTGCAGTAAGGATCTGTGAATCTGCAGAGAAGTACAGGGGGGCGATCATTCGCCCCCTCTTCTTTGGGATTCTGTGTGAGGAGTTTGGATACGGGATAGAAAACTGGACGATCGTGTGGTAATATAAGGATGAAATATTTTTCAAACACGCTCTAGAAAAAGACAGGAAGGGTCATATGGAAGAACAACACAGAAGGCGCGTGCGCTACAAGGGGACGCACCCCAGAAGATTCGAGGAAAAATACAAGGAACACGATCCGGAGAGATACGCGGACACGGTCGAGAAAGTGATCAGCAAGGGCAGTACGCCGGCAGGCATGCACCGGTCCATCATGGTTCAGGAGATCCTGGACTTTCTGCAGATACAGCCAGGGCAAAAAGGACTGGATGCCACGCTTGGCTATGGCGGCCACACGCGCAGGATGCTGGAACAGCTGCAGGGCAGCGGCCATATCTATGCACTTGATGTGGATCCGATCGAGATCGTCAGGACAAAAGAACGGTTGGAGCGGGCCGGATATGGTCCGGAGATCCTGACGATCCTGCAGGAAAACTTTGCCGATTTTGACCTGATCGCGGCGGAGCTCTGACCGTTTGATTTTGTCCTCGCGGATCTGGGCGTGTCATCCATGCAGATCGATGATCCGGGCAGGGGTTTTTCTTA